>CAYLNI010000048.1:15010-18232 GCA_964384705.1 uncultured Fusibacter sp.
TGTAGGATAGAAAGACCGAAAACATCTTTTTGCATGCTTTTTACGAAAGCCATCACTTCTTTGCCCTCAAGATTGACATAAACTTTTGAGCCAATGTTGTTTTCTGCAAAAAATTTGTCAACTTCGAGTTTGTTCATCGAGATTGCAGTTGGATCCATGTGGCTACCATATAAAATACCTGGTACTAAACCACTTTTACGAAGTTTGTTTGATTTATTTGATCCTAGAGCATCTCTTAAAGACGCGTTTAAAAATAATTTAGACATATAGTCCTCCTAGTGTTCGCAATTATGTAAACCGAACACCCTTTAAGTATACCACTTATTCAAAAAAAATGCAAAAAATAGTAATTTAACAGTATTTGTAAAATGATAAGTGTTATTTTATCACTTCTGATTCTTTCAAAACTTCTATTGAATGCCCATCTGCTTTCATATCCATTGCACGCTTCACCTTAGTGCCATATGAACCATATGCCCATCTCTTACTACCTTTACTGCCAACGAGAACATAATCCACAATAGGACTTAAAGTTTCAGTACAGCGACCGCCACGTGCCATAAGCCATAGCTCCACATCGATTTTGCTGCCAAAGTTAAAATCTCCAGTCAAACAGAAGACTTTGCCTTTGAATTGAACCTTATCATCTTGAGATATGTCATCAGTCGACGTTGCTCGTGATGATTCAACGTTTAGAAGAACTTTGCGCATCGAATCGTCATATGGTCTCCCTGGATTCACAGGTGGATTAATGTGATCGTAGCGCATGCGAAAAATGGATACCTCATCATCTGTGAGCCCACATCGCTCAACGAGGTAGTAAAATATGCCTTGGCAGGCGCGGGCATCTGAAAGTGCTTCGTGATGTCGTTCCATAAGAATGCCAAAGGTCGCACACAAATAGTCAAGGCTATTGCGTTTGAACTTGAGATTGCGTCTCGCTTTATCCATTGTGCAGATATACCTAAAGGTTGGACGCGGAAACCCATAGTGGACCAGTGTTTTAGTAAGGACACCAAGGTCAAATGTTGCATTGTGAGCGACAATGATGGTATCCGTAAAATAACAAGCGATTTCAGGCCACAAAGTGCCGAGTGTCGGCTTATTTTTCACCATGGCAGGTGTGATTCCAGTTAGCTCTATATTGAACCTATCAAAAGGGACTTCAGGATTGACGAGATAGATCCCTTCGTGAACGGTAATGCCATCCACGACGTGGATGATACCTAGAGAGGAAATGCGATCATTTTTGCGATTGGGCGTTTCGACATCAAAGTAGGTGAATGCGTTCATAACCGTTCCTTTCTTGGGTAAAAGTGCTATACTGTTTGCATGGGGGTGTTGATATGACTCAAAATTTGAAATCAGTGATAGCGATAAGTACAATTCTACTTATATTAATCACAGTTATGACAAGTGTGCCTGTATTTGCAAATGCGGCTGAACCACCGGCAATGGTCATCATCGTTGCAAATGCACCAAGTGATCTTAAAGTTAGCATCTATCATGATGCAGAAGCCGTGTTTATAGAAGGGCACAAAACGACAAACGCTATTGAAGCGCAAATCAAATTTTATGGACGCGATTTACCAGATAATTCGGCTTATGTGTTAGAAGTACAATATGGGACGGAGCGATTTGAAATCACATTAGATAAGCCATTAAATACGTATCATGCGACTTATACACTTGATCTAAAAGAAAAAATGCTTGTACCAGGTGAAACACTTATGCGAAATGTAACGCTTGTCGGACTTCGCGTTGGGTTGACGCTCTTAATCGAAGGGGCTATATTTTGGTTATTGGGCTTTAGAAAACGAATCACTTGGGTTATATTTTTGGTCATCAACCTGCTGACACAGGGCGTACTCAATCTCATGCTCGCAACAAATCCCGTCTATGCAAGCTACGTCATTTTGGGGTTGATTTTTGGCGAAATTTTTGTCTTTATTGTCGAATGGATCGCTATTCTCAGTGTGGTCAAAGAACACAGTCAAACCAAACGATTTGTGACCGTGACATTAGCTAACTTTGCAAGCTTGATACTTGGTGGTTACTTAATCTCTATTTTACCAGTATAAGTCATATGATTTTCAAAAAGGCATCAACGACGACTGGATCAAACTGTGTCCCCGCGTTATTGACAATTTCTTCGATTGCCTCAAGCCTCGTCCGCTCTGTACGATATGGTCTGTACGATACCATGGCTTCAAAGGCATCCGCGACGGCGACGATGCGTGCAAGCTTTGGTATGGCTTCTCCAGAAAGCTGTTGTGGATAGCCGAGACCATCCCAACGTTCGTGGTGGGAAAGGGCTATTTCAGCGATCGAAGCGTAAATGTTGACTGATTTAAGAATCTGATACCCTGATTCGGTATGTCGTTTTATATCGATATATTCACTTTCTGTTAAAACGTCTGGCTTGTTTAGGATTTCATCTTTGATTGAAATCTTGCCAATATCGTGCAGTTTTGCACCATTTTCTAGGTCCTTCAGCTCTTGAGGGGTCAAGTCTAACATTTCACCGATCAAACGAGAAAGTCTACCCACTTCAGAAGCATGATGGTGTTCTACCTCACTATTGCCGTTCAACGTATCGATAATCCCTTTGACCGTTTGATACCGCATGCGTTGACTTTCGTTGAGTTTTCTACTATACATATGATCTTCGGCTTTTATAAATATGTCTTTGAGACTTTCTTTATCGATTGTCTTTGTTTCAAAACCGATGGAGACAGACAACTTGATTGCGTCAAAGTCTTCATCCTCTATACTTTGATAGATGCGGTTAACGATGATTTCCGTATCCTTGCGGTTTGTGCTTGGGAGCAGAACCACAAATTCATCGCCACCAAAACGTGCAATGATATCTTCTGCCCTGAAGCAATGTTGAAGTACACTGGAAACACGTTGCAATAGAGCATCTCCCATGAGATGTCCGAACGCGTCGTTGGTAAGCTTTAAGCCGTTGACGTCGATGAGTACGAGAGACAAAGGCAAGTTCCTTGCTGTGTCAAGACGTCTTGATTCTTCATCGAAGAAACGGCGGTTATAGAGGCCAGTCAATTGGTCACGATAGCTGAGCTTCTCGATGAGCATCAAGTTTAATTGTTGTTCAGTGATATCGCGGACGATGCAGACGACATTTTGGTTTGCCGCTCTGATAATGCGCGCTTCATAATATATGGTTGCATTGTCAACCACGAGGCTGTATTCAAAAGT
>CAYLNI010000048.1:18257-18505 GCA_964384705.1 uncultured Fusibacter sp.
GGCGTGCTCGATAGCAATCATAGCCTTGCGCGCAACATCGGCAGGCATGACTTCAAAGACGTTTTTCCCCAGGAAAGCGCGCATTCTGGCGCACAATTCTTGATCGACGGGATTGGTTTGAAACTCAAGGAAATCCCCTAGTGAACTGATAACAAAGATGATGTCTGGATGGATGTTTAATATGGCTCTGACATGAGATTCACTCTTTGAAAGCGCAACAAAAAGCCCTTCAGTCTTTTCGAGTTCAA
>CAYLNI010000049.1:0-1914 GCA_964384705.1 uncultured Fusibacter sp.
GAAAACTATATAATACAAAGTGAAGATGAGAAGACATAAGGGTAACTATGTATCATAAAGATACAAAGAAACTCCAAAAGTATCTTACTGAAAGAGGCAAAATTTTGCCAAGAAGAGTAACAGGTACTTGCGCGAAGCACCAAAGAATGGTTACAAGCGCAGTAAAAAGAGCAAGAATTATCGCGCTCTTACCATTTGTGAACGACTAAATAAGACGCTGCCTAACTGGGCAGCGTTTAATTTTTTTGATTCAAGGGATTAAAAAGTGTTCCAAATAGTGTATAATCAATAGTGATGAGAATAATTGCGGAGGCTATCGTTTTGAGCAGAACAAGGGAAATTACAGAAGCAGGGTTGTTTGCAGCACTTATTGCGGTTTTGATCATCGCGGCATTTTATATACCAGTCATAGGCAGCATTATGGGGATGTTTTTACCATTGCCCGTTATCATTCTCACCATGAAAAATAGACCGGTTTATGTGGTCGTATCAGCGATTGTAGCAATCATCATAGCTGGCATGGCCGTCACGTTCATTAGCAGTATCGCACTGGGTGGCATGGCATTGATCGTGGGTTTTCCAATGGGACTTGCGATGAAATATAAAAAGAAGAACTTGGTGACGTTGTTGATAGGTAGTATATGCGCAGCAGTTGGCTTCTTTAGTGTTTTTACACTGATAGATTTGACAACGGGCGTCTCACTCATGCAAACGATTGAAACGAGTTTTAAAATGTCTATGGACATGCAGGCTGATTTGACGTCTGCAGTTGAAAGCTTAGGTGTCGATTCACAAGCTTCGCTTGAAGAGGCTCAAAAGCTCATGGACAGTATGCTATATCTAATGAAGCTCGTTATGCCAGCCATATTGATGGTCATGGCAATGTTCTACGCAGCTGCGAATTTGGTTTTCTCTCACCAAATACTTAAAAGGTTAAATATTGATCGTGTACCACTTGGTACGTTTGATCAATTTAGATATCCAAAGCACTTGGCTTATGGTAGCCTCGGTATGATGCTCTTGGCATTTATATTAGGATACTTTAAGCTTGTAGATGCACAGCTCATATCCGCTAATTTAGCGTATCTATTTGCAGCGATTTTTTCTGTCCAGGGGATGTCACTTATCTACTATTGGATGAAAAGAAGAACGGGCAAAGCAACGGGTATTGTGTTGATCGTCCTTCTCTTATTCGTTGGAATGATTCAATACGTTGCATTTCTAGGGTTTTTCGATGTTTTGATGGATATAAGACAATTTGAAAAAGAAGCATGACGTTGTGAAATAAAGAAACCATGAGATGGGGAATAACAAAATGATTAATCCGTTTAAAGAGACGATGAATTTGTATTTAGTAGTTATAGGTGTACTCGTTATCGGCGTCGGCTACTACAATACGCTTTTAGGAATATTAGGGCTGTTGATGTTGATTGGGTTAATCGTTTACAATTGGTTATCAGATCGCAATAAATCACGAAAATGGCGTAAATATATCGAAACATTGTCCACAAACATAGACAGTGCTGCGCGTTATGCTGTTTTTAACTTGCCTGTTCCACTTGTCGTCATAGATATTGATGGAAAAATCAATTGGTACAATTCAAAGTTTACGGACATGGTCTCAGAAAAAAGTGTTATTGGCAAGAGCATCATTTCTTTGATACCCGCTTTAGCCTTGGATCAATTCAAAAGTGGTGAACAGCAAGAAGGCATCAAAATTGGCGATAAATCCTTCAACGTATTTGCCAATATGGTAAATCTTGAAGATGAAACGCCTCAAAATATGGTCATCATGCTTTATTGGTTTGACACGACGCAGCTTACGCAGCTCAAAATGAAATATGAAGAAGAGAAGCATTTCATGGCACTCATTAATGTCGACAACTTCGAATTGTACCAATTGATTTTTCCATC
>CAYLNI010000049.1:1924-8661 GCA_964384705.1 uncultured Fusibacter sp.
ATGAAACAAAAGAAGACAAGATTCCGTTTGTTACTTCAGAGATTGAAAAGCGCATCAATCTATGGGCATCGCGCATGAACGCCATGATTAAACGCTATTCAAAAGACAAATACATCGTCCTTTTCGAATCCAAGTATCTAGAAAATCTTGAAGCAAAACGATTTTCTATCCTTGATGAAGTCAGGGAGATTGATGTCGGCAATAAAATACCAGTAACGCTCAGTATCGGTATCGGCGTTAACGGCAAGACGCCAATTTCACTTGAAGAAGATGCATATGCTTGTCTAGAGCTTGCTCTAGGTCGAGGTGGCGATCAAGTCGTCATCCGTAAAAAGAATACCTTTGAATTTTATGGTGGTAAGACGAAAGCTGTTGAAAAGAGAAATCGTGTGAAAGCACGTGTTATTGCACACGGATTTCGAGCACTGATTGACGAGAGTTCAAAAGTTATCATCATGGGGCACAAATCTCCAGATATGGACTCTTTTGGTTCAGCACTTGGCGTCTACAGATGTGTTATCAACCGAGGGAAAGAGGCATTTATTGTTCTTAATGAAGTAACTGAGGGCATTCAAACGCTTCATGAAACAGTCAAGGACAAAGGCATTTATCAGCTGATCAATTCTGCGCAAGCGGTCGATATAGTGGATGACAATACCTTGATCGTCGTAGTGGATACGCACAAGCCAAGTTTGACAGAATGCCCAGAGCTCATAGAAGACAACGATCGAATCGTACTCATCGACCATCATAGACGCAGCACAGAGTTTATAGATAAGGCCGTACTTAAGTATATGGAACCTTACGCTTCAAGCACTTCGGAACTCGTTGCTGAAATATTTCAGTACATGGAAAACAAGCCACACATTGAAAAAGAAGAAGCTGATGCACTGCTAGCGGGAATTACCGTGGATACAAAGAACTTTTCCATCAAGACGGGTGTGAGGACTTTTGATGCAGCTGCCTATTTGAGGCGACAAGGTGCAGATACGACTAGGGTTAGACAGCTGTTCCAAGACGACTTACAAACATTTATCGATAAAGCAGCGATTGTGGGCACTGCCATTCGCTATACTGAATCTATCGCGATTTCAACATCCGATATTCAAAGCGAGAGCATTCAGCTCATTGCAGCGCAGGCTGCGGACGACCTACTCGATATTAAAGGCATCAATACTTCTTTTGTCATCGCTAAGAAAATGGACGGCACAGTATTCATATCAGGACGTTCACTTGGCGATATCAATGTACAGGTCATACTGGAAATGTTGGGCGGCGGTGGTCATCTAGAAATCGCAGGCGCTCAGTTCAAGGATACCAATATTGAAGCCATTAAAGAAAAACTCATACAAAGCATAGACCA
This sequence comes from uncultured Fusibacter sp., assembly GCA_964384705.1. Lineage (GTDB taxonomy): Bacteria > Bacillota > Clostridia > Peptostreptococcales > Acidaminobacteraceae > Fusibacter_C. Next base: position 3,288 of record CAYLNI010000049.1, read on the forward strand.
ATATTTTATGGAAGGGGTAACAAAATGAAAGTAATCTTATTACAAGACATAAAAGGGACGGGAAAAAAGGGCGATGTCATAAACGCAAGTGACGGACACGCTAGAAACTACCTCATTCCAAGAGGTTTGGCAAAAGAAGCGACAGATGGTAACGTGAAATTATTGGAGCACCAAAATGCTTCAAAAGTAAAGCGTGCTGAAGAAGAACTTGCGGCGGCAAAACAATTAGCTGAAGACATCAGCAAGCTCGAAATTACGATTAAAACAAAAGCAGGAGAAGGCGGCAGATTGTTTGGTTCTATCACTAACAAAGACGTCGCGGATCTCATTAAAGAAAAACACAAACTCGATATCGACAAGAAGAAAATTGCTTTGGATCAGCCAATTCGTACACTTGGAACAACCAATGTGACGATCAAGGTATATCCAAAAGTAACGGCACAAATTAAGGTTCACGTTATAGAAGGTTAAGTATTGCGACGAAATCGTAATAGGATGATACAATTAATTGTAAATATAAATAAATCGTAAAGCACTTTTGCACAAAAATAGGGTATTATTAAATAGACAACAGGGAATTGACATAAAAAATAGGAAGATCTTAGGATCTTCTTATTTTATATTCTAAATTGTCAGAAAAATCAGACTAAGGGGTGGCGCATGATACAATCAATTAAAAACGAAATCAAGAAAACGTTAGTCGGGAAAGATCACGCTATAGACAGTATTATGATTGCGATGCTATCTGGTGGCCATGTTCTCATAGAAGACTTGCCTGGTCTTGGCAAAACAACTTTGGCGAAGGCTTTTGCAGGCGCTATGGATTGCACGTACCGAAGAATTCAGTTCACACCAGATCTTATGCCATCTGATTTAATTGGCGTGTCTATCTATTCAAAAGAGCAACAGAAATTCGTTTTTCATGAAGGCCCAATTTTCACAAATGTCTTGTTGGCTGATGAGATCAACCGGACGTCACCTAAGACGCAATCTAGTTTGCTTGAGGCGATGGAAGAATCCCAAGTGACGATAGATGGCAAGACTTTGATTCTAGAAAAACCGTTTCTCGTCATCGCGACGGAAAACCCGATTGAGCTTCAAGGCACATTCCCACTTCCTGAAGCGCAGCTCGACCGATTTATGATGCGCATTTCGTTAGGCTATCCAACGACAAATGAAGAGATAGACATTTTGACATTAAAGGAAACACCTGAAGTCGTCAACCCAGTGGTCACCCGTGAAGCACTTGAAAAAGCAATGACGGATATGGAAAAAGTTTATGTCGACCCTGCTCTTAAGAACTATATCGTCAAACTCACAAAAGCAACACGCGAACATGCAACAGTCAAGTTGGGTGCAAGTCCAAGAGCTTCCGTACATCTATTCAATGGCGCAAAAGCTAAAGCTTATATCGAAGGTAGAGATTTTGTCATCGCATCTGATATCAGCAGTCTGTTTGAAACTGTTATTGGCCATCGCTTGATTTTAAAAGGTGAAGCCTTATATCGAGGTGTTGGCTTAAAAGCTTTACTTCAGGAAATCGTCGACTCTGTGGAAGTGCCAAAAGTTATCCGTTGATGCATACTGGGAGGAGAAGCGCATATGACTAAAGGCTTCAAGAGAATACTATATATACTAATGGCCTTTCTGTTAGTGGTGGCAGTGCTTTCAGGCGGAAAAACGCTCTATTATTTTCTTTTTACCACTGGCATTGTCTGGTTGAGCATGGGTCTTATACTCCGGCACAATGAGCGAAATTTATATATTCTTTATTATGCAAGCGAAAATGTTGTCCATTCTGGCGATGCAATCAATATTGATTATAAAATTTCAAATACGAGCTTTGTGCCTATTTTGCATGCCATCATAGATTTTAAACTCGATAAAAGGATGAATACAGAGTCGAGTCTTAGGGAAATAGCCTATTTTGGCAACTTTGATAAAATCAATTTCTCAAAAGATATCATTTGTAAATATCGTGGCTATTATAAGGTTGGACAGGTCAAAGTTCAGATATATGACCCATTGATGCTGGATAAACGCACCATAGACTTCAATAAAGAAATCGATATCACCGTCTATCCAAAAGTCGTGAAATTGAAACAAAAATTACTTCAATCCCAAGACTTTTATGGGACACTCAAATCAAACATGCGAACGCTTGAAGACCGTACAAACCTAATCAATATTAGGCCGTATGTACAGGGAGACCAGCTTAAAAACATACACTGGAAGCTCAGCGCAAAAAAGGAAGACCTACAAACAAAGGAATTTGAACAGACCGTGAGCACCAAACTCGTCGTATTGGTCAATGGCAGCAAAGAACCGGTAGTTAACCTTGACGACGAAGAACGCATGGTTTCTTTCAGTGTGTCACTCATTAAGGAAATGTTGGACGATGCGATTCAAATCAAAGTCATGCTGAACAATGGCTTTGCGACGATCATGGAAGGCAATAACGCAGCTGATTTTCAGTCTTTTTTAGAGGCATTTACGAGCTTTGAGTGCAATTGCGATACGCCATTTGCAAATTATGTCAACGCACAAATATCAGAGGCCATCATCGAACAAAGCGGTATTCAAAACACGCTCGTCCTGATCACGCAAAATGTGACAAGAGAATTTATAGACACACTGGAACCACGTGGTCAAGTGCTTGATATTTTTACATTTACACCAAAATCGGTTGAAATGAGAGAACTGCTTTCAACGTATTACGATCCGTCAATCCGTTACCACTACATCGATCAGATCATGGACGTGACTTATGGACAATAATGTTAGATGGAAACTGATGCCCAATAAAAATTCAATAGAAGTCAGTAAAAGCAGTCTTAACAACAAATCTAGATTTGCCAAATGGCTGACAGGCTATTTGATATTTCTGGCTTTAATTTTAACTGCGAATCACTTTATAAAACTTGAAGTGGATGTGTTTGTTTTTGGCGCAATCACCCTCATCACTTATTTAGGCGTCTATTTTTTAAAGCGCTTTCAAACAATCAGTATCAAGATTATTGCCACATTGATTATCGTTGTGTTACTCATCTATGCGGTGGATTATGCCCTCGCGCAATATAATGGACAGAGTGGTCAAGACTTGATTCTCCAAAATGGCACTCAGGTGCTAAACCAAGCAGAGGGAAGAAATGATGCGCTGAAAAGACATGATGTCACAATTGTCCACGAGCTTAGAGACTTTTTGGATTATGAAAATGCCGTAACCTTTGGTAAATGGGTTGTTTTCGAACGCTTCGAAAAGCAGCTCATAAATGGCGATAAGATCACGCCAAATAAAAAATACGAATTCTATTTGCTGATTTTACTTTCACTTTTAATGACGATCCTACTTGGTTTGATTTTTGAAGTGAAATTTTTCAAGGGCCTTCTTATGGTACCGATCGTTGTATATGTATGGCTTTGGTACCAGTTTATCGATCTGCCATGGATCATTACCGGACTATACTTCGGCGGCGTCGTGGCATTCTTTATCATGGATCATCATGAAAAGTTGCTTAAGACACATCCCGAGTACAACACATCGTACTACCCAGCAATAAAGCTCATGCTCACTAGTGTCTTGACTGGATTTGTGGTAATCCTTCTATCTGGTGCCATAACAGTTATTTTTCCTATCAATCAAGTGAATCTCATCGTCGATACTTTGACGCCAAATTTATGGGGCGCACGAAGTGGCTATTTGAACAACCAGCTAAAAATGTACTCACTTCAAGAGACAGCATTCAGTGGTAATGCGGATATACTAGGTGGACCCGTTGGTCCCATCAATATGGAAGATCCTATCTTTTGGGTAAAATTTGATCAAAAAATCGAGAAAGCCGTCTATTTAAAAACATCGATAAAAGACCATTATGATGGCCTCAAATGGGTCAACAATGGGACCGTCTACAAAAATGACTTCAAATACTATCTCAGTGACCCAAGTAATATTGAACTACTTAAATCTGGTGCTTATGAGAAGATTAGCGGCGCTATTAGGATCAATAAAAAAGAGACCAAGACGGTGACACTTTTTACACCAATGGGGCTCTATGAGACAAGCCTTGGCAACAAAAAAGTTTATGTATCCGGTGAAAATGAAGCTTTTTATAAAGCGGGATCTTTTGTTAAATTCCTTAAAGATTATACGTTTAGCGCAACCGGTCGCGACTTTTACAAGGCACCGGAAGTGGACTATTTACAGCTTTCCAATAGAATTGAACCTCGTACGACTGAACTCGCATTGACCCTCGGTGGTTTAAGAGGCACTGATTATGAAAAGATGACTGTCATCACTGAATTTTTATCACAAAATTACACGTATTCCTTAACACCACTACGCAATAGGGAACGACGCGACTTTGTCTCAGAATTTCTCTTTGAATCCAAGAAGGGTTATTGTACGTATTTTGCATCTTCATTGGCGATACTTGCGCGTATCAACGGCATTCCATCGCGTTATGTCGAGGGCTTTAGAGTCGACCCAAATGAAGTGGATCCAGAAGGGGACTACTCCAAAGTCACAGAACGCGATGCGCATGCATGGGCAGAAGTCTATTTGGAAGGTTATGGATGGGTCGTCTTCGAAAGCACCCCAATATATAGTGAAGCTGGAGAAGCAAGCGCTACGCCATCCCTTGAAGAGCTATTAGGTGCGGAAGAAGAAGGAAACGAGGGTGTCACTCCAGGTGAAGATCCGTCTGCCACTGAAGTGCCAATCGACCTTGAAGACTTGTTGGCAGAGGGTGACGGCGGTAGAGGTGATTTAGGTGGCGGTGTACAACAAAATGGTACCATCGATACTAAAAGCCGATGGAGAACGGTTATAATCATCGTTAGCGGCTTGCTTCTTGTCGCGGTTTTGCTCATACTGTCCAGATTGCCATTGACGTATTTGCGCAGACGCACATCGCATGCCTATGCCATTAGAATTCTCTATTATCTCGCCTATTTGACAGCGCAGTCGAAAGACTATGTGACATCAGAACCAGAATCGGTATTCACGCGATCTGCATTTCCTAACAATGAAGTTGCGCTTTGGCTTAAAGTCCTCTACGACCGTAAGGAAAAAGTCACTTCTGATATGATCTTAAAGGCCATCGACACAGCAACAAGCCATGTGGAGACAGCAACAGAGGCCTATAAATATAGGAAAGGCAAAATGGCCTACCTGAAACTCAGAGCTTTTAAAATTGATAAGCTAATCCCATAGTTAATGCGCAATCTTTCGTGTATAATAGAACCAAATGATCGTTAAGGAGAGCTTAATCAATGAACTTAAAAACGATGCCACATGATATCAACGCAGAGCAAAGCGTCCTCGGCTCACTGCTTCTCGATAGCGACTTGATCGGCGATGTTATGGATATTATCA
>CAYLNI010000049.1:8700-17715 GCA_964384705.1 uncultured Fusibacter sp.
GCACATAAAGAGATTTTCAGAACGATAAAAGGGCTGTTTTCTGAAGGTAAAATGGTGGATATGATCACCGTTTCGGACGAGCTAGCCAAGAATCAACTCTTACAAGTCATCGGTGGCTTTGAGTACTTGTCGGAATTATCGGACGTAGGCACACTCATACACAACGTTTCCAATCACGCCAAGATCGTCCACGAAAAATTTATGCTTAGACGGCTTATCAAAGCCTCGACAGATATAGTAGAAAAGGGTTACGATTCACACGATGTTGAGCAGCTCATCGAAGAGGCGGAATCCAGTATTTTTGAAATTTCACAAAATAGGGATAAAAAAGGGTTTCAGATCATCTCGGATATCCTTCAAGTGACTTATGAAAAAATCGTTCAATTGCATGAGGATCCAAATGCCCTCACGGGAATCCCTTCGGGCTTTGATGCCCTGGATGAGATGACCAATGGCCTTCAACGTTCTGACCTCATCTTGATCGCGGCACGTCCTTCCATGGGTAAAACGGCGTTTGCCCTAAACCTTTGCCAGCATGCTGCAGTGAAAGAGAAGAAGAGCGTCGCCATATTCAGTCTGGAGATGGCAGCCGATCAGCTTGTTCAGCGTCTATTGAGCGCCCAATCACTCGTTTCTATCGGCGATATCAGAACGGGTCAAATCGAAGATGACGACTGGTTCAAGCTCGCGAGAAGCAGTGCACAACTCGGCGAATCCAAGATATTCATCGATGACACACCAGGCATCACAGTTGCAGAGATAAGATCAAAGTGTCGTAGACTCAAGATGAATCAAGGCTTAGATCTCATTATGATCGACTACCTTCAGCTCATGTCCGGCGGTGGCAAACAGGAAAACAGACAACAAGAGATTTCGACGATTTCAAGATCGCTTAAGAGTATCGCTAGAGAAATGAACTGCCCCGTAATCGCATTATCCCAGCTATCCAGAGCCTCTGAGCTCAGAGCCGACCATAGACCGATTCTATCGGATCTTCGTGAATCCGGTGCGATTGAGCAGGATGCCGACTTAGTTATGTTCCTTTATAGGGATGAGTATTACAATCCCGATACAGTGGACGAAAAACTTAAAGGCATTGGCGAGATCATCATCGCTAAGCAAAGAAATGGTGAAACCGGTAAAGTTTACCTAGCATGGCTCGGTAAATTTACGAAGTTTGCAAATACATCTCAGATGAGGTGACCTAGTTGGAATTAGTTTTTAGGAAATTCAAAAGGAAAGACGTCTATGAATTTGCAAAATGGGGAAGTCATGACGATCCTAGATTTCTACAGTACAACTTTCCCTTCAGACATCGAGCCGAATTTGATGCGTGGTACTTTTCAAAGCAAAAGTTGATCACGCGGAAAGTTTTTGGTTTGTTTTTGGACGAGTATCCACTGGGCTTCATCACCCTAAAAAACATCAATTGGTTCGCTCGTAGAGCCGAACTTGGCGTGGCCATCGACCCCAATCACATCAGTGAAGGGTTTGGCACAGAGCTCATCAAGCGATTTCTAGTTTATGTTTTTGAACACTATCCGATTGATACTATGCAGCTTAAAGTGTCTCATTTTAATGTACGTGCTCAAAAAAGCTATTCTAAAATCGGATTCGTCAAAGTTAAAGAAATTGTAGAACCCTTTGAAGAACAAGGTTATAAGGATTTAGTCATCGCTAAGTATCCAGAACAATTTGATTTGGTCGGCGGTGTTCTCTATACGACATTTTATGTGATGCAATTTCACAGAAACCAATTAAAGTCACAGTGAATGAATATAATCAAGCATGACTCTCAAATGGGTGCAGCCATCCATCTTTGTAGAGTCATTTTTTTTTGAGAAATTGTCGCTTGAGAAAATTGCATAATGTTAATTTGCCTAATTTGCTATAGATAAATCAAATGAAATAGTCTATAATTGAGTATAATGTATTTATCTTGTATTTTGTATTCATGTACAGTAACAGAATTGTTAAATTTACTCAATCAAGGGAGACACGTCAAAAACGTATGGAAAATAACGGTGAAGTATTAAAGATTAAAGCAAGGGCAAAAATCAATTTGACACTAGATGTTCTCGGTAGACGTGAAAATGGGTACCACGATGTTGAAATGATCATGCAACAAATCAACTTATATGACAACATAACTATAAAGATTATTGAGACACCAGATATCCTATTATCGTGTTCAGATGCTTTTTTGCCGGTAGATGACAAAAATATTGCATATAAAGCGGCTGAGCTTATGAAAGAGACGTTTGACATTGCTTGCGGATTTGAAATACATATCGAGAAGAACATTCCCATCGCAGCAGGTTTAGCTGGAGGCAGCACCAATGCAGCGGCGGTTATCATGGGCATAAACACGTTATGTCATCTGAATCTCGATCTAGAAACGATGCAAGGTTTAGGTTTTAAACTCGGTGCTGATGTGCCCTTCTGTTTTCTGGAAGGATGCGCTGTCGCAAGAGGCTTAGGTGAACTATTGACGCCGATCAAAGGCTTCGAACACGCTTGGATGGTGCTCGTAAAACCGAGCTTCGGCGTGTCGACAAAAGATGTCTATACAGGATTAAAGCTCGATGAAATCAAGTTGCATCCAAAGACAGAAGATATGATAAAGGCGTTGGAAAATCAGAATCGCAAAGCGGTACTCTCTGGACTGTGCAACGTCCTTGAGACGGTGACATTGGCACTCTATCCAAAAGTGAATGACGTCAAAGCACTCCTTAGCAGTTATGGCGCAGATGGTGTTTTGATGAGTGGTAGTGGTCCTACGGTTTATGGTGTGTTTGGCAGCTACGAGCGTGCAAAAACCGCACATAAGAAATTGAAAAAGCTATACCCACAGAGTTATGTTGTATCCACATACAACGGCTGATGAGGCTATTAAAGAGAAATAGGAGGGGATATGAACGTGAATTTTGACAAATTGGAAATAAGAAATTACAAGCCGCTTGGCGAGGTTGTATTTGAATACCTTAGAAATGCTATCCTGGCGGGAGAACTCAAACCAGGTGAAAGGCTCATGGAAGTGACCATCGCAGACCAACTTGGCGTAAGTCGTACACCTGTTAGAGAAGCAATCCGCAAGCTCGAAAAAGAGAGCTTTGTGATCATGATTCCTAGAAAAGGTGCATATGTCGCGGATCTGACGAAAAAAGATATCATGGAAGTCCTAGAAATCAGAAAAGAGCTCGAGGGCTTTGCAGCCTATCTTGCCGCAGAGAGAATGACGCTCAGTGAAAAGGAATCTCTTGGTAGAGTGGTTGAGCATTTCAATGAATCTTTGATCAATATGGATAAAAAAAGCATGATTGAAAGTGACAACGAGTTTCACTCATTTATATTTGAAGGCACAAAAAACCAAAGACTGATCAATATCATCTACGATTTACACGACCAGTTCCAACGCTTTAGACTTATTTATTTCAATGAATTCAATAACTATAAAGAAATACAGGCATCACATAACCGCATCTTTGATGCAATCATCAGACAAGATGGCATCGCTGCGCGCACAGAGGCGGAAAATCACGTTGAAAGCATTCGCGTGCTCGTCAACAAATGGATTGCCGAATAATGGACGCGGAGAAACAAACCTATCAGATTCAAGTGATATCGAAAATTGAGGATAGTGAAGGCGAATTAAACGAAATGACCCTTTATACGGCAGCTACTTACAAACGCGCGCATAAAAAAGCCTTTCTCATGTACGATGAAACTGAAGTCAGTGGTATGGAAAATACGAAAACGCTCATCTCATTCGATGGTGAGGTCGTTCAAATCAAAAGATTTGGCGCTTTAACGAGCCTGCTTAATATTGAAAAAGATGTCACACATGAAAACCTTTACACCACACCATATGGCACTTTTTTGATGAAGACCAAAGGTTTAGAGGTAATCTGGAATGATGCCGATGCAATTGATATCGAGCTCAGCTATTTGCTTGAGATCGAGAGCGACAAAGAAGAGATCTCCAAAGTGCATATCAAAATCGATGTGAAGAGGGAATAATATGTCATCCAAAAATGCAAATATGGAAAAAGAAAAGTCAAGAGCACTACTCCAAATGCTCATGTGGTTTTCTCTGCTTAGCAGCATGTTGCCAGCCGCTATGGTATTTATGGGCAAGTTCACGACAATTGTCGAGCTATATGTCGCATTTTTGGTTTATACATTAATACTGATGTTTTTTGGTTATCTATTCTTCTTAAGATATGAAACCAAGTTCAAACGCGAGATGAAAGCCCTTGTAAAAAAAGAGGGGATCATAAGCGGTGAGCTCGTGCTTATCAATACGGAAGAAAAGCTTAAAAACGTTCTGTCTTTAGAGTTCGAACGGTGTTCTATCAATGAGAGTGAATCGTCCATCATCTTCTTTGATATCGACCATTTGGGTGAGATCAACCGAAAATATGGCTACAACGCTGGTGACCAGGTCATTATCGAGATTATTCTTTCGACAAAACGCTTTGTTTCTGACTCGGAAACGCTTCAAAAAACGGGTGCAATCATAGCCAGAGTAAAGGGCGATACCTTTGCATTGCTCATGCCGAATATTACAGAAAAAAGGGCATACAATGAAGCTGAGAAACTTAAACATATGGTAGAGACGCTCAGACTTGGCATCGATGAGGCCATCACTTGTCGTTTTGCCGTTCTCTCCATGAACCATTGGGTTTCTGAAGAGAAGTTTTTAGATTTGGCTTATGAAAAATTAAAGCTTGCAAAAGATTATGGACAAGGCGTCATCATTTAGTGCCCAAAATTGAGCACATGCCCATATTTGGGCGATTCTATATAAGAAAGATTTCCGAGGTGAAAAATGCATCCTATTCTGACACTGGAACATGTTAAGTTGATGCTTGAATACATCAGTGATGGCGTACAAATCGTAGATGAAAACGGCAACTTGATTTATTGCAACCGCAATTCCGCATTGCTTGATGACATCAATATCAATGAATCCATTGGAAAGCACATCACAGAAATCTATCCGTCGTTAAAAGAAGAGGAAAGCACACTCCTCAAAGTATTGGCCACTAAAACGCCGATCCTCAATCGCGAACAAACCTATAGGACTTATAAAGGTAAAAACATCGCAACCATCAACAGCACATTGCCAATCATAAATGGCGATCGAATAGAAGGTGCAATAGAAATTTCGAGAAATATAACGACCTATAAGGAACTATCTGAAAAGGTCATTGATCTACAGTCTATGGCAAAAGGGCCTGAGGCGTTTGAAGGCAAAATCGTGCGTACTGTGAATGACGGATATCGCTTTGAGGACATTATCACGACGCATCCTGAGTTCAATCGCGTAAAAGCAGTCGCTATGAAGGCTGCAAATACAGATATAGCTGTTCTGATCTACGGAGAGACTGGAACTGGTAAGGAGCTCCTCACGCAAGCGATCCACAACAGCAGTCGCAGAAAGAGCAAGCCGTTCATCGCGCAAAACTGTGCGGCACTTCCTGGTTCGTTACTGGAAGGCATCTTATTCGGAACCGTGAAAGGCGGCTTCACTGGCGCCGTTGATCGACCTGGACTATTTGAGCTTGCGGACACGGGTACACTATTCCTAGATGAAATCAACTCCATGCCACAAGAGCTTCAGGCTAAACTGCTTAGAGTCTTGCAAGATGGCAAGATTCGCCGTATTGGAGATACAAAGGAACGCAAGGTCGACGTTAGAATCGTTGCAGCGACAAACATAGAACCAAACCTCGCCATAGATATGGGCCTTATCAGACGCGATCTCTACTATCGCCTCAATACGGTGACGCTATGGATTCCAAAGCTTTCAGATCGAAAAGAGGACATACCGCTCCTAACGTATTTTTTCATCAAAAAATACAACGGACTCCTCTATCGTGGCATCAAGAATGTGTCTAAAGAGGTCATGCAGCTCTTTTTAAATTATCCCTGGGAAGGCAATGTCAGGGAGCTCGAGCACGTCATAGAAGGCGCCGTCAATTTCGTGGATGGCGAGACAATCGAGATCATCGACCTGCCATATAATCTCAAAAACTACTATGAGAAGCATCATACTAAGAATGGCACAATCGAAAGTCTCAAAAAGATGGACGGCTTGGTAGAGGCGCTTGAAGCGGCAGAAAAAAGACTGATAGAAGAGGCGCTTAAAGAAAGCGACGGCAACACTGCTGGCGCAGCGCGCCTCTTAAAAATACCAAGACAAACGCTTCAATATAAAATGAAAAAATTTGATTTAGAATAGAAAACGCCTAAAATTGGGCGTTTTTTTCATATCTAACTCGTCAATTATGTGCACATAAATCGGATCAAAGCACCAAATGCAAAAAAACATAAATAAACTGAAAACAACAAAACACGTCAAAACGTTCAAAATACAGCGTTTTCCACAGCACAAAAAAGATATATAAATTCAATTGATAAAATAATCACAATTTTATAGTGATTTGGCACAGAACTTGCACCTTATAATCTTGGCAAGATTAATAACTTTGAATGGCTTTAACCTTAGGATAAAGCTTAAGCAATTGGGAGGCAAGGTATGAAAAAGGGCGACAAATTTGGTACACACCGTGTTATTGAGCCATTGGGTATATTACCACAACCAGCTCAAGTAATTTCAAACGACATGGAAATCTATGACAATGAAATTCTTATCGATGTACAAACACTCAATATCGACTCAGCGTCTTTTACACAAATCAAGCAAGAAGCTGGTGGCGATCTCAACAAAATCAAAGAAATTATGATGAACATCGTCAAAACACAAGGCAAGCATAAAAACCCAGTAACGGGTTCAGGCGGTATGTTGATCGGTACCGTTGCACAAATCGGCGACGCATTAATCGGCAAAACAGACCTAAAAGTTGGCGACAAAATCGCAACACTCGTATCACTTTCATTAACACCACTTGTGATCGAAGAAATCTTAGAAATCAGAATCAATATCGACCAAGTCGACATCAAAGGTCAAGCGATCTTGTTCGAAAGCGGTCTTTATGCAAAGATTCCTTCAGATATCCCAGAAAATTTAGCGTTATCTGTTCTTGACGTAGCAGGTGCGCCTGCTCAAACAGCGAAACTCGTAAAACCAGGCGACACAGTATTGGTTATCGGTGGCGCTGGCAAATCGGGTATGCTCTGTTTATACGAAGCAAAAAAACGCGCAGGCGTTACGGGTAAAGTTTTATGTCTACAACACAACAACGCAGCTGAAGCACGCGTTATGGGTGCAGGTCTTGCAGACCACTTCATCGTGGCAGATGCGACAGATGCAGTAGAAGTACTCAGAAAAGTTGAAGAGCTTACAAATGGTCAAATGTGTGACATCGTCATCAACTGTGTCAACGTTCAAAATACAGAAATGTCTTCAATATTGGCAACAAAAGACGACGGTATCGTCTACTTCTTCAGTATGGCGACTAGCTTCACAAAAGCGGCACTTGGTGCTGAAGGCGTGGGCAAAGACGTAACGATGATCGTCGGCAACGGCTACACAAAAGGTCACGCGGAAATCACATTGCAAATCATGAGAGAAAGTGCAGTTCTTAGAAAAATCTACGAGGAGCTTTACGCTTAGGAGGAGACATAAAATGAGACATTATACTGAAATCGAAATGTGGAAAGACGTCACACAAGCAGAGTGGGATTCATGGGAATGGCAAGTAAGAAACAGAATCACGACGCTTGAGCAACTTAAAAAAGTGTGTAACCTCACCGCTCAAGAAGAAGAAGGCGTTGTCAAATCGCTTGAAATCTTAAGAATGGGTATCACACCTTACTATGCACTTTTGATGGACAAAGACGATGCAAAATGTCCAGTGAGAATGCAAGCGGTCCCAACGATCTACGAAACTTATAAGTGTTCAGCGGATATGGACGATCCACTTCATGAAGATCACGATTCACCAGTTCCTGGCATTACGCACAGATACCCAGATCGCGTTCTTTTCCTAGTTACGGATATGTGTTCAATGTACTGCCGTCACTGTACGAGAAGAAGATTTGCCGGTCACAACGACGGTGGCGTTCCAAGAGATCAAATCGATAAAGCAATCGAGTACATCGCACAGACACCTGTTATCAGAGACGTTCTCTTATCAGGCGGCGACGTTCTTCTTATCTCTGACGATTTACTTGAGTACATCATCAAGAAATTAAGAGCGATTCCACACGTTGAAATCATCAGACTTGGTTCTAGAACACCAGTTGTTTGTCCACAAAGAATCACACCAGAGCTCGTGGGCATGCTTAAAAAATACCACCCAATTTGGTTAAATACACACTTCAACCACTCAAAAGAAGTAACACCAGAAACTAAAAAAGCATGTGCTCTTTTAGCGGATGCGGGCATCCCACTTGGTAACCAATCGGTTCTTCTTAAAGGCATCAATGACAGCGTTCACATCATGAGAGACCTCGTTCACGACCTCGTTATGATGCGCGTTAGACCTTACTACATCTACCAATGTGACCTTTCAGTAGGCATCGAGCACTTTAGAACGCCAGTTTCTAAAGGTATCGAGATCATCGAAGGCTTAAGAGGCCATACTTCTGGATACTGTGTGCCTACATTCGTCGTTGACGCACCAGGCGGCGGTGGTAAAATACCAGTAATGCCACAATATATGATTTCTCAATCACCTGAAAAAGTGGTTCTCAGAAACTATGAAGGCGTTATCACAACTTACGCGCAACCATCTTCTTACGACTTCGAAAAAGAAGGCGCAATAGAAACGGAAGCTCAAAAGAACCACAAGTTGTTTGGCGTTGGCGGTTTGTTACAAGGTAACAGAGTATCAATCGACCTCAAAGAACTTGAAAGAAATGCAAGATCGCACCACGAAGAATAGAGAAAAGTTAGACAGATATAGAGTCGCGCAAGCGATGGCACGTATAAGGAATGATAGACCGAGAAATCGGTCATGATGGAGGCCCTGCATGGATTTGCTGAACCTATTTGAAAATGAATACAGAGTCATTTCCATTGTCGGTATGGCAAAAAATGCAGGG
>CAYLNI010000050.1:0-17650 GCA_964384705.1 uncultured Fusibacter sp.
AGATCGATCCACTGCTTTTGTTGCCCACCTGTTTATTGGAACCGGGTCAACTAAAATATCTTTATATTCATGAAATTTTCTAAAATTTCTCAAGTAACTTTTATCAGTTTCTCTTGTTGGTCTCATAATGACAATTATATTTCCAGTAAACTTTCTACCTGACCTACTATAAGCTTGTATATATTCAGCTGTATTACCTGGAATGCCAAAGAAGAACATTTGATTAAATCTATCTGCGTCTACACCATGAGAAATCATGCTTGTTGCGACAATTAGATTTGGTGATTCAAAAACTTCAACAGCATTTTCAATATCAGCTAAAATTTGTCTAACATCCTGGAAAGTATCATCTCCTGTCATTTTCCTAACCACAAATTCTTGATATTTTTTTTCTGACAACTCTGTATTAATTGGATCATCAATTGCATTGATTACTTTATTTCCATCCAATTTAACATTATTGTATTCAAGAAATATCCAATAATCATCTAAAATGTTAAGAGCCTCTTCATTAGTGCTTATCATGATATTAGGAATCTTTAAAACTAAATCTAAGTTTTCTTTGTATTTACACATGATTATTTTCATATACTGCATAGAATAAACTACTGAATTAATAATTGCTTTGCCGAATGGAGCATATCCTAAAATGTTTCGATGACCATCATTTTGATCAATATATGAGTAAAAATCTTTATCTAAATATGGAGACTTGCTAGGAAATCTTATAGAGTCTTTTAAATACAAGTGATAAATTTGTTGTTTATATGATGAAATCGTTGCTGTAGCTCCAATTATCTTTATGTCCCTTTTGGACTTTGAAAGATTCTTAATATAATAATTTAATAAACCTTCATAATGAGCATTATATACACCTAGTGATTCCCTAATTAAATGCAACTCATCTTGTATAATCAAACTTGGTGCAGGATCATGTAAATTAACAATTTCAAACTGAGAAGGGTCAATGTTACAATTATCACTTATACACTTTTTTTTGTTACTAAATCCGTGCACAGGACATTTGAATAATACATTTCCTAAAATGTTAGAATAGTTTGACTGTATTCCTAACATTGCTTGTTTATCAATAGTACTAACAACAATAGTTGGTAGTTGCTGGTAAATCTCTTGATCAACTATATAGATTGGAATTACACCATTAGAATTACAATTTGAATTATTACATCTATGAACAAGCTGATTATTAGCATTTAATTCAATATTAATATCTTCCCCTTGACAAAATGGGCATACATCAATAATTCTGTATTCAGTATTTAAATACTCTTGAGGTTGTTCCCGAATTGCTTCTGATGCATTCGAATCGATTTTATTTGGAGTACTTCCTTCACCAATTAGATAACCAAGTGAAAAAATCTCATTCATATCATTATTGATTTCTTCTCTCCTAATTAATTCCGAACTCGCTAGAATATTCGCGATCCTCTGGACTTGTTGAATTGATAATAGTCTTAATGGATATTTCACAATCGCTGTTGTTCCTTGAATTTTGCCTCGCAGCCTATCAAAAAAAATATTAAATACAATTACGCCTAAGAAAGCTTCTGTTTTACCTCCACCCGTTGGAAAATATAAAAGATCAACATCTCCTAATCTGTTTTTTTCATAATCTTCTGAATTTAATAAGCCTTTCTCACAAGAACAAATATCAAGTAGTACCGAAACAATAAAAACAATTTGGAAGAGTCTCCAAGTTCCATAATTTTTTGTTGAAATGCTAAATGCTCTATTCATTAAGATAAAAGCTCTTTTAACAATTTCATAATTTTTTATTATTTTCACTCCGCTTTTAAATCTTTTAATTTCATTATTAAAATCATTGATTTCCTCTTGGAACATTTTTTCCCCTTTTTCTGTTAAACCTTTTCTCTTAGAAAAATCTTGTTGCCAATTCTTAAGCTCAATATCCATTTTATCGCATATTTTCTGCAATGTTTCAATAGGTCTATCAATAAGGTCTTTAAATTGAACCGCTAGATTGTCTCTTGTTTTGAGTCTCTTTTGATTAAATTCAGGAAGATGAGTTGTTTCCACTTGCTTATCACTAATAATATTTATGGAGCAGTTTACTCCGATTGCTAGTTGTCTCTTATCATATTTATAATCGTCTTCGAAGTAATCTAGTTCAATCGGAATAAACATACCATTATTAATTGATACATTTAGTCCCGAATTAAAAAGCGTATTAACAAGAATGTTATTTTGAAATCCTGTAGGTTCATTCGAGTTGTTAATTAAAGAAATTGAAACTCTATAATTATCAACTATTGGTTTAACTTCTATTGAAACAAACAAATTCCAACCATTGCGATAAACAGTGCGCTTATCTAGATTATTGATTATGTAGCTTTTCCAATTTTCATCACTGATCAAATCTATATATTCGATATCTTTATTTAATTTTGCAAAGCAATTGTTACTGTTTAACAAATCATTTTGAAGTTCGTCAACTAGCAATGTTAATCGACTATTTATAGAATGAGCATTATCAATATAACCAAAATTACTTTCATAATCATAAATATCGTCAAGCTTAATTTCGAATGTTCCAAATTGATCGAGGGAAATTTTTTTGAATACTTTTCTTAAATCAAATGAATGTTTATTATTTTCCAACATGAAATCTCTTAAATCTTCAAGTTGACAAGATTTTGTACCCCTAATTGCATTAATATGTTCATACATAAATTCTAATTGCTCTCTTAAATTTGGAAAAATTCTTACAAAAAATTCTCCAATTAATTTTATACTAACTGTTGAATTCTTCAAATCATCATCATTTATAATAAAATCTATCCCAATATTATTTATGATTACATCAGAGCTTAATCTATTTTCAGATATTTCTGACATAGGACTTAATTTGCCTACATAAAATTGTTGATCTGGGTTTTTATCAAATACTTTTACAATATTGGAACCTGTAATTGCTGATTTGAAATCTTCTAAAATCTGATTAGCAAAAATTTCTTTAGATTTTTCCAGTCCTTTTCCCATATAATCACCTCTCATTGACTTTAATTGGTATTCCTAATATCATAGATGAACATCTGATGTTCGATCCATTTTTACCTATAATTCCTGGTATCTCTTCTTTGTCGACATAAATATCAAGCAAATTATCCTCTTTTCGAAAATGAATATCTAAATCGGACTTTATCTTAATTACAGAATGTGCTCTTTCAAATAAATCTTCAAACCATTCAAACACCCGAATATTTAATCCTTCATATTCTTTATTTAACTGATTCGTCACATCTTTCATCAACTCACCATTATGACCAATACTTAGAACAACTGGATTATCGTTTACCTGACTGGTGCTAACTCCGATTTTCACTAAATTTTTATCGATTGCAATACAATTTACTCGAACTCTACCAGACGAAATGTTAACATTGAATTTTCTAAGAGTTTCTATAGTCTTATGAGCAAGTTGTTGATCAGTTTGATTAGTTGTTAATATCGTTATATCGAAAAAATCAGAGTACAAATTAATAAGATTATTAATATACTCCTTTTTTATACTTGTTAATAGTTTATCACTATATTTTTCAAGTAATAATATCCATTCTAACAATTCAAAAATATTATCATAATCAATTTCAAGTTTCATTTCACTTATATCTTTATCTGCTTTTTCCATTAGGATATTAAAAGTATCTCTGACAATGCTTATTTCTTTTATCTCTATAAAGAGATTGTCATAACATTGAAGAAGTAGTAAATAGTCTTTTAACTTAGTAATTCGATTTAATTCCGACAATGCTAATACATTATCAAACAATCTTTTTTGTTCCTTATATTCAATAAAATTTAAACTTAATAAATCTAATATCTTTGAAATTTCATCATAGCTCAAATCATAAGTTTCAATATTTAGTATCATATTTTTTACTTTATTATTAATTTGACTATTCATCTCAATGAATTTATTATAATTATCATCGCCTGAAAGAACATATTCTGGCTCAAAACCGACAATTAGTTTTTTGCAGTTTTCGCACTCAACATATTTAAAATCTATTGTTTTTATTGTATTTTGAGAAATCTCAAAAATCGAATTACTATAAATATCAACATTCAGTGTTTCATAAACTATGCACACTTTTGCCTTGATCTTACCTAAACCATATGTAACGCCCAAACAAGTTAATGATTCAGTTATTAATTCATCATCTATTATTAAATCGTTTTCAACAAATAATGTTCCTGATACAGTACCTGGACCTTTGCATTCAAGTTGAGTCACTCTCATGTTGTTGTCACAGATTAATTCAGAACAATATACAAGTCCATCACAGATTAAACTACCTTGTACTTCAATCGAATTTGAGTTTAAATTACCCTCACATTTCAGGTCGCCTTTGCAAATAATTTTATTTGCTGTTATATTTCCAATGACGTTCAAATTATACGTAATTTTTAAAACATCACATTTTAAATCACCGATAATTACAATTGAATTGTCAATAGAAAGATCTTCATCAATACTAATATCGCCAAAGTAACAAAAATTTTTTCCCTTGTATGAACAATCATCACTAATTATTCTCATTATTAATCTCCGATGTTTTTTTTAATTTTTGATGGAAAAGTGCCTTATTAAACAAGTGAGCATAAATTGAGTCCTTATCTTTCTCAGATAATATAATAACCAATTGTTCTCTAGCCCTAGTACACGTTGTATAAATAGTATTAATATTTAGGAGAAAATCTTCTTCTCTTAATGAGTTCAGTTCATCATCTTTCTCTAAATCTGATTGTAATTTTGTTTTAAATTTTTGCCCCATAGGTCTTAATCCTGCGAATATTACACCTTTGAAATCTAATCCCAATGCTGATTGACAACTAATAATTGTAACACCATCTCTATCAGCGTAATGAATTCTCTGACCATTATCATTACTTGTCATATCACTATAAGGAATATTTTCTCTCCCCATATGAAGTTTTAAATTTTCGTGAACATCATAAAATTTACTATTCCAATCATTAATTTTTGCTCTGTAAGTTTTATTAAAAAGTATTATGCAAATATCAGTATATGGTAATTTTTTATTAATTCTCATGTACTCAATTGCTTCAATAATTGCTTGTGCTTCGCCATCATTATTTTGTGTTTTACAATTGATAATTACTGGAACATCGCCAGTTCTTGTTGCTTTACCTCGCAAAAAAAAGTCGTCACGATTATCAAGTTTAAAATTAAAATCGTCTACTTTTTTTAATGCTAATTCTGAAAACTCGTTAACAAACTCATTAATTTGTATTGTATTTCTATAGTTTTTTTCAATTCGTATAGATTTGTTTTTGCCTCTGAAACTTGGCAACTCATTATCGCCTTGCCAGGGTGCTTTACCCCTTTTAATATTCTTATTAATATTTTGTGATATATCACCACATACAACAAACACATGCTCCTCAGTAGTGTTATTTTCTAATAAGGAGTAGCAGAATTTATACCATTCAGGCTTGAAAATCTGAATTTCGTCGATAAAAATTCCAAAGTATCGTTCTTTGATAATTCCTTCTAATAATGCATTATTTGCTTTATTAAATATTTCATCATAATCCTCTTGTGTTTTCGGTCTTCTCGGAAAATTGATTTTGTATTTTGTTAACAACTCTTGGCAAAGCTGAAAAATCGTCTTACAGTTAACGTTTTTTTCTTTAAAACCAGCGACAGCTATTTGCCAATTATAATATTCTTTAAGTTTCCTATTATAGCATAAAATTAGTATGCTCTTACTTGGTAATATACTTGCAATTTTATAAGCTTTGGATATTAATAGTACACTTTTTCCGCTACCTGCACATGCTAAAATCAACTGTTCTCCTTTAAGCAAGTTATTTACAATATTTATTTGATCATTGTCGAGCATATAAATCTCAGCCATTCTATCTAGTTCATTAATCATAATATTTTCGTTGGTAAGATTTATAACTGGTAAATTATTTTCGATAATTCCATATTTCGGAATTGTATACTCAGGTGCAATTCTTTGAATTACTAAATTTTTCATTTCTCGATTCAAGGTCTTATCAAAATGCTTATTCCTAATACTTTTTAAACTTTCCATATAATTTTCACACAGTTCTTTATATTGTTCAGTAAATATGAAATGATTTGCTATATCTTTATTTTTAATGCTGATAGCTAATTCTTCACTTAAATTTGGTAATACTAAATAATAGGCAACACTAAAATTAAGTTCACCGTAGTCATTAGTTAACCTCTTGTTTAATTTGAGTTTGTTTCTGATAATCTCAATACTATCTAACACTCTATTCTTAAATAATAACTCGTACATAGTATTAAAAGCATTATCATTATCTAATGGTATTGGATCAACTTTAAAAACATCAAGGCTTGAATCAGTCAACAAAACTATGCATCTATTATCATCTAAACCACTTGGATTAATACCAAGTAAGCAAACATAACTATCATCCAGACTTTTTTCGAAAGAGTTCAACATCATTTTTTCATACTTATTTAATTCAACCAATGACTTATTTTCTGGAAATATTATCATTATTAACTCCTTATAAAATTTCACAATTATTTTACCGAAACATTTTATTACCGTCCCTCACCCTTAAACACTTCCCGAACATTCCAGTCCAAGAATTCTAGCTCAGGCATATACGAACTTTGAATTGGTTTCGTGAGCTTTTGACTGTGATATCTTAGTAACCAATCATCCAATCCTTTTGTCCCATGAGCGCTTTGAGAAACGATGATGTTGTGTTCAGTATTGATGGTGAATACGCCTAGATCGTACAATTTGTGGTGCATGGAACAAAGTGCAACCCCGTTGTTCTCAATGTCTGGTCCACCAGCTTGATGCCATTTGATATGAGCTGCTTCTACGCCGACTAGCTTTTGACCTAATCTGACATTGAAACCACACACCGCACAGCTGTATCCATAGGCTCTTAAAATTTTCTCTCTAAATGCTGGATCACGTTTTGAAACTTTTGTAAGAGTATAGGTATTGCTATAACTAATATCTAGGCCCACTGCGCTTAATATGTCTTCATGCAAGGACTCAGGAAAATGCATATCTAACAGCATTTCAGCGATTTCTCTAATTAGATTTTTATCAGATCTTAGTAGTTGAAACACATCATTGTTAAACCCACCCATCGTTTCATGTAATTTTAGCCAATTGTCTTTAATATTTAAATCTTGTACAGAAATTTCACTCCCAATTTCTTTAGCTTCAAGTTGCCAGATGCCATCATTTGCTAACCTTACAAAGGGTTGCTCAGGATGATATGACTTTCTATAAGGTCCAAAGTCAATCAATAATCTGCGTAGGTCTTCACTGACGATTCTGTAGTCAAGCCACTGCTTTTGATTCGCTTGCAGCTGAGCAAGTGCATAGAGGATCAAAAGTGGTTTGTGCGGTGCGCGTTGATCATGCTTTTTCCAGATGTTCATGGTTTTTATGTTTGTGAGTAATGTCTCTCTATTCATCAGTTCACCTCTAAACATGAGAAATAGCCCTTACCCCAATTACTCGGATAAAGGCTATTTTGATCTTCTTTTTTTGTTTTAATATGTAACTCTACGTTGAGCTCATGGCAAAGCTCGTCACTGTTTCCTGTGAATGCGCGCTTCATATATTTCCCCTGGCTTTATGTTTTAAGATCTCTCTATTATTCTATTGTTTCAGTTGACTATACATGTGTAAAGTCATTTACTGTTAAGTGTTATGTTCTTTGTAATTATGTATTTTAACTTGTCGCTGTATGGATTCCCATTTTTTCCAAATGTATCGATTTCATTATATCATAATCGTTACATTTGTAATACTGGTTTAGGATAAAGAATATGTATGCACTAAAAAAGAGCCGATCCCATGGTTGTTATCCATAGTTTCGGCTCTCGTGTTTTTTTGTGGTGATGCTCTGGTTGGCATTGGAACAACTCAAGAATCTAATCTAACGTTTCACTTGACCTCATGTTACAGCTTAGAGAGTGCTGTCAATCCTTCGAGTATTTCTTCGCGGGAGAAGCCTGCTGCGTGGAGCTGGTCGTCGGTGAGGGTTCCGAGTTCGGTGTAGAATTCTAAGGCGACGGCGATTTTTTCTTCGGTGACGTGGGTGTCGAGGACTTCGAAGAGGTAGTTTTCGGCGTCGTTTATGCGGCCCTGGGCGGTGAGTTCGCGAAGTCTGACGCGGAGGAAGTTTGAGAGTGATAGGATGCCCTTTTCGTCGACGATTTGTTCGTGGGCGATGTCTTTATGTAAGGTGACGATGCCGATGAGTCTGGATAGATTTTGTATTTCTCGCATGATGGGGTCGCTGACAAACATGGTGTGCCTCCTTTGTGTGGTTCTTTTATTTTATGGGAGATTGGCGGAAAAGTCTTTGCGATTATGTAAACAAGTGGTGAACACAAGGCAGAAAAAACGCGCTTCCGTAGGTGGAGGCGCGTCAAACGATGTGTTCTTAGGGGACTAAGAAACATGTGGAGATTGTATGGTGCTTTGGTGTTTGTGTAACACTTTGGTGCTGGAGGAGGAATTTTGGTGCTTTGTGGAACACTTTGAAGCTAGGGGTGATTATTTGGTGCTATCGAAAGTGGTGCGGATTTATAGTTTTGGGGTGGTGCTATTGTGGTGGTTGCGTCGGTTGAACGTTTTGGTCATGAGCACAGCATGAGGCTTTGTTTTTTGATTTTCTCATACTGAGCATCATGCCGACATGCATGAGTGGACAAAGTAGGATCGCCAAGCTGCTAAGGGATTTGAATTTGAAGCCAAATGCCGAGATGGCGACCATGAGTACGATTGGGATGAGGCAACAGGCAAGCATCATGAAGCCGTGTTTTTTGTGGTTGTGTGATGGGGTCGGTGTTTGCGACGGCTCGTGTGTTTGCGATGGGTCGTGTGTTTGCGAGAGTTCGTGTGTTTGCCACGTTTGCTTTTTTTGCTCGAATTGTTCTTGATCCATGATTGGGTCACCTCTTCTGTTTATTGAGGTTATCTTAACACCCTAATGTGGAGATTTTATGAGCATGGGTCAATTTATTATTGATTTAATATAGCTTTTTTCTTGAGGTATTCTGCTTCTTCGATTTCGCCTTTGGCGAATCGTTCGTTTAGGATGTCTAGCGGGTTTGAGGGATTGTTTTTGGAGTTATTATTGTTACTGTGATTATTGTTATTGCTGCTGTTTGTGTTAAACGTGTAATAGACGAGTGCGCCTACTAATATAAATGCGATGATCATCATATGATCGCCTCCTTGGTTGATTTGTAACCTTATTATGGCATATGATTATGGCACAAATATGACAAGTAGTAAGGCAGTAAAAAAGACATGTCCTCATGGATGGTCCTGCGAACCAATCGTGAGAGGCATGTCTTTACTTGTATTGTTGATGTCTATAGTTTTTCTATTGTTTCTAGGTCAAGACCAGTTGCTTGGGCGATGATGTCGGTACTGAAACCTAAATTTTTCAAATTTTTAGCTGTAAATTTTTTACCTTTATTTTCAGCATCTTCTATCACTTGCATATAATCCAATATGGCGATTTGTTTACTCACCGCCTCCATTTGAAGATTCGGATCATCTTTGATGCGTTCGAACTCTTCGATTGCTTTTATTATACTTTCAGGTAAATCCGTTCGCTCTTTGAAATTCATAAGGTCTTCCTCACTATTTAGGCTTAGAAACTCGGCCCAATCTACTAAAAGTTCACTCTCTATTCTTCTATTATACGCATTAAGTTTCGAAAGTTCAAGAACGTGGATTTCAAGATGATCAGTGAATTTGGTGTGATCAATCGTTTCTAAGATTTGAAATTTTGTATGCATGCGTTGAGAATCAAATAGCACAAAATAAATAATGTTGATGACGACACATTTTTTTAGTGCATTAAACAGTTTGCCCTTTACAATAGTTTGTCCATACATTTTGGACCAATAGTACAAGACGCGTTCTTTATAGGCAATGTGATCGACAACTTGAACTTCTACGTCAATTTCAGTTTGATCTTTTAGTTTAATTAAAAGATCAAGTCTACTGACCTTTTGATCTATCGAATCCGGTATGAGTTCAGTATTGAGAAGTACCAAATCTTGAAAGGATTCAATTGGCAGATCCATGATACTGCTGAGAAGTGACATGAGTGGTACTTTATCTCCTTCTTGTCCAAATATTGCTTTAAATATTACGTCGTTGTAAGGTGTGGTAAATGTTTTTTGATTCGAATGCATTAAAGTATCCTCCTGATTTTATTAATTTGAGTATACAACATTTAATGATGAATATCCATATTTTTCCATTTATACAGTATATGTAAATCAATCCCCTGGTTTGCATTGGAACAACAACATGAAAAAGTTATGCACCGACTCTGTTGATAATTATTCTCAACTACGGGTATATAGTGTATATTCCCAATCAGTTAATTTCTAGTTTAGAGTGGGACTATGAACGAACACTTTGGAGGTGTTTTTTCGTGAGAAAATCGATTCTTTTATTGATTCTTCTTATGCTTCCTTTCGTAGTTGGTTTTGAAGTCATGTCAGATGGAGGCTTAGTTAGCGGATCAGATTATAGCTTGAAAGTTTTGATGTTAAAAGAAAGCGTTATGACGCCGGATGTAGATTTGATGGATGATGGTGAGATGGTAATGCTCGAAGATGAAAGCGTTGCGCTTGGTAGTGCCGATTCAGAAATTGATTTTAATTTTATTGAAGAGTTGAAGTTTGAGAAACTGTATATTATAAATTTACTCTATTGATGCCAGAAAAAAACGCGCGTTCATTTACATGAAGGCGCGTTTCATATGTACAAATGTCCTCAGTTTGGACTAAGGATATTTGTGACTTGTTTAAATTTTATACCTATAAATAGCTGCAACGCCTGTCTTGCTCGGCATCTCTTCCATCGAGAGGACTGTGACTTTGCCGCCACCTGATAAGACGATGTCTGCCAAATCATCCAATAGATCACCGTGATCTTGGCTTTGTGTGTTACTGAAAATGACTTTTCCTGTTTCTTTATCGATTTTGCCCGGAATGCTCTTTTCATCTTCAATATAAAGCGTGTCAACGCGGTTTTCTACTGCTGCTTTGGCAACCGACTCAAGATCGGATGAGCCAAGCGCGTCGGCTTCCGCATTTGTAAATGTTTCGGTTATATCTGGCGTGTTCTTTGATTTTATGGTTTCAATGATCTTCCACGCCTCACTCTGGATCTCTTTCATGTCCATGGAGTCGATGGATTTATTGATGCCCTCCTCAAGAAGATACGGATTGTTGCTTAATTGTTTAAAGATTGTATGGTGTTCCGTAAGTGTGATTAAAATCACTGGCATTTTCAACGGTTTAGAATAATGCTCTGTTACGAATCCATCTACATATCTGAAATACTTTTCGGTATCCTTTTCAATTTCTTGATTGACGTCCCCGTAACCGTGATACATGGCCGGGTTGCCAGCGCCGTTATATGACCCGTGTGTCAAATTGATCTCTGTCTTTTCATATCCTAAGACTTCATGTAAGGTTCTTGGAAATTCTTTATCGATTACTATCGGAAAGAAGCCATTTTTATTGCCCTTAAGTAACGAGAAGTTTTCTTTGCTTAAGCCGAGCAAAAGATAGTTTTCATTTGACTGATACGCTTTTAACAGGGGTTTGATGTGGAACGTTTTGCCGACCAATGCCAACGCCTTGACGGGATTGTCAAATCTGTAGACGATACATTTGTTTACCGTTGCAAATACTGCGATGCCCTCATAGCTATGATTCCAAAATTCTTTATCTTCCTTGAGTCCATGTAGAGGCTTCATGATCTTGTCAACTGCGTCAAAATCGGGTAGCTCCTCTAACGTTTTTTCGATCTCTCTGATTAGATTTTTAAATAGGATTGGGTCCTGTTTATTGTCCGGTGATGCTTTATGGGTAGGTTGATAGAGTGAGATAAGTGGTCCATTCTTATCAGTGATCATATCTTCTGGAAAACGATTTACAATTTCATATAACATGTATTACCTTCCTTTCGCAAGTGGCGTTAACAATTGCCACGTTTCCCTTATACCCAATGCAAGGCTAAATAAATGTCAAATCGAAAAAAGTCCCTATGAAGCCAACGTTTATATCCCCGATATCTGGATAAATATAAACCAAAACAGGAGGTATAACATGGAACTAAGTAAACTCATCAACACATCCGCTAGAGAGCAGTCACCCTATATGGGAGGATTAGTCAATCATCTTCCTATGGGACAATTCGCTCTCTTTAAGTTAACGCAAGATATCGACAGGGTAGCATCCTATACAGAGTATTACAATAAAAACTTCAAAGTTGATTCTATCTCTGATAACTACACACCAGCTTCTTCACTTGAAGAATGTTTGGGAAAAAGAGACCGCTATGAAGCGTGTTTGGATTTGATCAACAATGAAATCAGGACGACTAGCATGGATCATACGATCCGCCATGTTCTTAACACGTATCCATTAGGCATTTCTTCTGGTATTTTCCACGTAACGATTCGACTTGCTTATGCAACCGAAGCTGCTACTTATGATGATAAGCTATTTGAAGAGGTCGCAAGAGCCTTGGCATACTACGTAATAGCCTATCATGAAATCACGCCAACTCATCGCAAGACTTCAAGAGATAAATTTCAAAGCAACTTGATGCGATTGATGGAAACGGTCGAAGTTCGGAGTATCCTTGATAAGAACCTATCTTTGGGAAAAACACTAAAAGCTTTTTATCAAAATCCTGCTGTCTTAGATAAGTTCGCTTTGATTGAAGGCGATGAAAAGGAGAAAATACAGGGATTGCTCGATGTCTGTCTACCTGCTTTTATCCACACCCAAAGCATCATCGCACTTCACTGCATAACAGGACTTCATGCAATGATAGTGTTAAAGAATTATTTTAATGATTTTAGTGAAGCCCTGGATATTTATACCGCTGCAGTCACTGCCCATTTGCTCACTATTAGCGGCACTTCATTTCATGAAGCGGACTCGAACCAAACACTCCCTTCTTGGTCTGAACTGATCGCTATGGGTATTGATTCTAAGGCAGTTCATACCCTAAAATTCACATATACCTGCCATGAACTATATGATCATTATCCTAGAGAAGGTCTTAAAAGAGCATTGTTGAATCAAATCACAAAATAATGAAATACTTCAAACCGTTTGAGTCTTCTATTTAATATTAAACAAGTTATTTAACGCTTCGGAAAGACTTGGATGTGTGAAAATGCCATCTCTTAATTTTTCATACTTCATACCAGCCATCATTGCTATTTGTATCATCGCCAGGATTTCACCACCTTGATAGCCAAGTATGGCCGCTCCTAGAATCTCATGATTCTCTTTATTAATCACTGCCTTCATAAAACCCTTTGTATAATCCTCTTCAATGGCTCTCGCTACATGCGTCATTTCTAGCTTTGCAATTTCTATATCAAACCCTTTTTCTATTGCTTGCGTTTCTGTTAGCCCTACTCTTCCAAGTTGCGGTTCAGTATATAGCGTAAATGGATTCAATCTATCATTAATATTGCGTTCGCCTCTTCCAAACAGATTGTCTACAACGATTCTATAATCGTCATACGCTATGTGCGTAAATTGAGGGCCACCTTTGACGTCACCCATTGCATAGATGTTGTTTGCATGGGTCTTTAGCGTGTCATCAACCCCGATGTTCCCATGATCGTCTAGCTTAACATCTGTATTTTCTAGATTCAACGCTTGGGTAGCAGGCACTCTGCCAGTTGCAATCATAAAATGGGTACATTCTATTTGATCTATTTTGTTTTCTTTTTCATAATGTATAATCACCTTATCGTTACTACTTTCAACGCGTTTTGTCTCTGTGTTAAACAAAAAATCAATGCCATCTTCCTCAAGTATTTCTTGAACTCTTTTGGAAACATCTAAATCTTCATTCTTAATTATGGTATCGCCTTTACCAATCAGCGTCACCTTACTGCCAAATCTTTTAAACATTTGTCCAAACTCCAGTGCAATATAGCCTGTGCCCAATATGATCAGATGTTCAGGAAGTTCAGAAAGTTCCATAATAGATGTTGAATCATAATAGGCCACATTTTCCAGTCCTTCAAGTGGTGGAATATTTGGCTTTGCCCCTGAATTGATAAAGATTTTATCTGCTTTTAACCGTTTCTCTCCTCCGTCATTTAGTTTAACTAAAATCGTATGATTATCTAAAAAACTTCCAATGCCTTTATACAAATCGATGTTCTCATTTTGCTCAATGCCTTTTTCTATTGATGACCTAAAAGATTTTACCATATCATTTTTTCTTTTCATTACCTTTTTAAAATCAAGTTTTACATTTTCAGTGATCACACCGAGCGCTTCACTGGACTTAACTCTGTGATGTAAATTTGAGCTTGCAATAAGTGTTTTTGTGGGGGTACATCCAAAATTAATACATGAACCGCCAAGCTCATTTTTTTCTATCATTGCAACCTTTTGTCCTCTACCTGCCAAATCTGTCATAAGAGGATTTCCAGCTTGTCCACTTCCAATAATGATGGCATCATATTTCTTGACTTCGCCCATTTCGCGCCTCCTTCTTCTCAATAAAAGTTAAAATTTCAACCAATTCTCTCGGTTGTTTTTTACCCTTTACTGCATGAATCAAACCTTTTGAGTTATGCACCATTCGCTGTCAAAGATCAGCTCACATAAAAAAAGGTGCCGTTGCAAAATAGACCCAAAGTCAAAAATGGACCTTAGCAAATCAATCTTGATTTGTTAGGGTCCATCAAATGCGAAGGTATAAGTCATAGATGCTTTTTTTGTTTCTAGAAGATTGATGTGCTTAAAACGCGTCTGGTGTTGCTTACAGCGTTTTATGAAAATATAGCTTGAGACTTCCTTTCACGAGTACCGTAAACTGAAGGACGCCCAGGATTGTAAGAAATACGGTTTGGTCGATATAGATCGTGATGACTGTGGCAAGACCAAGGCCCGCTATGATAAGGTTGATGCCTAGTCCACCGATTTTTTCATTTATAGCGAGGGTGCGTTCGTCGTGTTCCTTGATATAAAGCATTTTTAGTTTTGCCTCATCTTTTAAAGCCGATTGTATTTTGAACATGCCGATAATCACTAGAAATTGGATGCCAATAAAGAAGCCCGTTGTAAATCCTGATGCCATGTCAGATATTGAATATTGATTGCCGACATAGCGATTGACAAAAATGATGAGAACCACGAACAAGTTGTAGATGCCTGCCCACATGAGGCGTTTTTTTAGTTTTGCTTTAAATCGTGTGAGAGTGTTGCCTGTGCTGTTACCGATGATATTATTCTCCATTTTATAGTTCCTCCAATTCTGAAAAATCAAATACGTCCTCGATTGAGAGGTTGAAGTATTTTGCGATTTTGTACGCTAGTACCAGTGATGCCGTGTACTTCCCAACTTCGATTGATGTGATCGTTTGCCGCGTAACACCGACGGCTATTGCCAGTTCTTCTTGTGAAATTTTATTTTTCTTACGCAATTCTTGTATTTTTGTTTTCATACGAGTGACCTCCGGAATGCAATGTTAACTTTGCATTTTTAGTATAGTTCGCTTTGCAAAAAATGTCAAGTAGACTTTGCAAAAATAAATAAAAGACATGTCCTTCACACCAGTTTTCATGGTTGGTGAAGGGCATGTCTTTGGTTGTTGTGAAAGAATTAGTTGATGCGTTAGATTTGTTCGTTGTATTTGTTATAATTACGCGTCATAGTTTTTCTATTGTTTCGAGGTCTAAGCCTGTTACCTCAGCGATTAAATCTAAATCTGAACCTAAGTTCTTCATTCTTTTTGCTATCGCTCTGGTTTCGTTGTCATATCCTATTTTAAAACCTTCCTCGTAGCCCTTTTTTTTTGCATTTTCTACCATATAAATCATGCCGATTTGATCTCTAATGTTCATTTCCCAGTTTAAAGCTTTCATACGCATTTCCGAATTGGTACATGTTTTTTCGTATTCCTCTAGATCTTTAATAGCCTTTTGTATGTCTATTGGAAGATGATCTATTGAATTTTGATCAGACATAATTATTCACTCCTAACATTACAAAAATGTTCACAAGGATAACCAAAGTGTATTCTATTGATTTTATAGTTTTTCGATTGTTTCTAGGTCTAGTCCTGTAATATCAGCAATAAAATCTAGATCTGTACCTCGGGCTTTCATTTTTTTAACAATTTCATACTTTGAACGGAGGTCACCTTCTTCGATGCCTTCTATTTTGCCTTCTATTTTGCCTTCTGCTTTTCCTTTGTTAGTAGCATCTTCTATAACTTGCATATAATCCAATATAGCGATTTGTTTACTCACAGCTTCCATTTGAAGATTCGGATCATCTTTGATGCGCTCGAATTCTTCGATTGCTTTTATTATACCTTCAGGCAAATCCGTTCGATCTTTAAAATCCATAAGTTTTTCCTCACTATTTAGGCTTAGAAACTCGGCCCAATCAATTAATAGGTCACTCTCTATATCTCTATTATAAGCATTTAGCTTGGAAAGTTCAAGAACGTGGATTTCAAGATGATCTGTGAATTTGTTATGATCTATGGTTTCTAAGATTTGAAATTTTGTATGCATGCGCGGAGAGTCAAACAAAACAAAGTATATTATGTTGATGACGACACATTTTTTTAAAGCATTAAATTGTTTACCTTTCTCTATGGCTTTGCCATACATCTTGGACCAATAGTACAAGACACGTTCTTTATAGGCGATATGATCGACAACCTGAACTTCAACATCAATTTCAGACTGATCCTTTAATTTTATGAGTAGATCAAGTCTACTCACCTTTTGATCTATGGAGTCTGGTAATAGTTCAGTATTTAATAGTATCAAGTCTTCAAAGGATTCTATGGGCAGATCCATGATGCTGCTTAGGAGTGACATAAGCGGTCCTTTATCTCCTTCTTTACCAAATATTGCTTTGAAAATGACGTCGTTGTAGGGTGTAGTAAATGTCTTTTGATTTAAATGCATTGTAGTATCCTCCTCGAATTATTAATTTGAGTATACTACACCTCACTCGCTTTTTCCATATTTTTCCATTTAAACAGACAGAAAAAGACATGTCCTTCACACCAGTTTTCATGGTTGGTGAGGGTCATGTCTTTGATTTTACATATTGAGCGGATTGATTTTCGAGATTGAATGAGTCGATCTGCCTGGCACCATTAACTCAGATGAGTCGATCTGCCTGGCACCATTTACTCACTCATTTACTCATTTACTCATTTCGTAATCGTCATATAATGACCATGCAACACTGAATCCTCCTGAAAATACAGCGGATTTTCGAACGTGCCGATGTAGTCTTCGCCTAGCAGTTTGTAAAGATTTGAGCGGACGCCAAACTCTGGCAGTTTGCCCAGGATGTTTTTGCCATCGAAGAGGAAGGCTACTTGGACTGGTGATGCGAAGTCGCCGTCTGTGGTGAAATCGCCACCTGCCGCGATGACGACGAGCACTGCGAGCTGGCCGCCGAGCGTCTTCTGGATGTCCGTTGTGTCAACGTCCAGTCTGAGCGGTGGCATGGAGAGCGTCGGCATGCTGTCGTATTCGCCTGTTGCTGCGCCTGTA
>CAYLNI010000051.1:0-11633 GCA_964384705.1 uncultured Fusibacter sp.
AAAAGCCTCTTTTGAATTCGAAAGAGGACTTTTTTAAATGTTTTAGGTTTTAATTAAAAATTGAAATAATAGTGGGAAAAGAATGAATGGACTGATTATCTATAATGCCGCTAGCAAGTACGACGAGCGGCGCTATAGACAAAATGAAGACTCTATGATATGCTTTAGCTAAGAAGCCGCTCTAGTCTTATCAAAGCGGCACTATGGATGGAGTTTGTTATTATGAATATTGAAGAAATTAAAATAATCTTCGCTATTAATGGCGAAATTCTTAAAACATCAGAACTTTATAGAAATGGCATTACAAAGTATGAGGTAAAAAAATACGTTGATATGGGTGTGCTCGAGAGGGTCTCTCAAGGTTATTATAAACTATCAGCTACGGAAATTAGTGATGCAAAATTGATTACATTGATGATTCCAGAAGCAGTACTATGTTTCGACACTGCTTTGTTTTATTATGGGTACAGCGATAGAACGCCAAGAGCATGGCATATAGCAGTAAATAAAGACACTTCAAAAGCGAAAGTCAGAATAGATTACCCATTTATCAAGGCTTACTTTGTAGAACGTGAGATTTTGGATGTCGGTGTTGAGAGAATCGTGATGAACGATGTTGAACTGAAAATATATAGCAGAGATAGGTTGATTTGTGATTGTTTGAAATATGAAAAAAAAATGGATGTAGAAACTTTTAATAAGGCCTTATTAAATTATATAAATGATCCTAAGAAGAACATTTCAAAACTTCTTGAATACGCGAAAATAAGGGGTGTTACTAAAAAAGTATATGATAAGATTGGAACATGGCTATGATGAATGATAAGACAAAGTCGACGTTAGAAAAATTGAAAAATAAAAGCAAGTCAACGGGAGTTGATTATCAATTGCTGCTTCAATTATTATGCCAAGAAGAATTTTTAAGAAGGCTTTCAATGTCTGATTATAATAATAATTTTATATTGAAAGGTGGACTTTTCATTTACTTGCTTTCCGACTTCAAGAGTCGTGCAACGGTGGATATGGATTTTTTACTAAGGAATTTGTCAAATGATACGAAGGAACTTTTAGAGTGTGTAAAGTCTATTGTTAGTACTGGTTCAAAGTACGATTTTATTGATTATGAAGTACTTAATGTAAAGCAAATCACTTTAGAAAAGAAGTATCCAGGTATATCAATTCAAATGATTGGAAAAATCGGAAACACTAAGACACCTGTGAACATTGATTTTGGTGTTGGAGACGTTGTTGTGCCGAAACCTGAGACAAGGATTATGAGAGCACAACTATCTGAATTTGACGATATAAAAGTCAAAACATATTCGCTCGAAAGTACAATCTCTGAAAAGTTTGATGCGATTTTACAAAGATTTGAATTAACGAGTCGAATGAAGGATTTTTATGACATTTG
This sequence comes from uncultured Fusibacter sp., assembly GCA_964384705.1. Lineage (GTDB taxonomy): Bacteria > Bacillota > Clostridia > Peptostreptococcales > Acidaminobacteraceae > Fusibacter_C. The sequence goes on from CAYLNI010000051.1 coordinate 1,412, forward strand.
GTATTTAGCTATAAATTATGATTTTGATGGAACTGTATTATCTTCTGCAGTGCAAGATACACTAAATAACAGAGGAACAATATTTGAGGTAGATAGTCTTGATAGAGTTGTTAGACTTGCAGAGAATCAAACAATAATGATCAGATGGCATGCCTTTTGTTTAAAAATGAATATTGATTTGGAATTTGCAGAATGTATAGACGTGCTTAAAGAACTGCTAATTCCAATTGTTAACAGTCTGTTAGTAGGCGATTTATATACAGGAATCTGGGTGTCAAAAGAAGTGAAATGGGTGGAGAAGAATATAAAGCAATAATAATCAATTAAAGATCAATAATCACATCATAACCGTTTGGTTTAAACTTGTTACGGAGGCTATCAAATGAACAAGTCCAGGTTTTTGATATTTCTTTTAGTTGCGTTTATGAGTCTTACAGGTTGTGGCAAGCAGACGCCATCCCCCTCAACATCAACTGAGCAGGAGGAACAGGAACAGTCACAACCTACATATCTCGATCCATCGAAGTCTACGCCTGAACGCGTATCGGACCTTCTCAGTCGCATGACACTTGAGGAGAAAGCGGCGCAGATGGTTCAAGGGGAACGTGGTGCGGTTACGAGTGAAGATTTAAAAGCATATGGACTGGGCTCTGTTCTCAGTGGTGGTGGCAGCGTGCCAGGAAACGGGTCTATAGAGGACTGGGAAGAGATGATGGTCAGCTATCAAGAGGCGATCATGTCCCGAGAACTCCAAATACCACTCCTCTATGGCATTGATGCTGTACATGGTCATTCCAACGTGCAAGGCGCTGTTATATTCCCCCACAATATAGGTCTTGGTGCTGCAAATGACCCTGTTCTAGTAAAGGAAATGTCAAAAATTGTGGCTGATGAGATGAAGTTGACAAAAATCATCTGGAATTTCTCGCCTTGTGTGGCAATAGCCAGTGACCCGAGATGGGGGCGTACTTATGAATCCTTCTCGACAGATCCGAATATTGTCACCGCGCTTGGAAATGCCTATTTCGAAGGACTGAAAGAGGCCGGCGTCGTTGCCACTGCGAAACATTATGTTGCTGATGGCGGCGTCACATTTGGCACTGGAAATGGAGGCAACCTCATTGATAGAGGGGATGCTCAGATGTCAGAAGAGGCATTAAGGGACATCTACTTAAAACCATATACAGAGCTTGTGAAAAATGGTGTTCCAGTTGTCATGGCATCTTTCAGCAGTTTCAACGGTGAACCGATGCACAGCCACAAATACTTACTGACAGATGTTCTTAAAGATGAGCTGGGTTTTGAAGGCTTTGTGGTGTCTGACTGGGAGGCGATTCACTTACTGGATGCAGGCAGTGATTTTGATGATCAGGTACAACTTTCGATCAATGCCGGCGTCGACATGCTAATGGAACCCTACGAGTGGTTGAAAACCATAGAAGCCATCGTCGAAAATGTGGAAAATGGAAAGATATCACAATCGAGAATAGATGATGCCGTCAGTCGAATCTTAACCGTTAAATTTGAATCAGGCATTTTTGAGGACCCTTATTTAACAGCGAAGGCTACAAAAACAGAAGCCTTAGGGGAAGCTGCCTATCGTCAAGTAGCATCTGAACTGGTGAGCAAATCATTGGTACTTCTAAAAAACGAAGATGAAATTTTACCTTTTAAAAAGGGACAAAAAATATTTGTGCTCGGACCTGGTGCAGACAATATGGGCATACAGTGTGGTGGCTGGACCATCTCTTGGCAAGGTGCGGCAGATGTCGCTGGCAAAAATCTTATGCAGGGGACTACCATTCTTGAAGGTCTTCAAAATCTAGGTGAGAAGCTCGATATAACGTTTATTACAGATGTGAAACGCATTTCAGAAGCGGATACAATCCTTTTAGTACTCAGCGAAGTGCCTTATGCTGAAATGATGGGCGATACAGCGGATATGTCCATTATAGGGAGCCTCGCATCTCCAGAAAATAAAGACGCGATGGCGTTTGCAAATGCCCAGAACAAACCAATAGCCACGTTGATCGTAGCAGGCAGAGAAGTCATAATCGATGAATTTGTTAGTCAGTGGGATGGGTTAGTGATGGGTTTTCTGCCAGGAAGTGAAGGACAAGGGGTCGCAGACGTCCTACTTGGAGAGAAGGATTTTGTGGGGAAACTCCCGATGCCTTGGTATAAGCAAGTTGATGACATAGGGAATGAACAGGCTGAATTGTTGTATCCAGTGGGGTATAACTGGTTACATTGAACGGGAACATAAATAACGCAACAAAAGGCATCCTATAATATTATTATAAGATGCCCTTTCTATGTTTTGAACTTACTTACATTGCATTCTTAAAGATCTGAACAACTTCATCAAGAGTAGCTGTACGTGGGTTAGTGAATTGGCAAGCGTCTTTCTTAGCATTGGTAGCCATTTCATGGAGGTCTTTTTCATTTACGCCAAGAGCAGCAAGACCAGTTGGAATACCAACAGAAACTGAAAGTGAAACGATTGCGTCGATCGCTTTTTGAGCAGCTTCGTTTACAGATAAACCTGCTACATTTTCACCCATAGCAACTGCTATGTCAGCAAATCTTTCAGCATTACCGATGATATTAAATTTCGAAACGTGTGGTAATAAAATCGCATTGCAGACACCGTGAGGCAAGTTGTAGAAACCGCCCAATTGGTGAGCCATCGCATGGACATAACCAAGTGATGCATTGTTAAATGCCATACCAGCGAGGAATTGTGCATATGACATTTGCTCTCTGGAGTTCATGTCTGAACCATTCGCAACAACTTTAGGCAAATATTTTGATACGAGTTTGATCGCCATAAGAGCCGCTGAATCTGTAAGTGGCGTAGCTGCTGTAGAAACATAAGCTTCAACTGCGTGAGTCAATGCGTCCATACCTGTTGCCGCTGTCAGTGATGGCGGCATTCCGACCATGAGTTCAGGATCGTTGATTGAAGCACCTGGAGTGACTCTCCAGTCAACAATAGCCATTTTAATTTTTCTGCTTGAGTCAGTGATAATACAAAAACGTGTCATTTCAGATGCTGTACCAGCAGTAGTATTGATCGCTACATATGGCACGAAAGGATTCTTAGATTGATCAATACCTTCATAATCGTGGATTTTGCCGCCGTTGGAAGCAACGAGACCGATACCTTTTGCACAATCGTGTGAAGAACCGCCGCCTAAAGATACGAGACCATTACATTTTTCTTTTTTCCAAACTTCAAATCCTGCTTCAACGTTTTTGTCAGTAGGATTTGGCTCAGCGCCACCGAAAATTACTGCTTTTAAGCCAGCTTCTTCGAGTATGACTTTTACTTGTTCGGCCATGCCAGTTTTTTCTAAAAATGCATCTGTTACAATCAATACTTTCTTACTTCCCAAGTTTTTGCTTAAGTTGCCAACTTCTTTGACACTGCCTACGCCTTGAAAGTTTACCGATGGTATAAAATATCCTGATACGCCCATAATTAATCCTCTTTTCTCTCTTTAATTTCAATTTCACCATTTTGGTTCCCCTTATACCTTAACGTTTCTCAATCCCTCCTTCACAATTTATTTCTGATTCAATCACAAATGATAATAGTCAAAATATTCTGACAATTGACGTTAAAAAAAATAAATTTTCAAATTTTACAGTTTTTTCGGGTCATTTTATGTCCCTCTTAAGGGCTGAAATGATTAACTTTATTTAATCATATATGAATTTCGAGTCCAAAACTATCTGATAATTTTGAAAAAACAACTCATAATTATGGATTCTCTAGAGATTGATAAAATTTGTCAATCATGTTACGATGATATTAATATTTTATGGGAGGGCTGAACGAATGATTCAATCTTTTGATCGCTATTTCGAGAACATTGACGGTTTGGAAACGGATTACATCAAAATTCTGTATTACGATCTTGCAAAAGATTATAAAGCCACTTACAAATCCTATCAGTATACGCGCCTTTGTACGATTGCAGAAGGCTCAAAGCATGTGAAGATCAATGACGGCAGCGAGTTCACTTATTCGACATCAGATTTTATCATTTTGCCACCAAACTCCAGCGTCAAAATGGAGATGAAAGTTGAAACCAAGGCGATTGTTTATGAAATCAACGATAAACTCCTCGACGATATGATCAAAAGAATCGAGCATCAGTTCGAATACGAGGTTTCAGCTGCGGACAAACCAGTGCTCCTCAACCAATTCATGCCTAGGATCAAATCCCAAATAGATCGAATCAATGCTTACAGCATGAGCAATGATCCAAACAAGGAATTCCTGATAGACTTAGTCTCTCAGGAAATGGTCTACACGCTAATCAAAAACTACAAGTTGCCACTTCACGCTAGAAAGAAAGAGGAACCCGTTGCTTATGCGATCCAATGTCTCAAAGAAAATTTGTCCGATCCGGACATGACAGTCAATGAGATTGCTTATGCGCTGAACATGTCCCCTTCAAACCTTATTCCACTGTTCAAAAGAGCGACGGGCATGACGCCAAAAGCTTATCATAATTTACTTAAAATCAACAAGGCGAAAGAATTGCTGCTTCACAAGAACGTTTCTGAAGTCAGTTACGATCTTGGATTCGAGAGCATCTCCTATTTCATCAAACTTTTCAAAAGTCACTTTGGGCACACGCCTAAACAATACATCATGAAGTACAAACAGGATCATTTTCTATGGAACAAGTAAAAACTATCAATAGCGGCATTCACATCAAATACTTGAGAGCTTATTTCGCTGGCATTGCCGACCATCAAAGCGGTGACAACTATTACGGCGAAAAGTTTCACATCGAGCTCAGGCCACAAATCGACATGGTTCACGGCACAATGGCTCTTCCCCATACTGAGATTGTGTTTGTTGGAGACCTAGAAATCGTTGAACGACAAATGCATTTGTATCGTATGGCATTTTTGTCAGCTGGAGGGTAGTATGCAGACATCACTAACACCACTTCATATCAAAAAGCTTGTTGATTTTTTATCTCAATATAGCAAAGCCCCTCAATCAGATATTGAAGAAATAATCACGCAGCTGAATATTGTCAAAAAAAATAAAGGCAACACACTCATCAAACAAGGTGAGCCTATTGCCTATTGCTACTTTATAGTGGAAGGTTGTGTGCGTCAGTTTACCATCGATGAAGAAGGCGAAGAAATTACCGTTGATTTTTTATGTGAACATCAAGCTGTCGCAATCTTTGATTTGCCTGAGACGAACGCTTCATCACCTTATACATTTGAATGCCTGGATGACTGCCTACTTATTAAAGGTGATCTCAACACCGAAGATACCATGTTTGAAGACTATCAATTTCTTAAATATCTAATTATGAATATGCTGCAAACGTTTCTATCTAAGCGTATAGAATCAAGTGTTCAGCATTTATCTAAATCACCGAGGCAGCGTTACCAAAACTTGCTAAAGTCGCACGCTCATATTTTAGACCTTGTACCACAACATCAAATAGCGAGCTACTTAGGTATCACGCCAGAATCTTTAAGCCGCATTAAACGTCGCATGTCCCTTGACGAGTAACCAAATGCCTAAACCGAGTTCACCAACAATCATAGGGAGTAGCATGATACTGTTAATCACACTATAAACGGATGTATTCGATAAATTGAGAATCACAAGCCCGCTTGTAAGGCAATAGCCTATACCGCCGAGTATCAACAAAATGAATAGAATCTTCATCCTAGGAAACCTTTTGATAAGTGCTATACCAGTCATGACCAGATGCACGCCAAATATGATCAGCCCGAGCTGCCATATAAAGTAAAACTGCGATCCAATACGCTCAATAAACTCAGCCATGTTCGTCATCGACATGGTTTTTTTATTTACCTCACTTAATAAAATAAATAATTTTGATATCGCAACACACAAGAAAAGCGTATATACAAGTCTAAGACCTCCTGAAATAAGAGCCATCATTCTGTTTTTGTCCTTTAAGAGTACGTAAACACCCCATGAAACAATAAAATCCAGCACACAGATAATGACCCAACCTGCAATCGTCATAAGTAGTGCATTGCTTCCTGTGTGTCTTTGTACCACTTCTTCAGTTACAATCTGAGGAAACAGTGTTTCGTGAAAAAAGCCAAAAGTGACCATCGCAACAACTGCCATTAGTACGATTGAGCCACCTGTTAATCTTGCAATATTGCCTATCTTGCTATTATTGAATAATTTGCCTTCCATATGCTCACCTCATAATCATTTTTTAATTGCTTTTTTTGATTTCGATTTCTTCAAGTATAAGCGTGTTATGAGAAGTGTGCATTGACTTAAGTCAATGTCGTAATAATTCATTTGCAAAGCAGGTTACAATATGCTATTCTATCGGTAGAAAACATATCTACCGATTGGAGTTGATTATACCGTGCTAATGACAGGTGAGAATAAGTACACAGAATATAAACGAGAATATACCAAAACATTTTTAAAAACGGTCAGTGCCTATGCAAACTATCATAACGGAAGAATTATTTTTGGCATGGATGACACTGGAATTATCATTGGCATTGAAGATGCTGATAACTTGAGACTTGCAATTGAGCATGGCATTAGCGATGCCATTGAACCAATACCTTATTATGAAATTGACCTTCAAACGATTGAGTCTAAGCGTATTGTGATTTTGAATGTGTTTAAAGGTGAGCATACCCCTTATTACTGTAGTGGAAAAGCGTACAAAAGAAATGACACATCCACAGTTCAAGTAGATAGAATTGCTTTGGCAGAACTTATATTGAATGGACGCAATATCTGCTTCGATGAGCTTGAAAGTGAAACAGAGGATTTAACCTTCAATTTTCTCCTTTCTCGACTGAAAAAAGCGATTGGGGTTACACAAATCAATGAGGATTTGCTGCGAACTTTAATGCTGAAAAAGCATAATCGATATACCAATGCCGCCGTTTTATTTTCTGACTTCAACCCTATGAAATCCTCAATGATCAATTTAATCGCCTATGAAGATCACTCTGTGAACAGGATTGTAGATCGTGACATACTTGTGGGTATTTCTGTTATTGAGCAATTTGAGCAGTGCATGCTGTTTTATAAAAAACATCTTAACATTGGTGAAAAAATTGAAGGCGCATATAGAGAAACGATTGAGGAAATTCCACTTGTTGCCTATAGAGAAGCTATCGCAAATGCACTTGTTCACAGAGATTATTCTAGAGATAGTGCGATTAGAGTTGAAATTTTCAGTGATCGGATAGAGATTGTATCTCCCGGTTCTCTACCGGTAGGTTTGTCGGTAGATGAATATGAAAGTGGCAGCATTTCTCTTGTTAGGAATCGCATTATTGCGGATTTATTCAGAAGACTCAACCTCATTGAAAAGTTTGGAACTGGGGTAAGAAGGATCAAAGAGCAATACAAACGTTATGCGGTTAAACCGATATTTAGTGTATATGACAACAGCATTTTGGTGGTTCTTCCAAAGGTAAACGGGCGAGGAATGGAACAAGTGAATGATTCAAAAGCGAAGTTTCTCTCGGATCATAGAGAGGAAAAGGTCTACGAAATGTTACTTGCGAATGGCACTTTGACTAGAGTTGAAATAGAAAAAGCTTTAAATTTGGGTCGATCTCAGACGGGTGATATTCTAAAATCGATGAATGAAAGGCACATTATTGTCAAACTTGGCAATGCACGCAGCACTAAATATGCGCTTATTAATAAATAACCGGTAGAAACATATCTACCGGTCAGCTTTAAATCTATTGTTTTAGGAGGGATAATCATGTCAAAAATCACAGGTATAGGTGGTGTGTTTTTAAACGTTGTTGGTGATACGAAAAAGTTGCTCGATTGGTATCACGATATATTGGGTTTAGATATTACTGAATTTGGTATCAATTTTCTCGTACCAAATAAGTTTACATTGATCACTTTTGACAATGAGGAACCCGCAAAATTTGTACTTAATTTCACGGTGGATAACCTCGATAATTTTATAGCGACATTGAAAAGCAAAGGCGTGAAAATACTACAAGAAATTGAAGTGTATGAATATGGCAAATTTGCTCGAATTGAAGACATACTGGGCAACAAAGTTGAGCTATGGGAACCCGTTGATGAAGCCTATATCAAAATGGTTGAAAATGAAATTGAACAGATGAATCACTAAATCATTTCCCGAGCATTTGTGATAATCTCCTGTGGAAAGCCCACGTATTCCAATAGCTTGATTGCATTCTTTGACACAGAAGCCCCTTCGTAGAGCTTGTAGTCAAAAGCGACATCCTTTGCATGCAGATGATCATGCGGTCTTCATTGAGATGGCTGATGATTCGATTTAAGTATTTGATTTCTTTGATATAATAGCTCTCGCCTTCCATAAGCTCATCGCGCACCGCCATTGACGTTATCAACAGTGCCGGTGGTAGATGGAACGCCTTGGCCATACAAGTGTGGATGCAATGAGCAAGGAGTACATTGACAGCAATCGCCTTGATATATGTGGATTTTCCAGAAGCATTGGAACCGGTGATCAAGCAATTTTGATCGAGGTTTTGAGAATTGAAAACTGGCTTATCAATCAATGGATGGAAAATAGCCGTCATTGAAATTTCCTTGTTCTCAGTGAAAACCGGTGTGCAGTAGTGGGGCAGGCTGTGTCTGAAGGATGCGACAGCAATGGATAAATCGATTTCGCCAACCAAGTGATAAAGTTCGCTGTAATCGTCTCTGTATTCAACCATGATGGATATTACACGGTCATAGTTAGTAAAATCGATGAGTGTGCCACCAATCAGATATTCAAAAATGATTGCAAAGAAGTCGCCACTAATACTTGCGTCTTTTTTTTGCACAAAAAATGCAACCATATAGCCGAGCTTTTTAAACTTAGGAACAATCGCTTTCAATCGATTGATTGATTCGAGGTTGTCAAGATGATCAACTTTAGTCAAACTTGTGGCGGTGTTAACAACACTCAACAAATTTGAAAGTGAGTCTATATCGCCTTCGTATCTGTACTTTTGAACGGCATAAATACCTAGGTTGATTACATAGACAATACCTGGTAATAAGAATAATTTTGGATCTGATAAGATAATCGCTGGCAATGTGGATAACAGCAGCAAACCTTGCATGGCCCGATAAAGCCAGATGCCTTTGAGTTTGTAGTCTTCAATTTTTGAAAGATACCTAGGCAGATGATAAGCAGTCGTATTTGTCCCAAGCTGTGATAAAATGGTTTGCGCATTGAGACGTTTAGAATCCACACTATCAAAATGCTGAATCTGTTTTTCGAGCTCAGCCATAGAGGATCGGTCCTTTGGCAAGCGGTGAAGCATCACGTACAGTGCCTGTTCACCGACAAAACTGTTGCAACTGTTTATGCGTTTAAAAACGTCATCCATATCTAAGTCATTCCATGTGACGTCGTCAATCACTTCATCTTGGTCAAATTTATCATGACTATCATCCCAGTAAATTTTGATTTTTTCCAAATCGGTTTTCTTTTTATCAGGTTTTTGACCATAATTTCGAGTAAGCTTTTCTCTGAGCACTTTCATCTGACGTCGTCGATCAAAAAATGTGACGATGAAGCCTACTAATAGGATTGCTGAAATTATAATGAATAGCTGCATTTGAAACCTCCTATATCGATATAACAATTATACACTTTATACAAGGATTGGAAAAGAAAACAAAAATCTCATCTGCAGTATTTAATAGAATAGGGCCTTCCAAATAACGGTCAGTGGGTTTAGAATATACATATAAATCACTGACCGTTTTGGTCAATAAGGAGCATTCTATGAATGAAGCCTATTTTCAGCTACCGAAGAATAAGCAAAAGAATTTGCTTAATTCCGGATACAAAGTGTTTGCCTTGTATCCTTACAAGAAAGCTTCCATGCTTGCGATCGCCAATGAAGCCAATATATCCAAGTCGTTATTGTTTTATTATTTTAAAGACAAAAAAGAGTACTACCTATTTATATTTGATACAGCAATAGCTTTTCTAGATGAGCAACGGGAAGCGCCTGATCCAAACATCAAGTATGATTTTTTTGAGTTGATCAACAAAAATATAGAACATAGAATGCATATGATTGATGCCTATCCCTATTTGTATAAATTTATCGCAAGCGCATATTATGAAGACATCGAAGAGATAAAGCCCGTGCTGGATAACCGGAAGAAAGTTATGCTTAAATCCGAGAAAGAGTTAATCTT
>CAYLNI010000051.1:11643-17110 GCA_964384705.1 uncultured Fusibacter sp.
AAACAGAAAAGTTGTCGATCATGAGAAATTTAAAGAACCGAACGATGCTGAAATACTGTTTGACATTGTACTCGCTGCAGCGGAAGGGTGCATGATTGGGCTCGAGGATTTGGATGCTATTAAAATGCAGGCTCAGATTAATGCGTTCAAGCATATGATGGAATCACTTAAAAACATTATTACAAAGAAGAATAGGAGGCGTGACTATGACAGCGACTACTGAACATTTGGTATATAACAATTTAAACTGTGAGATTCACTATTGGTATAGAAAAGGGACATCGCACAAATGGGTGCTGTTTTTCCATGGCGCTGGCGTAGATCATGACATGTTTAGTGAACAGCTTAAGGCATTTGATGAAACTTATCATCTCATTGCATGGGATGCTCGAGGCCATGGACTGTCTAAACTTGAGGCGGGGACAAATTTTCGTTTTAAAGATATGATCAGTGACTGCTTAAGGTTATATGACCTACATGAGATTGATAAAGCCATACTGATAGGCCAATCAATGGGGGGCAACCTCGTTCAGGAAATCGCCTACTATTATCCTGAGCGGATCGAAAAAGCTGTGCTGATCGATTGCACCAAAAACACAGGTAAGTTGACGTTTGTCGAAAACATTTTACTTAAAAGCACGAAGTTCATGCTAAACGCCTATCCTTGGAAAACGCTGATTGAGCAGAGCGCAAATGCTTGCGGCAACAAAGCGCATGTAAAAAAATATGTAAGGGATTGCTTTGAGAGAATGGATAAGAAAACCTTTATAGATATTATGATCGATTTAACCTCATGTCTTCACTATGACCCAGAATTCAGGTTCAAGAATCAGGTGCTGTTACTTTGTGGTTCAGATGACAAGACGGGTAATATCAAAAAAATTGCTGAGCCTTGGGCCAAAGAGGATATCAATTGCACGTTACACTTTATCGATCATGCTGGACATAACGCAAATCAAGATGAACCTGAGGTAGTTAATAAGTTGATTGTTGAATTTGTACTATCTTAATAAAGTTTTATGCTAGCATATTTGGGTATCAAAAAAGGATGATTCTTTGCATTAAACAATTTTGACTCAAAACAACGAGGGTGCGTATGAAAATGAATGACCAAAGAAGTAAAAATTATGAGATTGCTCTAATTGCCATGAGTGTGGCGATGATCATAGGCGGTGGTATTGGTATTTACATGATAAGTGCGGTATTTCCAATACCGGGAGGCAAGTATATCCTTATGGCGCCTTTCGTCTCCACAGTGCTCTACGTCATACAAATGAAGCTTAAAGGCGACTATACAATCTTCAAGTTAGGTATTGTATTTGCACTCACGATGACTATTGTCAACCTTTTCATGGGGGTAGCAATCCTAGTGACCACATTGATGACGCAACTTTCGATACAATTGATTTCAGATCATGAGAAAAAGGCGTTTTGGGGCAGTGTTCTATTTGCAGGGTTTACGGGATTATTTGCACTTACGATTACAAAGGCATTTATCGGTGGAATCGTAGATGATGTCCCTTATTATTGGTTCGTACTCATCGGGCTGCTATGTTCAGTATTTGGCGTTTTGGGAACAGTACTAGCCAAAAGGGTATTGAGGCATTTGAGCGGTTATTTTGTCAATGGTGATCGATCCAATTAAGTACCGTACACATATCAGCAATAAAAGCCTACTTTAAGCGAATAATATCGCTTTTAGTAGGCTTTTCTTACTTCTCAGCAAGAATAGGGGCTATAGCCCTCTTGATTAATTCATAAAATATAAGTAAAATAGTGTAATGATAGATGATGGCTGGATTTGGGAGGAATGACATGGGTAAGGAAATCGTCGTAATAAAGAAATCGATCGATAAGAACAATGCTTCTTATACGCATAGCCAAACTGGGATTGAACATACATTCTCAAAAAACGGCTTTCATATTGGAAAGTATTGCTTACCGAAAGGTGTCTTCTTATATACGAATCCAACTGAGAGCGATGATCTAATCAAGTCATATACGATGATTGAAGGGTGTCTTTTAGATTTGCAGACAAAAGAGAAGTTAACACTAGGAGATGTTTTTGTCATAGATTCGGAAAAGGGCATTCACGCTTTTTATACACTTGAAGATACACTCTTGATCATACATGAGCAACAAAGCCCAAAGAGTATAACGTCTTTTATTGAGACGTCGTCAACGATGATTCATATGCTGAGCGATATACAAGCGAAGGACAACTATACGAAAGAGCATTGTGATCGTGTGTACCATCTTGCAAAGGAGATGGGTCTTGCGCTGAACTACCATTCGAAGCAAATTTATAACCTAAACAAAGCGTCAAGATTTCACGATATTGGAAAAGTATACATCGAAGATGATATTTTAAATAAACCAACGAGGCTCAATGGCCAAGAGTTTGAAAGAATGAAAGAACATCCAACACTTTGCCGAGAGATTATCCTTGAAAAGTTTGACGAAGAGGTCTTCAAGATTATCAATCAACACCATGAACGCCTCGATGGTTCGGGATATCCAGCTGGCCTCAAAGGTGATCAGATAGTCGAGGAAGCCAAGATCCTGGCGATTTGTGACAGCTTTGACGCGATGACGACGGACCGTATCTACAAAAAAGGGATGACAAAAGAGGATGCATTTGAGGAACTGGAAAGCTTGGCAGGAACCTATTATGACGAAGCATTGGTTAAGCTCTTTATTGCATTGAATCGATAAAAATAAACGCTCAGCGGTTAAAGTGATAAGCCACTTTAAGCGCTGAGCGTTTTTTGTATTAACCGCGCACGCAATTTCTGCCGAATTGTTTGCCTTCATATAGCGCCGTATCCGCTTTTTTTATCAGCGCTTTCATGGTGAGATCCTTTTGATACATCGCGAGCCCTAAAGTCATTGTAAGATTGAAGGTTGCCCCTTCATAGGTAAAAATTTGTGACGCAACTCTCATGCGAATTCTATTAGCGATTAGGTAAGCGTCTTCAATTGTTGTATCAGGTAAAAGAATTAGAAATTCTTCGCCACCCCATCTTGCGAGTGTATCGATGCTTCGAATCTCTTTACGAAGCAATCTGGAGATGGTCTGAAGTACTTCATCGCCGCAATCATGGCCGAATTGATCGTTGACCTCTTTAAAAAAGTCAATATCAGTGAGAATCAAGCAAAACGGAGATTTCGAGCGGTTGTATCTCAAGATCTCATCCCCGATTTTACTGGAGATATAGCGCCTGTTATAAAGGCTGGTGAGTGGATCGATGGTATTTGCGATCATCAGTTGTTCGTTGAGTTCTTCGAGCTTAAGCGTCCGTTCCCTGACGAGCTTCTCGAGGTTTTCATTATTTTGGATCATCAAAGCTTCTGCAGCCTTTTGTTTGCTGATATCTTGAACCACGCCGATTAAATAATCCTCTTCAAAAGCATCGCCGCGCATGAGTGTAACAGTGATGGTGACCCAGATGAGGCTACCATCTTTTCTGTAGTAGCGCTTGTCCATTGAAAAATAGGGAATCTCATAATTAAAAAGCTGATTTTTATAACCTTTATCAATTTCCCAATCATCGGGGTAAGTTAAGTCTTTCACTCGAAGATTTATCAGTTCATCATGTGTATAACCGAGTATGTCACAATAATTCTGATTGGCATCCAAAATATAACCATCCAAATCCGTTTGACACACGCCACTGCCTACTTGTTCAAACGTCAAGTTGAACACGCGCTGACTTTTTCTGAGTCGATTGATTGTCTTAAGATGCTCGAGGCGTCTATAACCAACTTCTGCGATGACTTTTATAGCAATTGCATCGTCGCCATTTGATTCAGCTAGATATTTTAAGCCGATCGCCATAATCGTATCGTTTTCAAACGCCATAGGTATGATGGTGTAGTCGTTTGACTGTATTAAAGGCAGGGATAAATCTATATTTTTTAAGTAAGCTGTCAATTGTGGCGTGATTGTCATGTCCATTTTACCCGTTGTGACAAATGGGCTCTTAAGTCGACCTTGGCCATCCACGATGCAAATAAACCCACTTTGGCTTTGAGTGAGCTGTACGCTAGCGTCAATTAAATATTCCAGTAGTTTCGCCTCAGTAAGATCAACAGTGGCGCTTAAGGTTTGTACATGTGTCAAAATTTGATCACAAAATGGCGTGGGTTTCATAAAACCTCCGGTTGATATGAAGCAATTTACATAATTGTACCACTTTTATGTATTGGCAACAATTTTTGGTTGTGATATTCTATTTTTGTAAGATAAAGTACGATAACAAATGGATATTACGAAATGGAGAATTAGATGCATTATAAACAGGCGATCCAAAATTTTAAACCGTCAAACGACCAAGAGGCAAATGATCAAAAAATCATCCTCAATTATATACAGGCATTTGAGGCGAATATCTTGACGCGTGACAACCAAATTGCGCACCTCACGAGCTCAGGCTTGATACTCAACCCTGCGATGGACAAAGTCCTCATGATCCACCATAACATCTACAAAACGTGGGCATGGACGGGTGGGCATGCCGATGGCGATACCGATATGCTCGAAGTTGCTGTCAAAGAGGCTAAAGAAGAAACTGGCGCACAGGATATCGTGCCACTGACGACAGAGATGCTTTCAATCGACATTATTCCTGTCTATGGCCATATGAAAAATGGCAAGTATGTATCGTCTCATTTACATCTTAACACAGCATACGTTCTTATAGCCGATGAAAATGAAAACCTGACCATCAACACAGAAGAGACAAGTGATGTGACATGGGTCGCTGTTGACAGACTTGATGAATTTTCAAATGAACCCTATCTCATAGATATATACATGAAATTGATCCATAAAGCAAAGCGTCGCCTATATGAATAAAATCAGTGTTGATTTGAAACTTATTGCGCCTAAATTCCTCAAGAACATTGAACAGAAGATTAAAGATGATTTAGTGCTCGAAGAGGAAGGCTGTTATAACGATTTTATAATAGCGGACCAAAAAATTGAATCAAAATCTATGCATCTTTTGAACTTTGAGGGTGTGATTTTTAGAAATGTCGATTTCACTGGAATCACATGGTCTTCACTTTCGCTTACAAATGTGCGTTTCGAAAACTGCGACTTATCAAATGCAGATTTTAGTGGTGCAATCATCCACAAGAGCGAGTTTGTTGGCTGCAAGTTGATGGGTCTGAATCTAAGAGAATCCGCACTTCAAAACATAAAACTCGAAAATTGCAAAGCATCATTTATCTTTATGCGATTTGCAAGGCTAAAGCAAGTTTGTTTTGAAAGGTGTCAATTGGAGAGTAGCGATTTTCAAAATGCCGAACTTGGGAAAGTGATGTTTGATCACTGTATTTTAAGGTTGAGTCAGTTTTCAGGCACAAAATTGGCTGATATTGACCTCAGCAACTGCGATATCGAAGGCCTCGGTGTTCGTATTGAAGATCTTAAAGGCGCTATAGTGTCTCCAGGACAAGCGGT
>CAYLNI010000052.1:0-17028 GCA_964384705.1 uncultured Fusibacter sp.
ATTATTTGTCTTCTAAATTGATGACGATATAACGGATAACATCGTCAGAAATTTTGAAATTTCTTTCGAGTTCTAGTGGAAGCGTTGGGTTTGCTTTAAATGTAACCAAAACGTAGTAGCCATCTCTGATCTTTTCGATCTCGTATGCTAACTTTCTGTTACCCCATTCTTCTACTTTTTCTATTTCGCCATCAGCAGATATGATTGCTTTGAATTTCTCAATCACTTCAATTCTTTTTTCTTCTTCTAATGATGGTCTTCGAAGCAAAATGGATGCGTATTTTCGCATCTTTTACACCTCCCTGTGGACATAATGGCCCTGTGGTTTAAGGGCAGAGAAGTAGCGACACCATTGTCGCACTTACAACATTAGAATTATATCACTAGTCATTTAACATGACAAGTCTTTTTTAATTCCCTATTTAGGTATTTTTTCACCGTTTCGAACGATTTCCTTAATACGCTTCTCAATTTTTACCCGTGGAATCCAGATTTCTTTTTCGCATTTATCACATTTTATGATAAAATCCATCCCGACACGAACGATGACAAAGGTATTGCTGCCACATGGATGCGGCTTTTTCGTCGTTATTCTATCCCCGATTTCAAGTTTCAATGGCATAATTAAGCCCCCCAGCCCATATTGACAATTTTCTGACCGCCAGCATTTATGACGAATTCTAACAGTTGTAAACCCGTTTTGTCTTCATCTTCAAGTTCTTTCAAAATCGCAGGCAAATCCTCTGTTTCAAATTTGAGAGAGAGGCCGCAGCTCGCACTGACTTCTCTTGGTGTGGGTATGAGTTCAATCGCATATTTGAGAAGTAACAAGCGCTCAAAATGAATCGCTTGATGGGTTGAACTAAATGCGATAATCATATAAGTAGAATACATAAATTGGTGGTTCCTTTCCTAGCTATAATGTGATGGTATTGTTAGCGTCCGCCATCAGCTCGACGATTGCGTACATGTTGGAAATCGTACCAACCTGCAACATTTCTTTCAAATGGTAATAATCTAGACAAGTACCGCAACTATGAATCTCTGTGCCCATTTCAGTGAGCTTTTTAAGATACTCTATAACTTGAGGATTTGAAGTTGGCAAATAGACGCCCGAATTGATGAATATGATGGCTTTGGGATAAGGTTCGTATTCAGAAAGCGCATAAAAGTAGCTCTTGATGAGCACTTCTCCAAGCTCTCTCTCGCCATCGCCTAACACGTCTTTGCCTACTAATATGACTAGGTTGGCTAAATCTGGTCTTTTCTGTACCATATCTTCAACGGTTCCTGCATATGCACCTTTGAATATGCTAATTTCATAATTTCCCTCAGCTTCTGAAACGCTAAAATGTAGATTCAAACTTTTTGCGAGTTTTGAAACGTTGTCCCTAGCTACTGCATTATCGACAACTGTAATGATGTTCCCCTCTTTAATGCCTTCCAATGCCTTTTTTGTTTCTATAACTGGTTTGGGACATACTAGACCACGTGCATCAATTTTAACTTCCATTTTCAAGGCTCCTTTAGTTAAATTGTCCTTTTAAAAGGATATGGTTAAAGACATATTGTAAGATGTTGTATTTGTAAAAATAGATCGCAAATTGCGATGATTCAATTGCAATGAGTGTATCTTGAGCCCAATCAAAGGTGCGCAGATACGTCAACATAGCCATGATGAAATACACACTGACGATTCCGATGACAGAGCCGAGCAACAACCCGCCACCGTTATTTAACTGCTTGATGATTGGCAACTTTGATACGAAATTTCCTATAACTTGTGCAAAACTGAATAATGACAGCAGGATTAATATTAATAGAAGAAAACCCAGTCCGTATAAGATCATCTGGCTCATATGAATCGTTGCTTCATCGACAAAACCAGTCGTTGAGTGAATCACTTTTTCCGCAAGCCCCATTCTAATTTTCTCTTCAAAGTCCAGTGGGAGCTTTAGTGTCTCAATTGCGGTATTCATCTGCATAGAATCAAGTGGTTGCGGTGTGGTGGGTTCAAATTTAAGCATCTCAAAGAGATATTTGCGAACATGCTCTTTTATCTTGTCCGTCGGGTCGCCGAAAATCGACAGAAGCGTATCTGTGAATTTTACATAGAACAGCCTCGCAACGATAATTGAGGCAATCCATTTCACAAACTCGATAGCTGCGACGATAAATCCCTTTTTCCACCCAAAGTACATGCTGCCTAGCAGTATGGCAAATACGGCGATATCCGTCCAATTCATTAGTGATGTCCTCCGACTTTAATTCGATTATTTCAATGTATCCTACTCTGCTTAGGTTACTTCAATGTATATATATCCAAATGATTGATATACTCTATCGCGAAACTCTTACTTCCAAGCAAATGGACATCCGATATCTTTTCTGTTCCAATATAGCTCTCTACGACTTTTCCTGCCATATTGACGATAACGACACGCTCAGTATTAAATGCTACCAAGTTCTCACCAAACGGTTTTAAACCTACAATTGGTGTAATAGGCGGTTCAAACGTGTTTAAGATTTTACCTTCAGGACTCAACTGTACAAGCCGATCTGTTTTGGCATCGATAGAAGCGGTTTGGGGTTGCTTTAGGTATAGCCAAGGCTGCTCCTCAAGAATAAAACTGCTGATCGTTTGCTCTGAAGCAAAAGTATTTTCGAGTTTGCCATCAAAACCATAATATAAAATACCCGTATCAGACAAGATCGCAATGTGATTTTTAAACAATTTCATATCGTATGCGATTTCCCCTGAGATGTTGCTACCACTTGTTATACTACCTCCAAATGAGGCGAGGACGAGCTTCGAGTTAAATTCTTTTCGACTTAGATCAAGGAGTACGATTGCGATATTTTGTTTGTCGATATCCAAATCATAGTCGATGATAACCCCTTTTGGGAGAATCGTACTACATACGGTTTTTAACTTTTTGTCGAGTAAAATGAGTTCATTGTTTGCTTTAAGAACGCCGAAATAAGCATCCTCAAAACTTTTAATGGATTCAATGGCACCAAGAGCAAATCGCTTCGCAATAATCTCGCCATCCCGATTGATAACGAACACGTCACCGGCTTTTTTTTCAGCGAGAACGAAGTAGTCAGAACCCGCTGCAACGCTAACATTTTGAGAGGCAACATCTTTTTCCCAAAGAATGTGCCCATCACTGGATATATACTGCACCGATGTTCTACCAACGATTAAAAACGCATCTTCAATCGTAAAAATTTGCGCACGATATTCGAAATCATTATTGAGATTGAAAAATACTTGGTTGGATCTTCTATAATTTTCATCTACGAGTTTTGATGCTTGTGACACAATATTCTCAAATTGCATGACAAACAATATGCTAATCAATAAAATCAGCCACGATAAACCATGCCCTCTCTTCATAGATCCTCACTTTATGATTCGTTCTCTTGTTTAACCTCTATTGACTCAATGTCACGCCTTTGTTTAGGCGGTTTTTCACCAAAATAGAGATAGAAGTACGTCTTGATACGGCCATTGTATAATTTTCTATTTTTTGTTGAGCGTATGCCAAATGCTTTTTCAAAATCTTCGTACGACGTAATAATGTATTTTGACCAGGTTTTATAAGGGGCAAAAATGTCTCCCATCAACTGGTATAGTTTTTTTACTTCTTGGAGTTCATTTAAACGCTCGCCATATGGTGGGTTACAAATAATGTAGCCATACTGGTTTTTCGTGCTGAAGTCTTTTACATCACGTACTTGAAAGTGAACGATGTCTTCAACGCCTGCAAGCTTTGCATTCTTTTGTGCAATTGAGACAGATCTTTTATCAATGTCGTATCCTTCAAGAGTAATGTCCAAATCTTGTTTGATTTGCGCACGTGCTTCCGTTCTAGCCGATTCCCATATTTGAGGATCGATGAGACGCCATTTTTCTGAATCAAAAGGTCGATTCAAACCAGGTGCGATGTTCTTTGCGATCATCGCAGCTTCGATGACAATCGTTCCCGAACCACAAAATGGATCAATCAAGTGTATTTTAGATTGCCACTTGCTTACAAGGAGTAGGCCCGCTGCTAATGTTTCTTTCAAAGGCGCTTCATTGCCCTGTTCTCTATAGCCACGCTTATGAAGACCCGCTCCAGATGTGTCTATGCTCACAGTCACTTCATCTTTCAATATGCCCACAAGAATACTGTAGGTTTCTGCCGTTTCTTTAAACCACTCTACTTTATATACACCTGTCAATCGCTTTACGATAGCACGCTTGCTGATGCTTTGGATGTCCGATAGACTAAACAGCGCTGATTTGACCGATTTTGCGTTGACCGGAAAAGTCGCATCCACTGGTAAATAGTTTTCCCAAGGAAGCTTTGCAATTTGATCGAATAATTGCTCAAATGAAGTTGCTTTAAACTGACCTACCATGATAAAAACGCGTTCAGCTGTTCTAAGCCATAGATTTGCTTTTGCGATGCCCATCTCATCCGCATCAAATAAAACGCGACCGTTTTCAACGACGACATTTTCAAAACCTAAGTCTTTAATTTCTTGTCCTAAGATTGCTTCCATTCCAAATACTGCCGTTGCAATACAACGAAAATTCATAATTCACCATCCATATTGTTTGTTTCCATTTCGTTTCACATTTATATTCCATTATAACACAAAAGGAGGCAATATCGCCCCCTAATCATTTTTCCTTTTCTGATACACTTTTAGACTTTAAAAATAGTTGTCGACGATATTCTGTAGTTTTTCATCGCTAAGTGGTTTAGGATAATACTCATCAAAACCGTAGTCTCTGAGAAACTCCCTCTCATTATCAACGAGTTTATTAGAGATCGCAACTATAGGTGTATTATGTTTTCTACGCCTTTCAATCTCGTCATAAACTTTGAAACCATCACAATTTTCGATGAGTACATTGATGATCGTCAAATCTGGTTCTATTGTAAAATATTGATGGATCGCTTCATCTCCAGTATGTGCAAAATAGACATCATAGTTCTTAAATAGTTCAAGAGACAACATCGGCTTTTCAAAATCGGCAATTAAAAGTTTCTTTTTATGTTGATAGATCTTAACATTATCTTCATTGCGTGGGATGACTTTATCATAGCTCAGCGTCATATCAATATAAAACGTATCATCGAGTCCAGAAGACATCTCAAGTGTTCCATTTAAATCATCTACTATTTTTTTAGCAAGATTTAATCCCAATCCCAAAGAATATTCTTCAATACTTTCAAATTGATTATTTAAATCAAGATCGAAATAGTCTAAAAACTTTTGACGTTTTTCAATATGAATGCTCGTTTGTATCGAGATTTTTAGTACGACTTTTGAATGTGTTTGTGAAATATCCGATACTTTGATTTCAATGAATTTCCTATTTGATATATGCTGTGAAAATTCTAATAGATATGCCACTAACAACTTAAACCGAAAGGCATCACCAATCATGATATCTGGCAACGATTCTGTCATCATGAGTTTGTAGTCAGGCAACTTTTGTGTATTGCTCGGCAATACAACTTGAGCCAACGTCTCTTCAACAAGACTTCTGATGATAAACGGTTCTTTTTTTCCTGAAATTTCACCATTTTCAAATTTTGAGAACAACAGCACTTTATTGAGTGTTTCATAAAGCACTTCCGAATTCAATTTTAGTATATTTAGATATTGCTTTTTAAGTTCTTCGTTGTCATTTTCGTTAAGCACTTGAAAGAAACCGATGAAAGAACGTAATGGCACACGCATGGCTTTTGAAAAATTCATCATAAGAGTGTTTATATTCTCATGCTTTTGCTTATTGGTTTCCAGTAGCGCTTCTAATTCTGTGATTTTATCGACGATGCTCTCCGCTGATCGATTCTTGTCTTCTGAAATATATTGTATTTCTAGTATGCCTTGAAGTTTGTCTTCTCTAATAATCGGAATGAAATGAACGGAAGTACCATTCACATATAGGTCGTTTTGTTTTAAACTCGTTGCGCTCGCCTGCATTAAGCATCCTGGACACATTTCTTCAAAGCCAAAAAATACTTGATAGCATTTCTTGTCCAATAATTCAAAATATATATCTGAACTATAGTTGTTTGCCCAAAGAACTTTGAATTCTGTGTTTACAATAAAAGCTGGTGCATGGATATCGTTTAAGCAATCCTGAATTCTAAATTGACTGCCAATGCTCTTTAATCTGATCCGTTCATTTTCAAGATTCAACTGCTTGATTTCATGAATCAACGATTCTCTTGAAAGGCGACTATAATCCATAAGCACCCCCTGATATTTAAGAAACTACATAAATCTAATTTCAATAGATATTTGTATTATATCAAACTATCTAGGTAGATATCCAGTATGGGTTATAAATAAGAAATTTGTATCATTCAATAGTCATCGACTTTTAGTGACCTCAACTCTTCCATTGTCTCTTAATCGAATGACCTCCTCAATAATATGGCTTTCTCCTTCAACCAGTACGAAAGCCGGCAATGAAGAAAAGTTGTTTTTTTGCGTCATCTCTTGATCATAATACCCCTTCACAATGACTTTTCCAATATGGCTAAGCTGTCCTTCTAGGTTCACATGAACAAGGTCTACCATTTCGCCATCCGTTACTTCCCAACACATAATCGCTTCAGGTTTAAGCGCTATAGCCGTTAATGAATGCCCTTTTGCTGGTGTAAAGAACATCTGCTCAGTAATCATATTTTTACTTAGAATTGTCCCCTTTGTCAAACCGATTGCAAGTGTTTTTCCTATGGCATCTTCAATATCATTATACGTATTTTCTGTGACAAACGCCTCTTGAATTTCCTTGATTTCAAGAGAATCATAATCAAGTACAGCACCCACTTCAAGCGTCTCTTTTAAAACGACTATCGGCACACGTGTGACCATCTGTGCGGATTTGATTTGATTGATTTCATAACCCGTTATAAGACCACCACTCAGTAACAATAAAATAATAATGATGATTTTTTTCATACTTCTCCCTTCAATTATTCATCGGCAATTCATAGTTCAATGCAACACTTACTCTCTTCGTTATTAACCCTTTGAGGAGAAATTGCATCTCGTAAGGATACTCAAATTTCACTTGAAGTCTACTTGGGTGTTGGTCCTTCAAAAAAACGACTGTGAGGTTATCAAAGTCAATATTGAGTGCATCCGTTCTCATCAATCTTTCACTTAAATCAGATTCAAAAGCAGTTAGTAATGCGATATCCAAAAATAGATTTTCTTCGCTCAATGCGTCTGCGTCCAAGTGGAAAAATACATCGAAACAAGCCATTTCTGTTGCCATTTGAACTTTGTGATTTATCATTCGATAGGCATTCATCTCTTGAACAAATAAATTCATCGGTAAAAGAATTAATAAAAAAACAAAGAAAACAGTTATTACAAGCCCTATGGATGAAGCACCTCGTTCATTACATGACGATTTTGCGTGCAAGATAATCTTGTTTAAATAAAAATTTGATCTCTTTATCTGTTCGAGTAAAAATCGATGATAATCGCATGTGCTTATAAATGCCCTCAACTGTAAAAACATGAACCTCTCCTCGCTTGACTTCGCCAATTTTACCGTATTCAATTTGATGGTCAAAGAGTCCTAATTGTTCTATCTCCAAAATTAACTGCTGATAATCCTCAGTGGATAGCCCATTTTGAGACTCAGACAACAAGACGTATTTTCTACATATCGTGTCGAACTCAAATTTTAGAATCATGGGTATGACATAATCGAATGCAACGACAAACAAAGCGAGCAGTATGACCAAAGCAACACCCATTACTACAGTTTGATCAACACCCATATCAGTTTGGAAAGATCTGAGAACTAATAGAATTCGTCCACCATAGCTCCATGTCAGACATAATTGTTGTGGCAAAGGTTTGAAGACCCGGTATAAGTATAAAAGCTGCAATGATAAGACCTATTGCTATTCCTATAATGGCACTCATACCGAATTCACCGCGTTCACATTGAATTAAAGTACTTAAGCGTGAACGCCATTTATTTACCTCTCTTTTGTTGTTCGATTTGTTCTTGTATCCTGTTTTTTCACCTTGATTTACTTGTGATTTTTTCATCCTGTAATCCTCCATGTTTATATTTTTGTTAAGTTTCAAATGATTATGCAATTTCCTCAATTGAATATTATATTTGCAGATTTAAGCATCTGATCTATTAAGGGTAGAAATAATACGCCTGAAGCTGCTGCAACGAAGCAAACAACAGAATAGAAGTACAATCGCTTGATACGGGTTGTATCTCTTCTCATTTGTGACAAATACTTTTGAAAGAGCATGTGATCGAGCCTAAGAAACGCTTCTTTTGATAAACCACTTATGGCAATACTTTCAAGGATTCCAATCAAAATAAGGCCTTCCTCGTGATTGAATTGATGCTTGAGATACTTTAGTGCTTTCTGAACATCATTGCTTTGCGAGATTATGACAGACATTTGTAACAATGATTTTCTAAGCTTTTTCGTTTTTACAACCCTGTATAGTGTCTTAAGAAGCTCTTCTGGTCTACATCCAGAGGCTGATTGCAAATACATATATTTGTATAACCGATAGAAATTTTTCGTTAGCTCTGTTTGTGACTGTTTTGAATGCATCATTAAAAAAGGCTTTTTAAATGAGACTTTCATGACTAACGATTGGACATCAACTCTTTGGAAAAGAACCATCAATAATATCAACAGTGCCACAGTGTTTACTAAAATCACGACAATCCCTATGTTCACTTAAGCCTCCGATCAATATTTTGTAAAACTTGCTTTTAATACAAAGCCCATTCCAATGATGACAAACAAAGCCAAGAAAGCTGATAAAAATGAGTTTGCTCTATAAAACGTCAAAATATAATCGTTGTCCTTTATGATTTTCATAGTGGTTAACACAACCAAAGACAAGCTAAACAGCGTCATGTTTTTTTCATGCTCAAGCGCCACTTTTCTTTTATTAATTTCAATTTGAATTGATGTATACTCGTTTTCAAGCGCTCTCATCAGTTCATGTACGTTACCCCTTCTCAGATAGACGATCTCGATATTGGTGAAAAGGTACTTTAAGTATTCGTTGCGCGTGACTATTTGTAGTCTAGAAAAAGCTTGAGTTGGTGGAAGGCCAAGTTTGATCGTGCGATTAAAAATACTGATGATTTTGATGATATGTTTATTGTCGATCGTTTGCTCCGCTTCTTGAAGGGCACGCAATATGTCCTCCGATTTCAGCATGCGAGCGTTGATTTGAGTCAGTAGATTAAAAATACCCTTATCAATTGACAGATCCACTCGGTCAATGTATTTTTCCAATAAGAGTATGGGCGTGGCTAAGCCTAAAATCATCATGGTCAAACCCAAGATGTTCACCATGCCAAGTACACTAAATAATGTGACAATCATTATGCACCATAGCAGCACCAATAACAGAAAATCTTGTACCGTTAACCGTTCACTTAAAAAAGTTTGCATAATGTAGCGCTTTTCAACGAAGTCTTTTATGTTGAAATACGTCTGATATGAATGCATATTTAAGGAATGTTTTAATTTGATGGTGCGTATCTCGAGGTGATTTAGAATTTGAGTCATGAGTATGACGACACATGCGTTTAAAAAAACAATTACGCCAATCATGCTTTTACCTCTGTCCTACTGTAGACGCACTGTGTCACATATTCTGAAAGATCACGATCATAGTGGCTTACTTTTATAATTTCAGAAAGTTTAAAGGACTGAACGTAAATGATATACCCCACACTTCTTGAGATCATTTGCATAAGCTGTGCCTGTTTAATGCGCGTTTCATTTTCAATGAGCATTAAAAGTCTGTCCAACGCATCACGGGCATTGCTAGCATGGATCGTCGCCATCACTCTATGATCGGTGTAACCTGCTTTGATGAAATCCCAAGCTTCCCCACTGACGATTTCGCCAATACAGTACGTGTCCAAACTCATCGTCAAGCCCTCTCTTATGAGGTCTGACAAAGTCATAGTTTTTCCACCAAATTCATTTTTTTTAATAGATTGCACAATAACATTTTGTTTCTGTGGATAAAGTTCAACATCTGTCTCACATATCAACACTCTTTCATATTCATCCCCAGAATCGATGAGTGTTCTAAGCAAAGTGGTCTTTCCTGCTGCACCTTTACCACAGATGAGCAAATTGGCTTTTGAATGGCTCAACTCACTTAATACATTTAATGCCTGGTCATCTATAAAGCCAAGATGTTTCAGCTCGGAATAGCAAAGTGATCGTGTTGCATGCTTCCTTATATTTAATGACGTGCCATTGACATTCCTTGGTGGAATGCAGACGTTTATCCTCAAATGATTGACTTTGTCACTAACGCGACAATGACTATCCACTTCATTGATCATGCCACCATGCCTTATGATAAGTAACTTACAAAATCTTTCAAACTCAGATTCACTTTCAAACTTCAGTTGTGATTTCTCAATGATCCCTTCCCTTTTGATTAGGATATAATCATATCTTGGTATGTCAATATCGCTAATTTTTGAATCAATAATCAGTGGTTGCAACGCACCGTAGCCATATATCGTATCAAATATCAAACGTTTCACTTCATCTGGTTCATAAATCCCTTTTTGACTTGAGATGCGCTTCTCAATTTCTTTGTCCAATACGGACTTATCCACTTTTTTATCTTCAATGTCTGCAATCAATCCTGAAAAATCAATGATTATCTGATCGAGTAGTTTTGAAACTATGGTACTATTCGTATGAAACTCGCAGATGATTTTACCATCGTAAGGCACATTCAGACTTTGTATCAATCCCATACTGTCATCCTTTCCGAAATTTTATCCAACCACTTTGGAAACATGAGCTGCTTTTGACTATAATGTCCAATATAGTTTTTTTTAAAAAGATGTTTAATCACAGAAGTATTCACTTTTTTCCCTTGAAATATGTCGTCATAAGTCATGATGAGATTTTTGCTTTGTGGCAAGCCTTGCTTCACACTTAGTATCTCCATTAAGCTATATTTAAACCTTACATCCGAAATTGATTTTTGACAGGCGATGATATTAATACCGCTCATATGTAGGCCAAGCATGGTCAAACTGTCATATGGGTTATCGCCAACGCTTAAGACAATGGTATGAAAATGATTGTGCAATCTTGAGATTAATAACCTCACTTGCTTTTCTTCGTAATGCTCGTAATTATATAGATTGTAATTGCCAAGCATCACTCTGATATTATGGCCGCCATACTTTGTAAAAGCCTTGATCCCTTCACTGAGGTCAAATCCTTTAACCATAGTATCTAAGGCAATGTTTATCCCCGTATTATCGATGCCAGTTAAATGGCTTTTTATTGACGTCTGTAGTTTACTTATTCCGAAGACTTGATCCATACTCGGTTTCATCAAGTCTCCATCTATAACTAGCACTTTGGTTCGCGTCTGTTTTGCAATTGATTTTGCAACTGCTGATGCCATTTCTGGACTACCCATGACTGCGATCAAGCCTTTCTTCATATCGAATTTTTTCTTACGATATTGCTTATTTGATTTTGTAGGTTCTTTGATTGGCAAGCCAGATAATGCTTCAAGGTATCGCACATCGTCATCTTCTATGCCTTCAAACTGCCCCATGTAAGACAGAAGACGCGCACTATTTCGCTCTTCGATTGCTTGATCCATTTTGAGTTTGAATGTCCTTTCATCTTCAAAGAAGACACCTGTCAAATTTTTATGATTGATGTCCCTGATACCTATGAAGCTGATGATACGATACCAATTAAGTGCTAAAAGCGATTCCATAAATGCTTTTGTAGGTTGAGAGATGATCACTAGGATAGGGTGATGGCTTTCATAAAATGCAAGTTGAAGCGTATAGGCGTTTTTTATCTCAACCATATCCGGAAAATAGCCCTTCAGTTTTTGGTAATATTCTTCTTGATAACTGTCGTAGTAAATTAATACATGCATTCAACACCTCACTGGTAAATAATGTAAACAATATATCATCTTTTCCAATTTATGTAAATAACAAAAAAATAAAATACCACATTATTAACGATAAATGTGGTATTTTGATCTAAATGAGGAAATTGCATAATTCCAAATTGTATGAAAATTATTCTGTTTTATGCATCAAAGGACACGACGACCTTCAATCGCTTTTGCAAGCGTGATTTCATCAGCATATTCCAAATCACCACCAACAGGGATACCATGTGCCAATCTTGTCACAACGATATCAGTGCCTTTTAGTAGCTTAGATATATACATAGCTGTAGCCTCGCCCTCGATAGAAGGGTTCGTAGCGATGATGATTTCTTTGGTTTCATCTCCTTGTAACCTTATGATCAATTCCTTGATCTTTATTTCATTTGGGCCAATGCCTTCCATAGGTGAAATCGCACCATGTAGAACATGATAATACCCATGAAATTCTTTTGTGTTTTCTATTGCGATTAAATCTCGAGGGCTTTCGACAACGCAGATGAGTTCATGGTCCCTTCTTTGATCATTGCATATGTCGCAAATAACCTGATCTGTGATGTTGAAACAACGTTCACAGTATTTAACCTTTCTTTTGACATCAAGTATTGCTTCAGCAAAACTTACAGCCTGCGTCTGGTCCATGTTGATCACATGAAAAGCCAAACGCTGAGCGCTTTTCTTGCCTACTCCTGGCAATCTTGCAAATTCATCGATCAACCTGCTAATAGCAGGTATAAATTTAGACATTTGTCATCACCTAAAACAATCCTGGCATATTCATGCCGCTTGTATACTTGCTCATCGTTTTTGACATTGTTTCTTCTGCTATTTTTAGCGCTTCATTTACAGCCACTAAAATGAGATCTTGCAACATTTCAACATCATCTGGATCCACAATTTCTTGTTTAAGTTCTATACTGACGAGCTCTTTTTTTCCATTGACGGTTGCTTTGATTGCACCACCACCTGCAGTCGCTTCAAAAGTTTCAAGCTCTAATTTTTCTTGAGCATCTGTCATATCTTTTTGCATCTTTTGGATTTGTTTCATCATATTGTTCATATTTCCAGGAATCATTGGTCCTTTACCCTTTGCCATGGTCGTCCTCCTAAATTGTGTGATTATTTTATTTCAAGCACATTTTTAAAATCTTTGAAATAGTTCTTAATTTGTGCTTCTTTGTCATTTGAATCTTGAGTCGAATTTTGTGATGAATCTTGACTTGACTCAATTATATCATATTCTAGCACCAATAATTTCTTAACGAGACTCGAAATTTTAGCATTAAGATATTCTGCGTTTGCAGGTGTCCCAAGCATCGACATAAACATCTTACTCTCAGGTAACAGCGATACCAAACACCTATTGTGATTGAGCCTAATTGGCTGCGAGCCTTGAAGTAAAGGAATTAGGCCTTTCTTTTCAGCTGATACCCCATCAATAAAAGCTTGCCATTGACTTTGTACATCTTCAATTGTGATTTCACGATCCGTAAATTCAATGAAACTTTCAACTATTTTATCTTCGTTTTTTTCTGAAGTTATACTGTCAACTTCAGATGTACGGTTGATTAACGGCTGAGCTGTTTTTTGCTGACTTGAATGAACTTGCGTTTGACTTGTTGTTACTGGCTGAGTCGCTAATCCATTAGCAAGTTTTTTTTCGATGCGCTCTACACGTTCTATCAAATTTGTGAAGCTCATTTCAGTTTCAGGGTACATGAGTTTAACTAAAGTCGTTTCAAAAAGAGCGCGTTTATTTTGGGCATATTTTAGCGTTTTAGATAAATCGATTAAATGGTCCAATGCACGAGATAAATGATTTGGTGTTAAGTTAACAGCTATATCATTAATACTCTCTATATACTCAGTTGAAGCATCAATTAATGTCGAATGGTTTTCCTTAACCATCGTCATTATCAATATGTCTCGATACACTTCAATCATTGCACTGATAAATTGATTGAGGTCCTTTCCCTGTTTCATTATGTTGTCAACGGTTAACAAAACTTCTGCAGGTTGAACTGTTTCAAGGAATTGAACCAGTGTTAGTATTTGCGTCTTCTCTACGACACCAAGGATATCCACGACATCTGCTATAGTCAACTTGTGTTCACTAACGCTTAAGCATTGATCCAAACTACTAAGAGTGTCTCTTACAGCGCCATCACTTTTCTGTATAATAAGTTTTAAGGCTTCAACATCATAAGTTATTTCGAGTTTTGTGCATATGTGAATGAGCCTTGTCAAAATCTGATCATAAGACACACGTTTAAAATCAAATCGTTGACATCTAGATAGAATCGTTGCAGGTATTTTGTGCAATTCTGTCGTTGCCAAGATAAATAATACATACTCAGGTGGTTCTTCAAGTGTTTTCAACAAAGCGTTAAAAGCGCCCTGTGACAACATGTGAACCTCATCTATGATGTAAACTTTATATTTGCCTTTAGATGGTGCAAATTTAATATGCTCTCTTAGTTCTCTTATGTCATCAACGCTGTTATTGGATGCAGCATCCATTTCAACGACATCAATGAATTGGTCTTCAAGTATACTCAAGCAATTTTCACATTTGTTACAAGGGTTTCCATCCGTATTGTTTAAACAGTTTACAGCTCTAGCAAAAATCTTGGCAGTGGATGTTTTACCCGTTCCACGCGTACCAGAAAAAATGTAGGCATGCCCATAACTGTTTGAAACAATCTGATTCTTCAAAGGTATAATAATGTGGTTTTGACCGATGATTTCATCGAAATCCTGTGGCCGCCATTGTCTATATAAAGCTTGATATGACATAATGTCTCCTAACTTAGTCTAATTGATTGACTTCAACGTCATCGATGATACTTTGAAGCCTTTCTCGATTTTGTATGATCATACGTTTGAATACACGTACCATTTCTGGGTCAAATTGCTTGCCTTCTAATTTTACAAACTCTTTAAGGGCATCATCAATCGTACGTGCTTTGGAATAGGATCTTGCTGATGTTATGGCATCAAATGCGTCTGCAATGCCGATTATACAAGCATAAAGCGGCAATTTTTCAATGTTTGATTTTGGATAACCTGATAAATCATATCTGAGATGATGGTATAAAATGCCATCTCTAATTTTATCATCAAAACTGATCGCTTCGAGAATTTGGATGCCTTTCGTTGGATGTTCTTTGATGACTTCATATTCATAATCCGTCAATCGACCACGCTTGGCTAGTATGCTCTGATCGATGCCAATTTTTCCAACATCATGCAACAATCCTGCAATTTCAATATTCTCAATCTCTTCATTACTATAGCCCATTTCTTTTGCGATTTCAACAGCAAATCTAGACACCCTCCGTGAGTGACCTTCAGTATATTTATCCTTGGCTTCAATGACGTTTACAAGTGCTTCAATTGTGCCAAAGTACTGTTTTCGAAGCTCATCGTAAATAATGGCGCGCTGAATGACCATGGATGCCTGATTCTTAAACATTTTCAAAATATTGATATCGTTTGCATTCATTTCTTGTCCCATTGCAAGCACTAGAATCGCAATAATTTCCTGATCGACTTCAAGTGGTGACAATATCAGGTAATTCAGATTCTCAATATTTGACTCAATCGTCTTAATTGAAGCATTTTTTAACATATCTTCAGAAAACAGCTGAGCCAAGTCCAAAGCAATGATTTGTTCTATTGAATAATGTTTTGAAGCGTATGATTTTAACTGCCACTTTTTTGTATCATCAAGGACATAAATGCCACCCAGTTTAATATTGAATAGATAATCAATACGTTTAATTATGTTGTCTAGCAAAGCTTCAATATCCCAATTGCTTATCAAAGACGAATTGATTTGATTGATGTACTCCAGTTCTCTATTTTTACGTAGAATATTGCTCTGAAGCGCGATTTCATCATTGATCGCCTTACCGACACATAAAAATGTGCCATCTTTTAACGGTGTTGTTGTGATGCTGATATATTCGTTGGCATTTGGATTTGATGCTTTCATGAGCATGGATACGAATATTGGTTCATTTTGAGAATGAATAATAGACTCTATGTTCACATTTTCAGTTTTAATATAATCTGTAATGCATTTTCCGATAAGCTCTTGTTCCGTATATCCCAAGCGCATTGTAAATGCATTGTTAATTTGTAGAATCATACCCTCAGGATCGATTCGTATTAAAAATTGTGACGTTAAATCGAGCAAGGCATGGTCTATTTTATTCTGCATTGCTATGGCGTTTTCAAGAACAATTTTCTTCTCAAGTTCATTTTGATGTAGGGTTTTAAAAGCCATCATGTCTTCATGTGTCGCCTGTTCCTGTTCCTTAATTGTTAGAATAAGCTTATCTATGGCTTTGCTCGCATTCTTCAACTTCAAAATTTTGCGTTCAAAGATGGCATCGCCACTATTAAACGTTTCAAGCATATTGATTTGGTCTATTTCCTCATCAAAAAGTCCCCTTATTTTCTTGCTTAGAAATACGGCAATAAGGCTATCTAAAACGATGAATATGGCGATGTGCAATGCCTGTACACGTATGCCTGTCGCCTTATCAAATGCCATTAAAAACCCGATACCAATAAACAACGAAGGTAGATAGACGACTATTAATGAAAGCAACTTAATTTTGTTATAATAGCTCGTTTTCATCGACAACCTCATTTTGAAATATTTTTAATAGCACGTTGTCTTTTTTACTTAATAGATCCGTCATAATACGCATAAATTGTGGTGAATAGATCGAACCGATAAGCGGCTGCATATCTTCTATAAAATTCGGTGCATTTTTATTTGTGGTTTCGTAATTCATATATAGGTCAAAATCACTTGCAATTCTGATAATCTGAGCATAGTAAGGTTGCTCTGTAATTTCATCCGATTTGGAATTGAGCAAATTATAGTCCAAATGATGGTGTTCAATACCGTCCAAAATGTCTTTAGTCAAGCCAACTTTTTCTACCATTTTTCGTCCGATCGCACCATGGTTGTCTTTGTCAAAATAGTATTCAAATGAATCATCTGAGAAGACGAGCTTGCCT
>CAYLNI010000053.1:0-8941 GCA_964384705.1 uncultured Fusibacter sp.
GCCCTTGAACGCAAATATATAGCAGGTGAAAAAAGTAAAAAATACGATTATCCACATAGTTATGATGCGCACTACATCAAGCAACAGTATTTACCAGATGCCATCAAAGACAAACGCTATTATAGGCCAACTGAGCTTGGGTATGAAGGCGTCATCACGGCTTATCTAAAACGCACGAAATATGCACCAGAATGAAAAGGAGCCTTAAGGCTCCTTTTTCCACAGGAAATTGCATTCCCTTTAATTATTTAATTCCGCATTTATTTTATTCTCAAGATTGTCACAATGATAGCTTACATCAGTTTCATGGCCGCTAAAATGAATGTGCGCTTTAATTTGACCCAGAGCATTTTTTATCTCTCCAAGTCGCTCGCGATAAAATGCCTTTTCAGCGAGTCGCTTATGCGCATCCCCTGAGGTGCATTTACGGACACAATAGCCGATGCAGAATCCAGCGAGTAATCCTAGAAGTAGTCCGCAAAATAGATTTTTCTTGCGTCTGGATTGTTCGAGACGCTGATTTTCTTCACTTTTTATTGATGATTTTTTAGACATAATATGCCCTCCATATTGTCCGTTATACCCATTTAATCTGATGTACAATCAATTCGTTTTATAATAGATGATTTTAATACAGCGATAGTGTAAACTAAGTCTATAAGAACCGTTAAAACATCATTTTGTGGCATTTGCTTATGCTGATATGAATATGACGTCAACACGTTTAAAGGGGTGCTTGTCGGGTATAAAAGAATCAATCAGCATCAATAAACTAAGGTGGTCAAACTATGGAAAATAATTTAAAAGGACAAATTTTGAAACCAGCTGAACTATCACTTTTTTGCTATCAATTTTCTGTCGTTTTCAAGGCGGGTCTGCCATATCTTGAAGGCCTTCAATTGTTGGCAGGCGATGTATTTGATACAAAACTAAAATCTGTGGTTACAGAAATATCTAATGAAGTGTCATCAGGATTGCCACTTCATGAAGCGATTGAAAATCGAGGTGTATTCCCGAAATACTTAGTATCCATGTTGAAAATAGCTGAAGAGACCGGTCGCCTTGGCGATGTGTTTGAGCAATTGTCCGTTTATTATGAGCAAAACGATTTATTGAAACAAAAGGTTAAAAATGCCTTAACATATCCATTCGTATTAATTGGCCTCATGACAGCGGTTATCTTATTGTTGATTTTAAAAGTGCTGCCGATTTTCCACGAAATTCTTTTATCTGTTGGTGGTAGTATACCGACAGCAACCCAGTTTGTTTTGAATTTCAGTAGACTATTGCAAAATGGTATGCTGATACTCATCGGATTGGCAGTGTTAGTGTTGGGTTATTTCATTTTAATATTTAAAACCAATAATTTTCCGGATCACAGGGACCACATTTTAATGAACTTTCCTGTTGTTAAAAAGTTGTATAGAAAGTCAGTGGTCGTGAAATTTGCACGTGCGCTCTCGATATTGACAAAGAGTGGCATGCCAATTCAGACGAGTCTAGATATGATCATCCCGCTCATGAACAACAAATATGTTCAAAATCAACTTGAAAGTGTCAATGAAAAAGTTGAAAAAGGGGTTGCTCTAGATGTTGCACTTAAGGAAACCTCTATGTTTCCAGAATTGTTTGTCAGAATGATCGCCCTGGGCAATAAAACAGGTGAGCTTGATACCATGCTCGAAAAAATTGCCGATGTCTACGATAGAGAGTTAAGTAGGTCGCTAAACCGATTGACCGTTTCAATTGAACCGACTTTGGTCATCATACTATCTGTCATTGTAGGGGCGATTTTATTGCTCGTCATGTTACCGCTTATCAACATCATGTCCTCTATTGGATAAGGAGTCGCTATGAAATGGGTATTTCAACACACTTACTTGATCGTAATCGTATTGCTGATTGCTTTTTTGGCACAATCGAATAATGGGATAGATGGTTTTACGAAAACGGCTGATTTTGAACGTGTAAAATCCGTGGAAGAAGCCATTCAAAAAGCGGCTGTTCAGTGCTATGCCATAGAGGGCAGTTATCCGCCGATTCAATACCTGGTGGATCACTACGGTTTGGTTATCAATGAGTCTGCATATTACTATCATTATGAGTTTATAGCTTCCAATATAATGCCAGTAATTGCCGTCTACAAGAAATGGTAGGCCAATATGAGACATAAAACGAATGAAATGATTCATGCGAATCAAGGTTATAGCCTGATAGAGATGTCAATTGTGATGATGTTGCTGGTTCTATTCGGCTTGGGCATATTTATGCTAGCAGCTGCTACGACCACGACATATGAATCGTTGGTTGAAAACAAGGCTGAAAGTGAATCCATACGAATCGCCAGCTCATACATCGTCACGAAAATCAGACAAAATGATAGAGTTGACAGTATTAAAATCGATTCAAATGCATTTGATGATCGCGACGCCTTAATTGTACTCGAAACGATCAATGACGAAGTTTATGAAACTTGGATTTATGTTTCTGATGGTCATTTAAGAGAAGCCACCGTTTTAAAAGGGGTTACACCGAATGATGATCTTAGTTTTGAAATCGCTGAGATTGACGGATTAACGCTGTCGGGTAGTGACCATTCCCTTGTCGTTGGCATTGAAAAAGGTGAAAAAGATTTGAAAGATATATTGGTAACCCTCAAGTCTGAAATTGAAACGATAGAGTAAGGAGGCGTCATGCGATTTAATAAAAAGAAAAAAGGCATTTCGCTGGTTGAACTCATTTTATCAATCGCCGTGCTTTCCATATTAAGCGTCTATGTCATTCAAATGTTTTTGTTATCTCAAAAGCTTAATGGTCAAGCTGAGGCATTAGATCAAAGCGTGCTAATGAGTGAAACGATTTTTGAAACCATTGAGCTTGACAGAACTTTAGAAAGCGTTTTTAACGCGCCACTTTTCAAATTTGCCGAATCGATAGAATCCGGTGATGTCGTGAGTCGTAAGCTCTATTTGGATGAAAATTGGAATCCTGTTCAATCGAATGATGCATATCTCTACACGCTATTGTTTACTGCCGAAGAAATTCAAGCACTTGAATACAGCGTTGTCGACTATAAAGTGATGATCCAGAAAGAAGAAAATTCGGAAGTGGAGCAAATCTATGAAATTGAGATGGAAAAAACCTATTAAAATAAAGCCAATATGTAGTGAACGTGGCAGTTCATCGGTACTCGTCATCATGATTATGCTTCTTTTAATCACTTTTGGCGTCCTTGCCATGATGTCGTCCTATTCCAATTTGAAAATTGCCCGAAAGCATGCACAGTGGACCAGTGACTACTACCAGTTGGAGAGTATTGCCGATTCGGACTTCAAATCGTTTGAACAACTTTTTGATAGGGCCATTGAGGATACGCAATCGCACTTTGTAAATAATGTCCTTGATCCGTCGACCTTAACAGACTTGCCTGAAGGTATTAAAGCCAACTTATCGGAAGATGAGGCGGCCATAGACAAGCTATTCTTATATCATCTATATGATGGCTATATGACAGCACCACTTTTTGACAAACATTACACAAGTAATTTTAGTTTCGACGTGACAAGTGAAACGCTCAAGTCGGGATGGCTACCTGAGATTACATTTGTTTCAAAGGATGAAGCGACGGCGAGACAGCTACTCGTTAAAATCGCCATCGATATAAGTAAGGATGATGTACAGGCCAATTCAATCCAGATCGTTGAATGGCGTGAAATACCAGCGGAATTTGAGTACGATGAAACATTAGACTTTGAAGACCCGGAGGGCAACTGAAATGTTTACACTCGAGCAATTATTGGAACAGGCTATAAAACAAGACGCTTCGGATCTTTTTATCACAGTTGGCGTACCGCCGACACTTAAAGTACATGGACACTTCGTAAAACTAGGCGATAAAAATTTAAAGCCTGAAGACACGGAGGCGCTTGTTAAAGAACTCGTACAAAAGGATTCGCACTATGCTGAATTCTTAGCAAATGGTGAGAAGGACTTTTCATACTCATTGAGTAATGTTGGTCGCTTTAGAGTAGATGCTTTTACGCAGCGAGGTTCCCATGCAGCGGCGATTAGGGTTCTCAAATTCGACAAACTTGATGTAAACAAACTTCGAATTCCTGAGTCTATCTTGAATGTTCGCAAAAAATCAAAGGGGCTCGTTCTCATCACTGGACCCACTGGAAGTGGCAAATCGACAACGCTTTCGTGTATCATCGATTTGATCAATAAAGAGCGTGCGTGTCATATATTGACTTTAGAGGATCCAATTGAATACATCCACAAACACGATAGAAGCATTGTCGATCAACGAGAGATTGGCATTGATACGAGAAGTTATGCTGACGGCCTAAGATCTGCCCTTAGACAAGCGCCAGATGTTATTTTAATCGGTGAAATGAGGGATTATGAAACTATTTCCATTGCACTTACAGCAGCTGAAACGGGTCACTTGGTGTTCTCGACATTACATACTGTCGGAGCAGCTAAGACGATCGATCGCATCATCGATGTTTTTCCACCTAATCAACAACAACAGGTTAGAATTCAACTTTCTACTGTTTTGCAAGGCGTCATCTCTCAACAGTTGATTCAATCTGACACACTTGGCCGTGTGCCTGCTTTTGAGATTATGACCATGAACCACGCCATACGCAATATGATTCGCGATGGAAAGATTCCGCAGATTGAAGCGGCCATTCATTCAGGAAAAAGTGTGGGAATGGTAAGCATGGATGCAAGTCTTGCCGATATGTATAATGAGGGTCTTATTTCAAAAGAGGACGCTTTGCTCCATTGTATAAATTATGATACAATCAAACGATATCTAGGTGAAAACGACTAGTTATATTTTGACAACGACTTTTTTTATTCTCTTGGAAAGGAGGAAAGATTATGAAAAAACAAATGGTCACAATGAGTATCGTGCTGTTGATTGCCATCTGTTTGACTGGTTCGTTCGATTATGCCGCAACCACTGAGACGATCGACGTAACGAATCTAGGAAAGGGTATCGTCGACATTGCTTATAAAGCAACAGACACGCTTAAATACAAAGTGTTGATATCGAAAGGGGATCAGAAGATAACCTATCCTTTTTCTTCTGATGGGACGTCGGTTGCATTTCCACTTCAATTAGGCAATGGCACCTATAAAATTGGTTTGCTTAAAAATGTAAGTGGTACTAAATATGTCTATGTCGCACAAAAATCTGTGGAACTCAATTTGAAAGATCCAAATATCGTCTTTTTAAATGCAGTTCAAAATATCAACTGGAATGAAGATCAAAAGGCGATAGAGTTTGGCAAAACACTACTGAAATCTAATACCACAACTAGCAAACGCATTTCGACACTATATGGTTACATGGTTAAAAATGTAACTTATGATTATGATAAAATACCAAAACTGACAGCTGACTACATTCCAAGCGTTGAACAAACGTATGCAGACCTAAAAGGGATCTGTTATGATTATTCGGCACTTTTTGCCTCGATTGAGAGAAGCCATGGCATTCCAACCAAACTCGTCAAAGGCTATTCGAAATTTGTCAATGGCTACCATGCATGGAATGAAGTATTCATAGATGGCAAATGGGTCATCGTAGACAATACGGTGGACAGTACTTGGAAAGGTTCAAGAACTGGATTAACAATGTTTAAAAATGTGAAGGATTATACTAAGGTCAACGAATATTAATGGAGGGCGCCATGGTATATGTTTTTTTTGCTGAGGGTTTTGAAGAAATCGAAGCATTGACAGTCGTCGATGTATTGAGACGTGCCGATATAAGAACGCAAATGATAGGTTTGAAAGGGTTGCACGTCACTGGCTCACACGGTATAACGGTTCAGATGGATGATACCATAAAATCCATATCCTCCTTATCGGACACAATGATGATGATTCTGCCAGGTGGTATGCCTGGTGCTAAAAACTTGTCTGAAGATACTATTTTAAAAAATCTGCTTGTTGAAGCGTATCGAACGGAAGTGCCTATTGCAGCTATTTGCGCAGCGCCTATCGTATTATCGGAACACAACCTCTTAAAGGGGAGACGTGCCACCTGTTATCCAGGATTTGAAACAGATCTTAAAGACTTTGTCCACGATGATCGACCAGTCGTCCACGATGGCGCATTAATCACTGGAAAAGGTCCAGGTGTTGCCATGGCATTTGCCTTAAAGATCGTTGAATTTTTAAAAGGCCATAAAGTAAGTGACCAACTAGCGGCATCGATGATGTTCGTTCAGAAGGAATCAGTCGACGCACATTGAAGATACGTAGATTCAAAATATGCAAAATAAAAGGAATGCGCCAAAATGATCAACTCATTTGGACATTCCTTTTTAAGTTATAATATTTAGTTGTTTTTTCGCCAAATGATATCGTCAGCACCCTTGTTTTTGGTACCTTCAGCGATGTATGTGTCTTCTTCGATACCGGTACCGACAGTGATTACCAACTCATAATAGTCATAAATCTCACCAAGAGAATCCGACTTAGGTCCAGCGAGTTCGCTGTATGTTGCTGAAGCGGCTCCAGCTAAGCTTTTTAAGTATGCTTCAGCGAGTTCTTTACCCCTTTCGGAGGTCGTTCCACCTGAAACGATAATGGCGATGCCTAATGTATCTTCTTGAGGAATGATACCTGCATCTATTGCTTCGATATTTTTTTTGATTTCACGTGTAGCGACATCGATCATATCTTCCGTTATGACATATTTCTGTGTCTCTGGATCCGTGGATTCATGAAAAACATTCTCGCCACCTTCCAACGCTTCTTTGCCTTCTAGATCGACGTTGAGATCACCATACGGTGTCGTGAAACGCACTAAGAAGTATACGAGTGCAATTAAACCGATCGTTAGTATGACGTGGTGTTTTTTAAGCACAAACTTCTTTTTCACAACTTCCGATTCTTCGGGTCCTTGATCTTGTATCTTTCTTTCCAGTCTTTTTTTGGTGGCCTCGAATTTTTCGACGATCCCTGAAACTTCATCTTTATTGATAAGTTCAATTGCTTGATCACAAATCTTGAGTGCTTCAGAAAAGCGCTGTCTTTTTTCGAGCAACCGTATCGCACTTTCATAGGTCTTTGAAATTTTTGGCGTATAATTTTCAAATATGTCAATATAGATTTTGAGCGCTACTTCCTCATTGATCATCTCCATTTTTTGTGCCTTTTGAGTCAATATATAGAGCTCATTGGTTCTTTCAGACATGTTATACTCCCATATTCGTGACGTAATAATTGCTTCGTAAGATATATCGGCATAAATGTGTAAAATGTTAACAAATTCTTTATATCTTATACGTTCTTTAAAGTTGACGCATTTAATCGGATATATTATAATGAAAATGATTTCTTAGTAAACAACTAGGGATTAAAAGGAGTGTGTCATTTTGAAGTTATCTACTCGAGGCCGTTATGGGCTAAAAGCAATGTTTGATCTTGCGCTTAATTATGGCGATGGGCCAATTTCACTCACTAGTATTGCCGAGCGTCAAGCGATTTCCGTCAATTATTTGGAGCAGTTGATATCACCACTTAGAAAAGCAAACCTCGTAGAAAGCGTACGTGGCGCACAAGGCGGTTATATGCTGGCTAAAAATCCTGAAGAGATTACTGTGGGCGTTATCTTGACCACGCTCGAAGGACCATTGGCACCAACGGATTGTGTTGTCGTCGATGGCGATGATGACATCTGTGATCATTCAGATTACTGCGTGACGAAAGTCATTTATGAAAAAATATATGAAAGCATTACGAGTGTAGTGAATTCAATCACATTGCAGCATATGATCGATGATTATCGAAGCAATCAAGACAGCTTGATTATCAAAAGCATCTGCGAATGCAAATAAAGTTTTGGAGGGGAAGAAGTTGAGAAAAATTTATTTAGATTATTCCGCAACGACACCAGTTAAAGAAGAAGTGCTCCAAGAGATGCTGCCTTATTTCACTGAAAAATTTGGAAATGCCTCAAGTATTCACGGCTTTGGTCAAGATGCTAAAAAGTCATTGGAACAAGCCAGAGCAACTGTTGCAAAAACCATGCATACGACGCCTGATACCATATATTTTACCGGTGGTGGTTCTGAATCGGATAACTGGGCATTAAAAGGGGTTATGCGTGCAAACAAAGCAAGAGGCAACCACATCATAACTTGTAAAATCGAGCATCATGCGATATTGCACACTTGTGAAGCACTGGAAAAGGAAGGGTTTGAAGTAACATATCTCGATGTCGACGATATGGGCCTTATCAGTCTTGAAGCGCTAGAAGCAGCGATAAGACCGACCACAGTTCTCGTATCCATCATGTTTATCAACAATGAGATCGGCACGATGCAACCTGTTGCAGAAATAGCTAAAATTGCACACAAGCATAATGTTTTATTTCACACGGATGCCGTTCAAGCTTATGGCAATGTCGATATAGATGTCAATGCCCTTGGCATAGATCTTATGAGCGTTTCAAGTCATAAGATATATGGGCCAAAAGGCGTTGGCGCACTTTATATAAAAAAAGGCGTTCGCCTTGAAAACCTCATCGAGGGCGGCGCACAGGAAAAGAAAAGACGTGCAGGTACTGAAAACTTACCTGGCATCATGGGATTCGCAAAAGCAGC
The DNA here is from genome assembly GCA_964384705.1 of uncultured Fusibacter sp. Lineage (GTDB taxonomy): Bacteria > Bacillota > Clostridia > Peptostreptococcales > Acidaminobacteraceae > Fusibacter_C. The sequence continues at coordinate 8,631 of CAYLNI010000053.1, forward strand.
AGAGCTTGCGACTGACAATTTGGATGCACATGTAGAAAAATTAACAATTTTAAGAGAACGCCTCTTAAAGGGTATCTTAGAAACTATAGATTATGTCAAACATAATGGACATCCGACACAACGTCACCCTGGAAATGTCAATGTATGTTTTGAATTCATCGAAGGCGAAGCACTGCTCTTAAGTTTAAATGCAAAGGGCATCGCTGGTTCAAGCGGCTCTGCTTGTACATCGGGATCGCTAGACCCATCACACGTATTACTCGCAATCGGATTACCACATGAGATCGCACACGGTTCACTCAGATTGACCA
>CAYLNI010000053.1:8962-12413 GCA_964384705.1 uncultured Fusibacter sp.
GAAGACGTGGACTACACGATCGTCGCATTAAAAGAAGTTGTTGAAAAATTGAGACAGTGGTCTCCGCTTTACGATAGAATTCAAGGAGGACAAAAATAATGTACACAGAAATAGTTATGGATCATTTCATGAATCCTAGAAATGTCGGAGAGATCGAGAATGCCGATGGCATCGGTGAAGTAGGTAACGTCAAATGTGGCGATATCATGAGAATCTATATCAAGGTTGAAAATGAAGTCATCGACGAAATCAAATTCAAAACGTTTGGTTGTGGCTCAGCGATTGCAGCTTCATCGATGGCTACTGTCCTCATTAAAGGCATGACAATTGAAGAGGCGCTTAAAGTGACGAACAAACAGGTTGTCGAAGCATTAGGCGGGCTACCAGCAGTTAAGATCCATTGTTCTGTCCTCGCTGAGCAAGCGCTAAAAGCAGCGATATACGATTATGCGACAAAAGCAGGCAAATCATATGCAGGCCTTGAAGGGTTTGATCCAAACGACGATCATGATCATCACGATGTTGTGGAGATTGAATTCTAAAAAACGCTTTCACCTTTAAATCAAATATGGTAAACTGTTATAAGAATATGAATAAGACACATGATTGGCTATGATGAAGAGGAGTAAATCACACCTTTAGAGAGCATCCGTTTGGTGAAAGAGATGCAAGTGATTGAAGCAGCTTCTGAGCTCAAAATCCGAAATAGTAGTAGGATTTTGCGTTTTGCAAACGTTAAGATGCATTTTGACCTTCAAAGCGATTGGACTTGTCCAATAAATAGGGTGGTACCGCGATTATGTCGTCCCTATACTGACTTTGGAGGTTTTTTTGTACAATTTAGGAAAATGGTTTTCCCAATAAATCGCAGGAGGATTTTACGATGAAAAATATGGGCTTAAATGAAATTAGAAAAGCGTTTTTAGACTTTTATGAATCAAAGGGACATTATGTGACATCAAGTTATCCGCTCGTGCCACTCAACGATAAAAGTTTGTTGCTTGTCAACGCTGGCATGCAACCGATCAAGAACTACTTTACAGGTACAGAGGTACCGCCTAAAAGCACGATGGCGACTTGCCAAAAGTGTATCCGTACGGGTGATATCGACAATGTAGGCGTAACTGCGAGACATGCGACATTTTTTGAAATGCTCGGAAACTTTTCATTTGGCGACTACTTTAAAGAGGGTTCAATCAAGTACGGTTGGGAGTTCATAACCGAAGTTTTGGAGCTGCCTGTTGAGATGCTTTGGCCATCTGTTTACCTCGATGACGATGAGGCGTTCAACATCTGGCGTGACGTCATAGGTATCCCGGAACACAAGATCACGAGACTTGGAAAAGCGGACAACTTTTGGGAAATTGGAACAGGTCCTTGCGGTCCTTGTTCAGAAATATACTTTGATCGCGGCGAAGCTTACGGCTGTGGCGATCCAAACTGTAGACCTGGTTGCGATTGTGAGAGATTCCTCGAATTCTGGAATCACGTCTTTACGCAATACGATCGCGATGAGCAAGGCAATTACCACGAACTCGAAAAGAAAAACATCGACACTGGCATGGGTCTTGAGCGCATCGCTTGTATCATGCAAGAAGTAGATTCTATCTTCGAAGTGGATACGATTAAGCTTATTAGAGATGCTGTCATTGAGCATTCTGGTTTGGGTTATGGCAAAGATAGACCGACGGATATCTCCACACGCATCATAACAGACCATATCAAGGCTGTAACCTTCATGGTAGGCGACGGCATCATGCCAAACAACGAAGGTCGTGGCTACGTGCTCAGACGTCTTCTCAGACGTGCTGCAAGACATGCGAAGAAACTCGGCATGAACGGCAACATTTTAACGGAACTCGTCGACACTGTGATTCTCGCATATGGCGAGAACTACACAAACCTTGTGGAGAGAAAAGACTATATCAAACGTATCATCTCTATTGAAGAAGAGCGTTTCCAATCGACGATCGATCAAGGTCTAGGGATCTTAAGTGATTATATTGAAGCGATGCAGACTGAGGGCATCACGGAGCTCAGTGGCGATAAGGCATTCAAGCTTTATGACACTTACGGTTTCCCTCTTGAACTCACAATGGAAATCCTCGCTGAAAAGAAAATGACCGTCAACGAAGAAGCTTTCAAAGCACAAATGATCGAACAAAAAGAACGCGCTAGAACAGCTAGAGGTAGCGGAGACGAGCTCGGTTGGGCAAGTGAAGCGGTATCACAGCTTCCTAAAACCATCGTTTCTCAGTTTGTCGGCTACCAAAACCTCACAAAAGTCTGTAAACTCGTTGCTGTCGTCGGCGAAGAAATCGTGGACGAGGCGTTCGAAGGCATGGAAGTGACTCTAGTCCTTGATGAAACGCCATTTTATCCTGAAGGCGGCGGTCAAGTTGGGGATATCGGACATATCTATACAGATACTTTTATGGCAGAAGTCATTGAAACGAAAAAAAGCGTTGGCAGAATCATCGGCCACAACGTGCGCGTTTTAAAAGGCACAGTCAAAGTTGGTAGCGATGTGACGGCAAGTGTTGACATAAGTAGCCGCATGGCAACCGCTAGAAACCACTCTGCGACACATTTGCTCCACAAAGCACTTAGAACCGTTCTTGGCACTCACGTTGAGCAAGCTGGCTCAATGGTGAATCCAGAGAGATTGCGATTCGACTTCTCACACTTTGAAGCCATTTCGTATTCGGATCTTCAAAAAATCGAAAAGATCGTCAATGAACAAATCTTTAACGCACTTACGGTACAAACGGAAGAAATGCCGATAGATGCAGCGAGAGAAAAAGGTGCAATGGCACTCTTCGGAGAAAAATATGGCGATAAAGTACGCGTTGTCACAATGGGTGATTACAGCATCGAGCTTTGTGGCGGCACACATCTTAAAAATACCGCTGAAGTCGGTCTCTTTAAAATAGTAAGCGAAACAGGCGTTGCAGCTGGTGTACGTAGAATTGAAGCGATCACTGGTGAAAATGTTTATAATTTGTTAACACAACTCGATGAAAAAATGCAAACTGTTTCTGATATTCTTAAAACGAGCGTACACGATGTCACGCAAAAGGCTGAGCAAGTGCTTTCAGAAATCAAAGCGCTTCAACGTGAAAACGACATGCTCAAAAACAAGCTTGCAAAAGGCGCACTTTCTGAAATCCTTGCTGGAATGAAAGAAGTGAACGGCTACCAAGTGGTAACGGCAAAATTTGAAGACATCGACATGAACACACTTAGAAATCTCGGTGATCAGATCAAAGACCGATTTGAAAACAGTGTTGTCGTATTGGCTAACATAGTTGATGATAAAGTTGAGTTACTCTCTATGGCATCTGATGCAGCGGTTAAAAAAGGCGCACATGCGGGCAATATCATTAGAGAAGTGGCAAAAATCGCTGGCGGCGGTGGCGGTGGTAAACCGAACATGGCGCAAGCTGGTGGT
>CAYLNI010000053.1:12423-13663 GCA_964384705.1 uncultured Fusibacter sp.
AAGAACCCTGAAAAAGTTGATGAAGCGCTTCAAAAAGTTTATGCTTTATTGGTCTAAAAAGGGTATAATGACATCATAAAGGTCGAAAGGCTTTGGATAAAGGGGGGATTGCAATGAAAAACACGATGAAATTCAGCGTAGAGGACTATCTTGAAAACGGCGAGCACAAAGACATCTTGCTTTACGTCTACAATGCACTTGAGGAAAAGGGTTACAACCCTGTCAATCAACTCATTGGGTATTTAATTTCTGGTGATCCTACCTATATAACAACACACAATGACGCAAGAACGATGATCAAGAAGATCGAACGCGATGATATTCTTGAAGTTCTTATTAACCACTATATTGAGAGCAATAAAAAATGATTTACAACACGTTAGGCAAAACAGGTATCAAAGTATCTAAAATCTGTTTTGGAAGTTTGACAATGGGGCCGCTTCAACGCAATTTGAGCGCTTTTGAAGGGGCCTCTTTAATTGAGTATGCCTATGAAAAGGGCATCAATTTTCTTGACACAGCTGAACTTTATGAGACTTATGCACACATCAGACAAGCGTTAAAGACGATTCCGAGAGACAAATTCGTCATCGCGAGCAAATGCTATGCGTATTCTGAAGAGACGGCTAGGTTGAGCTTTGAGAAAGCACTAAGAGAAATAGATACAGATTATATAGACATTTTTATGTTGCACGAGCAAATGAGTGACCATACGATTCGGGGGCATTATGAAGCCATCGAATATTTTTTAAAGTTGAAACAAGAAGGACGCATAAAAGCGTTCGGCATTTCAACGCACTATATTGCAGGTGTGAAAGCGGCATGTAAATACCCGGAAATTGAAATTATTCATCCGATTACCAATGTTGGCGGATTGGGCATTCAAGATGGCACAAGATCTGAGATGGAAGGTGCCCTGAAGGCATTTAAAGCTTTAGGTGGCGGCATCATAGGTATGAAACCATTTGGTGGTGGCAACTTGCTCACTTCTGTGGATGCTTGTTTCGATTATATCTTGGCACAAAAAGACATTGATTCTATTGCTTTTGGCATGCAGTCAAAAGCTGAAATTGATTATAATGTTAAAAGAGTTGGCGAAGAGTCCATTTCAAATGAGCTGCGAGCACTTGTCGCCAATAACGAAAAGAAGTTGCAAATTGCGGACTGGTGTATAGGGTGTGGCGCATGCGTCAAAAAATGTGACCATAAAGCACTCGAAATCATAGAAGGAATGGCTGTC
>CAYLNI010000053.1:13673-14130 GCA_964384705.1 uncultured Fusibacter sp.
GATCGCACGCGCTGTGTATTATGCGGTTATTGCGCCTCCGTTTGCCCCGAATTTTGTATCAAAGTGTATTAAATATTGTATAATCCATTGAAATGGGTTATGATGGAGGATATGATTTAATGAGAATAATGGGACTTGATGTAGGGGATAGAACAATTGGCGTCGCGATAAGCGATTCCCTTTTAATAACAGCACAAGGGAAAGAAACGATCTTTAGAGTATCACTAAAGCAAGATATTGATCGCTTGGTAGAACTCATCAATGAATATGAAGTAACAAAAATTGTGGCAGGGATGCCATACAACATGAATGGCAGCATAGGGCCGCAAGGCGAAAAGACGCAGCAATTCATGGATAAACTTGAGAAAAAATTGATTTATTCCGATCGGATCAAGGACAAAATCGAAATTGAATTTTGGGATGAGCGTATGACGACGTTGAGTGCCAATCGCTTTTT
>CAYLNI010000053.1:14150-14405 GCA_964384705.1 uncultured Fusibacter sp.
CGCAGAGAAAACCGTAAAAAAGTTGTCGACCAACTCGCAGCCATTTTAATTTTGCAAGGGTACTTGGATAGGAATAGAACGGTTTAATAAGCATATAAATGCGAATAATAAATACTATTTAGAGGTGAATTAATATGAAAAAAGATGAATTGTTTGAAGTAGTGAATGACCATGATCATGAAGATACAGTTGAATTACTCGATGAAAATGGCGTTGCGACGTTATTTAACATCATCGCGAACCTTGAATTAGATG
>CAYLNI010000053.1:14416-16947 GCA_964384705.1 uncultured Fusibacter sp.
CCAAGAATATGCCATTTTATCAAACGTAAACGATGAAGAAGATGTATTGATCTTCAAAGTAACTGAAGAAGGCGACGAATTTGTCTTTGAAACAATTGAAGATGAAGATGAGCTCAACTCAGTTGTAGACGCTTACAACGAGCTTTTAGACGAAATGGGCGAAGACGAAGAAGACGAAGAATAAGAGTCAAAGAAGTTAAGAATTAAATAAATTAAGTAGAAATATTCACAGATGTCAACAATATAATGAATATGAAAGTATCGAGGTGCGAGTATGAGTTCAGTTTATGAAGGGTATAAGAAAAAGTTAAAGGAAGCGGGTTATAAATTAACACCACAGAGAATAGCTATATTGAATGCCATCGAAGAGAATAAAGGAAAGCACCTCAATACCGAGGAAATTTACGATATCGTAAAGCAAAGAAATCCAGAAATGGGATTGGCAACCGTTTATAGAACACTACAGCTCCTAGAAGAGTTGGAGGTTGTATCTTCATTAAACCTTGAGGACGGCTGCGTAAGATATGAGCTTTATAGTGATGATGGCCACCACAATCATCATCATTTAATATGCTCAAATTGTTTCGCAGTCATAGAAGTTGAAGGCGACCTGCTCGAAGAATTGGAAGAAAAAATTGAGAAAGAACATGATTTCAAGATTCTTGATCACAAACTAAAATTCTATGGTATATGTAGTAAATGCAAAAACCTTGTTTAGTACAGGGTTTCTTTTGCGTAAATGAGAAACAATCATTATCTTTGTCATACGATTTACAACACTTTCAGTCTGACCGGAAAAGTGACTGAATACAGATAAGAGGTATAATATGACAAAAAAGAACGAAACACCAGAAACTAGTGCGGTATTGAACGCAGAACCGGAATCAAAACAAGCAGTAAAACCAAACAATCAAAAACCAAACAATCAAAAACCAAGCAATCAGAAGCAAACTAGCGCAAAAGCTAATGATGCGATTGCTAATCAAGATTCAAATCCAAATCAACCAAATCAACAAAATCAACAAAATCAACAAAAGAAGCAACAAAACCAACAAAATCCAAATGCTAAGCAAAATCCAAATGCTAAGCAAAATCCAAATGCTAAGCAAAATCAGCAAAAGCAACAAAGTCCAAATGTTGATCTGGATTTAAAAGAAGAAGTGAAGCAAGACGTAAAAAAAGAAGAGAAAAAGCAACCCGGAAGAAATCAAAACGGTGCTGGCAAGAAGAGAAATAACAACAACAAACCGAAATTCAATGTTGAAGAACCACAAGTTTTGACACCAGAACTCAATGTCACTGGTGGTCCACTCCTTAAAATCATTCCATTAGGTGGCTTAAACGAAATCGGAAAAAACATGACTGTTTATCAATACGAAGAGGATATCTTCATCGTCGATTGCGGTATGGCTTTCCCTGAAGATGAATTACTCGGTATTGATGTCGTGATTCCTGATATCACTTACCTTAAGAAAAATGCTAGTAAAATAAAAGGTATTGTCTTAACACATGGCCATGAAGATCACATTGGTGGGCTTCCGTATTTTCTGAGAGAAATCAATGTGCCTGTTTACGGGACAAGATTGACACTTGGCCTTGTTGAAAACAAGCTGAAAGAACATAGAATCAATCCTAAGTTGATCACAATTCAACCAGGTGTCGCATTTAAACTCGGCGTATTTGAAGTGGAGCCTATTAGAGTTTGCCACAGTATCGCGGATGCGGTTGCATTTGCAATTTCAACACCTTATGGAAAAGTCGTTCAAACAGGGGACTTTAAAATTGATTTTACACCGATCGATGGCCAGCAAACGGATCTTCACCGATTGGCAAAATTGGGTGAAGAGGGCGTTTTAGCTTTGTTGTCTGATAGTACGAACGTGCTCAGAGAAGGGTATACGATGTCCGAAAGTTCAGTGGGTGAAACATTTGAAGAAATCTTCAGACACGCTGAATCCAGAATCATCGTCGCTTCGTTTGCGTCAAATGTGCACCGTGTACAGCAGATTATCAACGCAGCCTTTTCAAATAATAGAAAAGTTGCATTCTCAGGTAGAAGTATGGTCAACGTCACAGGCGTGGCTATAGAACTTGGCTACTTGAAATTGCCTTCAAACGATATCATCATAGATATCAAAGACATTGATAGATACCCTGAAAATGAACTCGTCGTCATTACGACAGGTTCGCAAGGTGAACCTATGAGTGCTCTCGCTAGAATGGCAAACTCTGAACATAGAAATATGGAGATTACGAAAGGTGATCTTGTCATTTTATCGTCATCGCCAATCCCGGGCAATGAAAAGTCTGTTTATAAAATCATCAACCAGCTTACGAAAAAGGGCGCTAAAATGATCTATGAATCCATTGCTGAAGTTCATGTTTCAGGACATGCTAAGCAAGAGGAACTCAAGCTTATGCAAGCTTTAACAAAACCAAAGTATTTTATACCTGTTCATGGTGAGTACGTCATGCTCGACAAACACAAGCAGTTGGCGATTTCCATGGGCATGCACGATAAAAACATTTTC
>CAYLNI010000054.1:0-5228 GCA_964384705.1 uncultured Fusibacter sp.
ATGGAGGTAATTTTATGCAAATGGTGAAAATTGAAAAGCTTGACTATAATCTTTCGAAAGTGGCATTCGGAGGCATTATCGTCGCTGAAGAAAGTCAAAAGGATGCAAATAATTATGTGGCAGAAGCCATAGACGCTGGTGTCAATTATTTTGATGTTGCCCCTACATATTCAAACGCGGAAGAGCGCTTAGGACCGGCGCTTGCAGGAAAGCGGAAAGACATTTTTCTATCTTGCAAAACGGAAGATCGTACTCGAAAGGGATCACAAGCCCTATTGGAAAAATCCTTGAAAAACCTTCAAACGGATTATTTTGATTTGTATCAATTGCATGCCGTTTATAATTTGGCCGATGTAGAGAAGATATTCGGACCGGACGGCGCATTTGAAACGTATATCAAAGCGAAGGAACAAGGGATTATCAAGCACATTGGATTTTCGGCACATTCTACAGAAGCGGCACTGGCGCTTATGGAACGCTATGATTTTGATACCATAATGTTTCCTTTCAACTTTGTGTCATTGTTAAAGAATGACTATGGCAGTTTTGTGCTAAAAAAAGCGCTAGAAAAGAAAATGGGCATCCTCGGCCTCAAATCCATGGTTTTAAGTGTACGCCAGGAAAGAGATGCCATTGATTACCCAAAAGCTTGGTATCATCCAATTGAAAGCTATGAACTTGCAAGTAAAGCGGTGAGGTATACATTTTCCAGAGGGATTGATGTCATCGTGCCACCTGGTGATATTGCACATTTTAGATGGGCTGTTGATATCATGAAACAACAGGATCTATCACTGAGTGATGAGGAACTCCAGGAATTAAGAGTATTAGCTAAGGCGATTGAGCCTCTTTTTCCACTGAAAAAGAGATAATTACCCAATGATAATACCGCCACCGATGAGAACCTCTTCGTGATAACACACAAGCGCCTGTCCTTTTGCAGGTGCTCGAACCGGTGACTCAAAAGTGATTATAGCAGTTCGATCTGCCTGATTATAATTGAGCACACCGCGATAGACCTGTGACCACTGGCTGACTACGACGTCCACTTCGACACTGACGTCGACACTGACTTCACCGCCAACGTCGACACCGACTTCACCAGTTGCGGGAGACTTACTATCTACACTATTTCTTAACGATTCAAGAAACAACGGTGACACGATATTAAAGTCGATGCACTTGATTTCAAAGTGTGCTAGGTCAGCTTCAGTCCCCAAAACGACGTCGTTGGTGTGTGAATTTAGCGCAACAACGACGTATTTGCCGTTGAGATACTGACCGTATAAATCCATGCCGAGTCGTCTTTTTTGTCCGATGGTAAAGGCTGCCGTGCCATTATGGTGGCCTAAAATCTGACCGCTTAAGTCTACAAAATTGCCTGGTTCCATGGCTGTGCTACCAAGTGTGGTCAGGAATTTACGATGGTCTTTGTGTGGGATAAAGCAGATGCCCAGGCTGTCCTTTTTTTGTGCGAGCTCGACATTGAGTGCTGAGAATCGTGACCTGACATGATCCTTACTTTCAATATGACCCAGTGGAAAAATGAGTCTTGAAAGCGTCTGTTGATCGAGGTGATATAGATTGTATGATTGGTCTTTTCTTTGGTTGATGGCGCGCTTGATCTGGTATTCTCCAGTTTCAATAGAGACATCACAGCGAACATAATGGCCCGTTGCAAAGTAGTCTGCGCCTAAAGCGACGCAATCCTCTATCAACCGACCATATTTGAAGTGTTTATTACATAAAAGGCAGGGGTTTGGTGTAAACCCCTGCTCATAATTTTTGATAAATGAGTGTACAACAAGCTCGTGGAATGCGCTGCGATAATCTAAAATATGATGCCTAATGCCAAGTGCATCAGCAACTTTTTTGGCAGCTTCAAGCTCACTTGATTGGTGATCGAAGAGCCACATCGTGACGCCGATGACTTCGTAGCCACGTTCTATTAGCATGAGAGCGGTTGTGCCACTGTCGATACCGCCACTTAAACCAACTGCTACTTTTGCCATGTGCTAGTTTTCCCTTTCGTCTCCAATAAACGCAACGGCGATCATATTAGGGCCGACGTGCGAAGCGATCGTCATGGAAAGCTCGCTGACGATAATCTCTATGTCAGGTGCGATTTGACGAATCAAAGTCGTGAGTTGCTCTGCATCCTCAGGACAGTTGCCATGTCCGACGATGACGGTCGATGCGTTGTCATTGCAATAATGGGCCTCAAACTTAGAAGCTAGGTGTGCGATGGATTTTTTGCGGCCTCGGACATTGCCATAAGGTTTGAGTTTGCCATTGTGATCGACGCCGAGTGTCGGTTTGACGTTTAAAACATTACCGACCATGGCAGAAGTGGATGAGATGCGACCGCCATTTCTTAGATAGTTGAGGTCGTCTACGCCAAACCAGTGATGTGTCTTGAGTTTGATAGATTCTGCCCATGCGCTGATTTGATCGATTGTTTGACCAGAACGTGCGCGTTTAAGGGCTTCCACGATGATGGCGCCTTGGCCAATCGAAGCGGAAAGGGTATCTACAATAAGTAACTGGGCATCTGGATGGTCGTCTAAAATCATTTGTTTAGCAATATTCGCCGAGTTCATAGTCCCGCTCATGCCAGAAGTGAAACCGAGGTAGATGACAGATTTCTCTTCAGATATAGCTTCTCTAAAGGTCTCTTCAAATCTATAAGCGTTGACTTGTGAAGTTGTTGGCATGATTCCTTGTCTCAGCATACCGTAAAATTCAGAACGGTCGAAAGTCTTGCCAAGGTCATCGATGATTTCTCTGCCTGCAATCTGAATCGGCATGCCTAAGACGGTGAGAAGATCGGCATTGTCCTCGACAAAGCTCAGCGGCAGATCGCAGCAAGAGTCGGTGATGATTTATAGTCATGTGTTGCCTCCATAATTTTCTACTTTGATGGGTTAATTTGTTGTCTGTGCCGTAAGATGGCTTTAACGTAGGATGAAAAGGCGATGAGCTTAAAGCCGACCGCGAGCATCAATAAAACCTGAAGCCAGCTCGTGTTTGGCGTTATGAGCAATAGTACCACCGCTAAACTGAAGACGATAGTTGCCATTTTACCAAAGACGTTGGCAGGGATGATGACTTTTTCTTTACGCGTGTAGAGGAAGATGCCCGTCACTATGAGGATGCATTCTTTGACCATCATGATGATCAAGACCCAAAGTGGGATAAAATGGTCCAAATAGAGCGAAAACAAAGCTGTTAGCAGCATCAATTTGTCAGCCAGCGGATCAAACGCCGTACCGAACGGTGTGATGATATCATACTTTCTTGCGATATAGCCATCGAGATAATCTGTGAACCCAGCAATAATAAAAATAATAAGTGCGAAATAATGGGCATTTTCCAAATTTGAAAAATAAATGATAGGAAAAATGGGCACAAGGACTAATCGAATGGCAGTCAGTATATTGGGTATGTACTTCAACCGTTTACACTCCTCTCGTATAATGGCTAAATTAGACGTATACATAGTAATTATAAACTATTTCACTCTAAAAGTGTAAAAAAATTGGATAGGTGTTTTGAGGGGCACTTTTCATGGTATAAAAAGAGAAGGTCAAAAAAATGGCCAAATAGCAGGTCAATAGAAAATCACAACAGGAGGCTTTATGAAAAAAATCGTTCTATTGGTATTGATTGCAATCTTTGTACTTACGGGTTGCCAAAACTCTGAAGAGGATAAAGCGTTACGCGTCGGCATGGAACTCAAATACCCACCATTTGAAACTAAAGATGAAACGGGCAAACCTGCAGGTGCATCCGTTATGCTTGCAGAAGCACTTGGCGTGTATCTTGGTAGAGAAATTGAAATCGTTGAAACGGATTATGCGAGTTTGATCCCTGCACTGGAACAAGGGACAATAGATTTGATCATTTCATCAATGACAATTACCCCTGCGAGAGAAGAAGTTGTCGATTTTTCGGATCCATATACAAACAGTCAGCTTATGATGCTCGTGTATAAGGATTCTAAAGTGATGTCTCCCGCAGATCTCAACGATCCAGATGTCATCATCGCTTCAAAAACAGGGACGATTGGTGCGCTTTGGGCAGCTGAAAACGCACCTCTTGCTCAAATAAGAAATATCGATGAGGAAGCAAGTGCTGTGCTTGAGGTTGCACAAGGTAAAGCAGATGTCTTTATCTACGACCCGATTTCCATCATCAGACACAATGAAAACTATCCTGACACGACGCGTGCAGTTCTTGAGCCGCTACCTAACACAAAAGGTTGGGGCATCGCACTGAGAAAAGGTGAAGATGAGCTAAAAGGCAAGATAAACGAATTTATTGAAAAAGCTAAGACCGATGGGACTTATGATGACATTCGTGAAACCTATCTTTTAGATAAGATGAAAGAATTTGAAGACTTAGGCTTAGAGTTTTTCTTTTAAAACATAATCGATAAGGGGACAAAATGAAGAAAACACTCAGTTTTTTAGCAGCTTTCGGTTTATATGGCTTGTTGTTCTACTTTGTCTATACCAATGCTCTGGAAAAAACCATCGACTTTTCAATCTATAAACAATACTACAGGGTTATCCTAAATGGATGGCTCACCACGTTGTCTATCAGCGCCGTATCCTTGATACTGGCGCTTTTCGTCGGACTTATGCTCTATCTCATGCACGAGTCTCGAAATAAAGTGCTTCATTATCTGGCAGAGATTCATAAGACGATCATCTTTGGCACGCCACTTGTAGTCATCGCAATCATCGCTTACTACTATATTGGCAATGCGTTCAACGTGGATTCGAAATTTTGGATTGGCTCATTGACTCTATCGCTGTATATTGGTGCTTATATTGCTGATATCTATAAAGGCGCTATCGAATCGATCCATATCAATCAATGGCAGACAGCTAAAATGTTTGGGTTTTCAAGATATCAAACGTATCGGTACATCGTCTTCCCTCAGGTGATTACGACGATTTTGCCGCCACTTGCAGGACAGTTTGCCATGACCATCAAGAGTAGTGCACTGCTGGCTTATATGTCCACAGATGAGTTCTTAAATGCGATTCAAACGGTTCAATCCATCAGTTTTAGGTACCCTGAAGGCTTCTTGATTGTAACGGTGGGGTATCTAATCTTGACGATTCCACTGATTCTACTGGTACGATATCTTGAGAAAAAATTCGACTACAAGGTGACTCATGAATTTGAAATTTAACAATCTCAAAAAAACATATTCTGGA
>CAYLNI010000054.1:5238-5463 GCA_964384705.1 uncultured Fusibacter sp.
CTCCTCGTCCTCGACGGCATCAATCTTGAGCTTAAAGAGGTTAATGTTGTTGCGCTCATAGGTGCCTCCGGTAGTGGCAAATCGACCCTGTTAAGACAAATGGCCGGACTAGAAGCGTTTGATTCAGGTCAAATTGAAGTCAATGGACACGTCGTTAACGCGTCCACCGATGAAGCCTATCGAAAGCGTATCGGTTTTGTCTTTCAGGATCACAACTTATTTCCG
>CAYLNI010000054.1:5473-15165 GCA_964384705.1 uncultured Fusibacter sp.
AACATTTTGCTTGTCCTAGAAAAAGTTCATGGCAGAAAAAGAGCTGAAGTCATGCCGGAAGTCATGGCGCTCTTGGAGCAATTTGGACTGTTGGAACATGCAGAAAAGAAACCACATCAGATCAGCGGTGGACAGGGTCAAAGGGTATCAATAGTTAGGGCGCTTTCCATCAAACCCGATTTGATTTTACTGGATGAACCGACCTCTTCACTCGATCCAATTCTGACGCATGAAGTGCTTTATGCCATCAAGTTGTTGGTTGAAGATCGCATCGATTTCGTCATAGTCACCCATGAAATTGGTTTTGCGAGAGAAGTGGCGGACTATATCGTCTTCATGGATGAAGGTAAAATCATTGAACACGGCACTCCGGATATCCTCGAAAACCCTGAAAGTGATAAGTTGAAACGCTTTCTTGAAAAAGTATTGTCATTTTAAAATTGAGTACCGCCCTGTAAATGTAAATGAATTGTGAATTTACGGGGACGGTACTTGAATTACATAACTACCTCTGTTATACTAAGCGGGAAGGTCAGGTGAGTTTATGGCTAGAAAAGCGCGAGGAGCGACGCCAGAAGGCGTCTATCACATTCAGCAGAGAAGTACAGATCAGAGAAGCTTGTTCGAATCGGATGAAGAACGGATGAAATTTTTGCAGCTTCTCAATGAAACCAAACAAAAATATGGCATCAAGTTATACGCTTATTGCCTTGAGGATCCCAACACCTATCACATCATAATCCATGCAAATGGCAGTGATTTATCAAAATTGATGAAGTCGCTAAATATCGCTTATGCGATGTATGTAGGCTATGATGGTCCACTGTTCAAAGATCGATACAAGAGTACGCTCATCGATTCTGCATGCACCTATGAAGCCATTAGATCCGAGGTCGACTATCTAAAAAGTGAAGAAATGTCATGCTTTAATAGCGATCCACTATATTGCGACGATGAAAACCCTTTTGAAGTGATTTGTATGCCGTGTCTTAAATCAAGAGATGAAGCTTCAATGAAGCTTGAACAACATGCGAAAAGCCATCAATTGACGGTTGACGAGATACTTGGTAACAAAGAGATACGCAATGCATTGATCATAGAATTTAGGAAGTCTTCTTTGCTTTCGCTCAAAGATCTTGGTCTAATATTTGGTGGTTTATCAGAGTCGTCAGTCAGCAAAATTCTTAAAGCTAACATAAACTATCAGTCAAGAAACGTCCCTGTGGCGAATAAACATGAAGAGAGGCAAAAAAATGGATAAGAATCTCAACTTAGAGTTAAATGCACAGTACAAAAACAAGAAAACGGTGGACTTCGATAAGTCGTTGACTTACGATATGATCATCGTCGGTGCAGGTCCAGCGGGTCTAAATGCTGCGCTATATGCGAAAAGAAAAGGCATGCTCGTTGGCATAGTCGGTAGAAAAGTTGGTGGTCAAGTCATCGATACAACTTCTGTTGAAAACTATTTGGGGTTCGAATTTGCAACGGGCTCTGACTTGATCCTCGAATTCAACAAGCACGTTGCGACATTGAATGTGCCTATTTTAAGAGATGCAGATATCCTATCTGTTACAAAAGAGGGTTCAAATTTTAAACTTGCCTTAAGCACAGGAGAAACATTGAATGCACTTACGGTCATTTTGGCAACGGGAAGCAAGCCGAGACACCTTGGCGTTACTGGAGAAGATAACTTTTTAGGCAAGGGTGTTGCGTATTGTGCTATCTGTGATGGGCCGTTGTTTGAAGGCTTAGATGTCGTTGTAGCTGGTGGAGGAAACTCGGCTATTGAAGCGGCTATCGATCTAGCAAAAATCGTAAACACAGTTACAGTTGTACACAGAAGCAGCTTAAGGGCGGATCAAATCGTGATCGATAAGCTCCATACCTTTAAGAATGTGACGGTCCTTCTCGAAACTGAAATCCTGGAAGTCAAAGGACAGGGGTTAATGAGTGGCATTGAAATCAAGGATAAAAAATCGGGTCTGGTGCGCTTCTTGGAGGCCAACGGATTGTTTGTTGAAATAGGATACCTGCCAAACAGCGAATTTGTTAAAGATACGGTTGCTTTAAATAACCGTGGTGAAATCATAATCAATGCCCTTAATGAAACATCGGTACCTGGCATATTTGCCGCTGGCGATGTTACGGATGTGCCATACAAGCAAATTATCATATCAGCAGGAGAAGGTGCAAAAGCGGCACTCACTGCAAACGACTATCTCAATCGACTTAAATAATATATTTTAACAAGGAGGACAACATGAGCTTTTTAAATGAACAAATAGAAGATCAATTAAAAGAAATATTTGCCGATATGAAACGCGATGTGACGCTTGCTGTTTTTACCAGGACAGCAGACTGTGAGTCGTGTGAAGACACATTAGGCTTTATGAAAGAAATCGAAGCATTAAGCGATAAGATTCACTTAGAGTCTCTTGATTTGGATGCGAATAAAGACAGGGCTGAAGCCTACAATGTGCAGATGGTACCAAGCATTGTATTGCTAAACGATCAAAAGGAATACTTAGGTGTAAAATTCAATGGCATCCCTGCGGGACACGAAATCAATTCATTTATCCCAGCGATCCTCGAGGTGTCTGGAATGGGTGAAGTATTGCCGCAGCAGTTCATGTCTCAGATAGACGCGATTGAAAAACCGGTCAATATTAAAGTATTTGTAACGTTAAGCTGCCCGCATTGTGCTGGTGCCGTTCAAAAAGCGCATAAATTGGCATTGGAAAGCAAGATGGTCGATGCTGAGATGATAGAAGCACAGACCTTTGATGAACTCTCAGAAAAGTTTGGCGTATCAAGTGTACCAAAGGTCGTCATCAATGATCAGTATGAGTTTGTTGGCAACCAACCATTTGAAGTGTTTTTAGAGGAAATCGCAAAGACGCAGGCATAGATTGATAAGTATACAATATCTTTATGACAATTAAAAAAAGCCTTGGCACCATGAACATGAAGTTCTGTTGGTGTCGAGGCTTTTGCACTTTAAGTTGCATCATTCACTTTTCAAATCTAGATCAATTTTTTTGTTGCTGCAGCAGGTTCTTTGCGCTTCATATCGATGATCAACCCCTCATATATGAGCGATTTGTTTTCAATTTCAAATAGGTCAATCGTTTGAACGAGTTCAGGGTGCTTATCGAAGTCGAGCAGGTTGTGCCTTTTTAGAATTGTGTAGACAAATTGTGAGCAAAAATAATGATATTTACGATTGAGTGGCCTATTAAACAATATGCCAAATAATCCTAAGAAATTATATCTGTATTTTGCACGATTTGTATAGAAAAATTCTATGTCTTTTTTGAGTCCGAGATACTGTTCTTCCGTAACTGGAATCTTAAATATTTTACATTCACTAGATTTATTCTTTTTATAGACGCCATCATACAGATTTTCTTTTACAAATCCGCCCGAAAATGGGTTGTTTGCGTGCACTCTCCCAAATGAATAGATCTCAGTAAATGTATCTTCAAAGCCAATGGAAGTATGCACATATTTTGTTTTAGAAAAGTATTTAAGTGTTCTTGCTAGCCATGTGCCGGTTTTTGAGAACACGAGATAAATATAATAAGGTTGATTTGGCATATATTGCTCCGTAGTATTTATTATTATGAATAACCTTATTATAATATAAAAAGAGTTTGATAGGTGAATTTTTTTTAAAATACGCGATTTTGACGATTTAACTGTCTCCTAAACGTCAATTTGGGTATATACTTTAAGTGAAATGCAGATTGCTGATTACTAGGAGGTTGTCATGGCTATAAGCGAATGTCAAATGATTTTTGATACCTTATATGAAGGTGTCATTATGGTCGATACGGATAGAAAAATCACTTATTGGAATCTAGGCGCTAAGCGATTAACAGGGTTTTCATCCGATGAAACCATTGGTACCATGTGTCATGACGATATCCTGAATCACATAGATGTTCACGGAAGAATGCTCTGTCTCGATGGGTGCCCATTTCGTCAATCAATGATAGACGGCAAAGTTAGAGAAATGGAAATTTACCTACAACATAAGCGTGGACACAGAATCCCTGTCAGATTGCGAACCGTTCCAATCGTCGAAGAGGGAAAAATAGTCGGTTCCATCGAAATGTTTATCGAAAGTACGCAAGTGACTGATCGCTTCAAAAGAATTGGCGCTCATGGCAATAAAATCTTGGTTGATCCATTGACGCATCTGCCAAATCGTACGATGATCGAACATTTTCTCGAAACGAAGTTAAACGATTATAATAAATTTGGCATTCCATTCGGCATCGCCATCGTCGACCTGGACAATTTCGAAGCCATCAATCTCACCTATGGCTTATCAATTGGTGATGAGGTGTTAAAACTACTGTCAGAGAGTTTTAGGCACTGTTTTAAATCGGCGGATATTATAGGACGATGGGAAAACGATGCTTTTATTTTTGGATTTGCGAACCTCTCAAAGGAAGCGTTGGCAACGATTTGTGATAAAATTAGGGTGGTATCTGAAGGCACGGTACTAAGAAACTTGCCTACTAAAGACATAGATTTTTCTGTCTCTGTAGGTGGCACGATGATACGTCAAGAGGAAGACATAGAAAGCCTCATTGAGCGTGTGCATACTTATCTCAAAAAAGCAAAGATCAAAGGCGGCAATAGTTGCGTCGTCAAATAAAGAATAAATGGCTTACCAGCCATAGGAGTTTACATGTCAATAGCGTTACTGAATTGGTATGACAGTGTCAAAAGGGATTTGCCTTGGCGTCAGGATACGGAGCCTTATAAGGTCTGGATATCAGAGATTATGCTGCAGCAAACACAAGTGGTCACGGTCGTCGATTATTTTAATAGATTTATTAATAAATATCCCGATATAATGGCTTTATCAAAAGCGGAAGAATCGGACGTTTTCAAATTGTGGGAAGGATTGGGATACTATTCACGTGCGAAAAATCTCATTCGGAGTGCACGAATTATCATGGATGATATGGGTGGTATGTTTCCAAGCACTGCAGAAGATCTTCAGAAGTTACCTGGCATAGGTCCATACACAGCCGGTGCTATTGCGAGTATCGCATTTGGTGAGCGCGTTCCCGCAGTCGATGGCAATGTTCTCAGAGTCATTGCACGGCTTAATGCAGTAGATCTGCCAATTAATCAACCCAAAAATTTAGTGGTCTTTCGACAACTTACGATGGCGCTCATGACAGATCGACCAGGCGACTTCAATCAAGCGCTCATGGAGTTAGGTGCAACGATTTGTACACCGAGAAGACCGGCTTGTAGTGAATGTCCCCTGTCAGATATATGTATATCATATAAGACGGATTCTGTGGAAAAATTTCCAAACCTGCCGCCTAAACCTTCTAAACGCGAAGTTGATTTAGGTATTTGTATTGTCTTCAATGGCGATAAGCTATTGATTACAAAAAATTCAAATAACGGTCTACTTGCCAATTTGTGGGGGTTTCCTAGTGTTGAATTGGATCCTGCGAGTTCTGGGGAGATTCAAATTGCTAGATGGCTGGAAGATAATTACGGCATTTCTGGAACGTGTGTCTACAAGCACAGTGGCCGTGTGCATATATTTACGCATCTCAAATGGAAACCCATCTTGTATTTTTTGTACGTAAATGATAAGATTTCTATTGAATTTCCCATTTGTGAATGGACAACGCTTGAACGGTTGAATGAGAAGGCTTTACCTACTGCATTTAAGAAGCAGATCAACGCGATTCAAGATGGTATTGAGGCAATAAAAAATATGAAGTCAGAGGGATAATATGGCATTCGAACGCGCCACAGCGGAAGAATTGTATCCGCTCGCCATGAAGGACACCGCGAAGAATTATTTTGTCTGCTATTCAATCAACAACCGTCAGAGTTATGCAGCTGTATGGCAGCTAAAGGAAGATGACAAGCCTATAATTGGCGTATTTTTAAGAAAAACCGGCATTGTTCAAATCATACAAGAACCGGGAATTATCATAGAAAACTATAAAGAGGATCTCGCTACATTGTTGGGAAAAACACCTTGGAAGCAAGCGTTTGTAACGACGCCTTTGAAGATGCTGATCCAAGGCATGCAGGTTGAAACCCGTGTTCACGATGGTGCGTTCATCGCCGCGTGTACACCTGAGCAATATCACCCTCGTTTTTTATTATCTGAGAAGCCGTCGGAAAAAGAACAGTCTAATATAGATTTGACTGGAAATGGACTTGCAATAAAAAAGCTGACAGTGGACGATCTGGATGATGTCATCGCGATCTATCTCGAAGTGTTCAAAGGATTTGCCAGTTACGATTATATGGTTGAGAAGTTAAAATCAGGACGCGGTAGAGCAATTGGTGGTTATGTTGATGGCAAACTTGTTACCGTCGCTCAATCTGATTACGAAAGTAGTGACTCTGCGATAGTAGTTGGCGTTGCAACGCGGATAGCCGAGCAGGGCAAAGGTTATGGAAGACACTGTTTTGAACATTTATGCAATCATTTGATTTTAAAAGATAGGAAAACACTTTATTTACAGTATGATGCGCCTGTTGCGGGTGCACTTTATAAAAGCTTAGGATTTGAAATTGTCGAACAAATATTCCACGTTGAAAAAATTGAAGAGGTCAATCGATGAAGGTACTATTATTATACAACCCTAAGTCCGGCTCAAGAAGTTTTCAAGCGCAACTTGATTATGTCATAGAGCGCTTTCAAAATGAAGGGATGCAAGTCATCCCATATAGAATGAAGGACATGGAACTACTTGAAAGTTACATGAAGAAGCTCGATTTCTCAACTTACAAAAAAATTATCGTCTCCGGTGGCGATGGTACGGTTCATCAAGTCGTCAATTTGATGATGCGCCTCGGTATCAAGTGTCCGATCGCGATTTTCCCATCGGGTACTGCCAACGATTTTGCACAGTATTTCGAAATTCCCAAAGATATTGAAGGGATGACTGACGTCGCATTGTCAGATCATTATGTGCCTTGTGATATTGGTAAGGTCAACGACGAATATTTTATTAACGTTGCGAGCTTTGGCAATCTCGTCGATATCAGCCAGCGCGTCAATGAACAAACAAAAAACGTCCTCGGCGTTTTGGCTTATTACATCAAAGGGATCGAAGAAATTCCTAAGCTGAGAGCGTTTCACGCCACCATCAAGGTAGACGATTTGGTCCTTGAAGAGCAGATCTATTTTGTACTTGTCATGAACGGACGTTCTGCAGGTGGTTTTAGAAAGCTTGCCCCTTATTCTGACATCGCCGATGGCCTTTTAGACGTGCTTGTATTTAAGAAATGTCCAATACTCGAGCTCATGCCACTGCTGATTCAAGTGTGGAATGGTGAACATCCAAAGAGCGACTATATCCAATATATTCAATCAAAGCACGTATCCGTATCCTGTGAAGAGGACATCACCTCAGATTTAGATGGAGAAACGGGGCCGCAGTTGCCACTTAGCATAGACGTCATTCAAGGTTGTATCGAAGTCAATGCATATGTACGCATTTAGAAAATTATTTCTAAATGCGTTTTTTATTGGTTACACTTGGGTAAAAGAGTTACTAATGATAGAAACAATGGAGGCGAGACGTTATGAAGATAGGGTTGATAGGTTTGGGCAAAATGGGTTATGCACTGGCACTCAATATGAAAGATTGTGGCATTGAAGTGATTGCCACAAACCGTTCACATGATAAAGTTGAAGAAATACTCAAAGAAGGCGTCCAAGGCGTCTATGACATCGAAACGCTCGTCAAATCATTTGGTGATGAACGGCGCGTGATATGGCTTATGGTCCCTTCCGGTGCCCCAGTTGATGCTATGATTGAATCACTGATTCCATTGCTCAACCCATCAGATATTATTATAGACGGGGGCAACTCATATTATAAAGATACTGTGTCACGATATGAAAAACTTAAGAAGATTGGCATTGACTATGTTGATGTTGGAACGAGTGGCGGCATAAGTGGTGCAAGAAACGGCGCTTGTTTGATGGTAGGTGGCGATCGTGAAGCGGTCGATTTTATTGAACCAATATTGGAAAAAATCTCAATTGAAGATGGGTATGGCTACTTTGGACCATCAGGTAGCGGCCACTATGTGAAGATGATCCACAATGGCATCGAGTATGGTATGATGCAAGCAATAGGTGAAGGTTTCGACATTTTGAAAGCCTCACAATATGATTTGGATTTTGAAAAAGTGTCTAAAGTTTGGAGCAATGGCTCGATCATCGAAGGCCTTTTGATGCGACTGATGCACGAAGCATTCAGAGAAGATGGCAACTTAGATGACATCATTGGAAGGGTTGACGCATCTGGAGAAGCGGACTGGACGCTGGAAGAAGCGATC
This sequence comes from uncultured Fusibacter sp., assembly GCA_964384705.1. Classification (GTDB taxonomy): domain Bacteria; phylum Bacillota; class Clostridia; order Peptostreptococcales; family Acidaminobacteraceae; genus Fusibacter_C. The sequence goes on from CAYLNI010000054.1 coordinate 13,826, forward strand.
AGACTCAAAGTGTCAGCTCCAGTAATTACGCAATCGCTCTTTGCACGTTACAAGTCAAAGGACGATATTCGCTTCACCGAAAAAGCCGTTGCTGCACTGCGCAATCAATTTGGCGGTCATAAGGTATACAAGTCGTAAAATAGGGGCGATGACATGTTAGTGACAATATTTGGAGCGACTGGGGATTTGACAACGAAGAAACTGATTCCAGCACTTTATAGATTATACGAGGAAGAACAACTGTTGGAGCCGTTTACCATCGTTTGTATTGGTAGGCGATTTTATGAGACATCTACTTTTGTTGGGGAAATTCGCAACAAAATAGAGGGTCAATATCCAAGATGGTCCACTTTTGCAGAAAATGTGCACTACTATGCGATGGACTTTTCTGTCGAGTCGAGCTTTGCTGACTTTAAGTTGTATGTCGACAGCTTACAGTTACCGATTTACGGTGAGAAAATCTTCTACTTGGCAACCGCACCTCACTATTTTCCGATTATTGCGCATGCTTTAATCGAACAGCAGATGATCGTTCGCGGGGATATGAGGTCCAAAATTGTGTTTGAAAAGCCGTTTGGTGAAGATCTTGAAACTGCGATGGCTTACAATCGCATGCTTCTAGAGTCCATTGAGGAATCTCAAGTCTATCGGATTGATCATTACCTCGGAAAAGAAATGCTACAAAATATACTGACGGTACGATTCGCAAACAAGATCTTCGAGAGCATCTGGAACCATGAAAATATTGAGAGCATCCACATACTTGCTTTAGAATCAGAAACGGTAAAGCAGCGTGGCGGGTATTACGATCGTTCAGGTGCTTTAAAGGACATGGTGCAAAACCACCTATTCCAGACACTTGCTTTGATTGCAATGGATGCACCAATGGGTCTTAACGACACATTGATCAAAAATGAAAAGGTAAAGGTATTTGAAAGCCTACAAATAAGCGACGAAATCATCTTTGGCCAATATGAGGGCTATCTAAATGAAAAGGACATTCCAGACGATTCGAAGACGGAGACGTTTGTGGCACTGAAGGCATATATTCAGACACAGCGTTGGCGCAATACGCCATTTTATCTGATTACCGGTAAAAAAATGTCGAAGAAATTAGCTGAGATCGTCGTAACTTTCAAAGACTCGGATTGTTTTTTTGAAAAAGGGCGTCCCGAAAAAAATATGCTTAAAATAGAAATCTTTCCAAGAGAGGGCATCGTGCTTCAGTTCAATGGCAAAGCACCAGGCCTTCAGGCATATACGATGCCTATGAAGTTGGATTATTGTCACATGTGCAATATTGTTGGAAACTCTGCCGAAGCCTATGAGAAACTCATTTC
>CAYLNI010000054.1:15230-16923 GCA_964384705.1 uncultured Fusibacter sp.
GGCGCATCATAGATTCTGTGAGTCATGTCAAGCGGTTTGAGCCACTATATATTTATAGAACAGAAGAAGAAATCATGAAAGTTGTAGCTGAAAAATGGGGAATTGAGAGGCCTATATGAACGATTGGATCGATGTATCAATGGCGATTTCGCCAAGCATTATGGTTTACAAGAACAAAGAGGAAAAGATGCCTAAGTTCATCGTTCGTGCGACGCATGAAGAGGATGGGCACCATGAAAGCAGCATCTGTATGGATTTGCACACGGGTACGCATATCGATATGCCTAAGCACATAATCAAGGATGGACACACGTCGGATGATTTTGAACTAAGCAGTGTCAATGGCAAGTGTGTCGTTGTAGACTTTAGTGGTGAAAAAAACCACGAAGTGGATGATGTCTTTTTAAAACACGCGAGTATCGAAAAAGGCGATATCGTCCTCATTAAAACAAAGAATTCCTTTGATACCGCCTTCAATTTTGAATACGACTTTTTAAATGCAAGAGGCGCGCAGTATCTCAAAGAGTGTGGTATTAAAGCCGTGGGCATCGATGCACTTGGTATAGAGCGCAACGCACCAGGGCATCCAACACATAACATCTTGTTGGGAGCGGGTATTTATATTATCGAAGGTCTGGCACTTGCAGAAATAGAGTCTGGAAGGTATAATTTTTTATGTGTACCACTGAAAATAGTGGGTGTTGAAGGCCTACCTGCGAGAGCATTTTTAAGGCCTCTTGAGGCAGATTAAGCACAACAAAAATATGTATCGTACAACTCTAATAATTACGAGGTGAAAGCATGAAGAAAATTGTACTAGGTGGTGGCTGCTTCTGGGGTATGGAGGCATATTTCAAACGCTACGACGGCGTATTAAAAACGGAAGTTGGCTATGCAAATGGCCATACGTTAGAACCAACTTACAAAGAAGTTTGCTCCAACACATCAGGCCATGCTGAAGTGCTCTACATCGAATATGATCCTGAGCGCATCACACTTGATACACTGCTGACGCATCTTTGGAAAGTCATCGATCCAACACTTCTCAACAGACAAGGTGGCGATATTGGCTCTCAATACCGCACGGGTGTCTATTATTATGACGCCGAAGATGTTCCAGTGATTGAAGCCTCAAAAGCGGCGGAACAACTCAAATACGAGAAACCGATCGTCACTGAGATCGAACCAGTGAATTATTACTACCCTGCTGAAGAATACCACCAAGATTACTTAAAGAAGAATCCAGGTGGCTACTGCCATATCAAGTTGGATTGAGTAAAATCAAAACGAATCGTTAACACGAAAAGTAACACTGAAAACGATCATTATAAAAGTAAGAGCCAAATCTTCATCAGAAGCATCGACGATTATGTCATGATGCTTCTGCTGTTTGATTTGGCTCTTTAAATTTTTAATGCGTCTTAAGTGTGCTATTTTTTCTGCCCAAAGAGTTCAGTGTTGATTTGGATGCCTGTCTTTGTCATTGCTAGCCCGCCAAGTGAGGTTTCTCTCAGTGATGGTGGCAGTGATTTGCCGATTCGGTACATCGCCTCCACGACTTCATCGAAGGGGATGACGCTCTTGATGCCAGCCAGAGACATTTCTGCGCCCATGAGGGCCTTGGCGGCACCCATGGGACGCTCCCGGGCAGGGACGCCGACGGCGGATCGTTTCGACGACACGTCGTCGAAAC
>CAYLNI010000055.1:0-3512 GCA_964384705.1 uncultured Fusibacter sp.
AATTGGCAATCGGCCATATGTTTGCTGTAGCGCGTTTTATTCACATTTCGAACTTCACTATGAGAAATGGCGAGTGGAACAAAAACAAATACAACGGTGTTGAGCTTTCCGGTAAAACTTTAGGTTTGATCGGCATGGGTAGAATTTCATATGAAGTGGCTATCCGCGCAAAAGCATTGGGCATGAAAGTCGTCTACACAAATAGAAGAGGCAAGCTTGAAGAATATAGTCAATTTGATTATTTACCAATGAACGATCTTTTGAAAGTGGCTGATTTTATATCACTTCACATCCCATTTGATAAAAATGTTGGTGCAACACTTAAAAAAGAACAATTTGACATGATGAAAGACGGCGTTTATATCATCAACACTGCTCGAGGCGGCGTTGTCGACGAAGCAGACCTACTTGAAGCGTTGAACTCAAATAAAGTAGCTGGTGCTGGTATTGACGTATTTGAAGAAGAACCGACGAAAAATCTTGAATTGATCAACCATCCTAAAGTTTCTGCAACACCACATATTGGTGCATCGACTGGTGAAGCTCAAGAGCGTATCGGCGATGAAACGATTGTTGTTATTAATACGCATTTCAACCTATAAGAATTGGATTTGATGGAGGTATATTGTGGCAATAGTAAGACCGTTTAAAGGTGTAATTCCTAAGCAAGAACTTGCTGAGCAAGTAGCATGTCTTCCTTACGATGTAATGAACAGAAAAGAAGCAAAACAAATGGCAGAAGGCAACCCAAACTCTTACTTGCATATCGTACGTTCTGAAATCGATTTACCAGATTCAGTGGGCGATTATGACAAGCTTGTTTATGAAACGGCTAGAAAAAATTTGGACAAATTCATTGCTGATGGTATCATGAGCCAAGATCAAGAGCCTATTTACTATATCTATAGACAATTGATGAATGGCCGTGTTCAAACGGGTATCGTTGCTTGTACGTCTATTGACGATTACATGAACGACATCATCAAAAAGCATGAATTTACTAGACCAACAAAAGAAATCGACAGAATCAACAACTTTGATTACTGTGATGCAAACACAGAGCCTGTCTTTTTAACTTATAGAAAAAATGATGAAATTAATAAGATTGTTAACGATTGGATCAAATTCCACATGCCTATTTACAACTTTACATCAGATGATGCGATCACGCACATATTCTGGAAGCTTGATGATTTAAGCTTAGTTAGTAGAGTGGCTGAAATCTTTGACGGCATCGATTACCTTTACATTGCAGACGGTCACCACAGATCGGCTTCTTCTGTAAAAGTTGGTTTAAAGCGTAGAGAAGAATTCCCTAATTACGATGGTTCTGAAGAATTCAATTACTTCATGGCCGTTATATTCCCAGACGAAGATTTATTTATCATGGATTATAACCGCGTTGTAAAAGATCTCTTTGGTCATACAAATGAGTCGTTTTTAGCAGCCGTTTCAGAAAAGTTTGACGTTGTGAAATTGGATCAAGAAGAGCCATTTAAACCGATGAAACGCGCTACTTTTGGTATGTACTTCGACAAAGCGTGGTTCCAACTCACTGCTAAAGAAGGTACTTTCAACGAGCAAGATCCTGTTGATAGACTTGACGTTTCAATTCTTCAGAAAAACCTCCTTCATCCAATCTTAGGTATCGAAAATCCAAGAACAGACAATCGTATCGATTTCGTTGGCGGTATCAGAGGACTTAAAGAGCTTGAAAAAAGAGTGGAAGAAGGCTTTGCAGTTGCATTTTCAATGTACCCAACGACGATGGACGATTTGATCGACATCGCAAACGCTGGTGAAGTTATGCCGCCTAAATCAACTTGGTTTGAGCCTAAACTCAGAAGTGGTTTGTTCGTACACAAATTGAACGATTAAGTTTGGATTTTCCTCAAGCTTAGCAATAGATAAAATAAGCTGATTAATTTCAGTTGTAACAATGAACGCGATATTTAAAAGAAGAGGCCGTCTCAAAATGACTATGAATCATTTTGAGATGGCCTCTTCTTCTTTTATCTATTGAGTTGGAGTGAATGGTGGGCTATTGGCTGATGACGATCAAATTTCTTCTATAATCCAAGTACATTTTGGTTAATAGAGTCATTTGAGCATTCATTTCGATTTGAAGCAACGACGCCAATGAATAGTTTTCATCGTATAGTGCTTCCTTGATTCTCGTAAATAGAGATTTCGAAGATAGAGAATCTTTCATGAGGTGATGTTTAATTGTTTTGATTTTTTCCCAGTTGACGATGTCGAGATCGGTAATTTCTTCATCGGTATGCAGTTTTGAAAAACGTCTAATGGTACTTACATGTTCTGGAATGATGCGATCCTTAAGTTCGATAGACCACTCGCTCAACATATAAGACTTGTATGATGCGATGATGCGATCTGTAAAAACATTGTTACCGAGGAGTATTTTCGCCTTGTCGCTAAAGTGATCAAATGCAAGTAAGTTCTCATATACGGTTTTAGGTGGTATGCCAAACAATTTGTCGCGCTCTTCAGGTGAAAAATCGTCAAAGACATCTTCTTCAGTTCTGTAGATGCGGTTTTCTTCTAAGTAGAAATGCTTTTCGCCATACCCTTTGTTGAAACTTGTTTCTATAGCATCAATATCAAGACCACTGTTTAATACGGCTTTGATACCATCGATGCTGGACTGACAAACAGCTGCGAGGAGGAGGTATGAATTAGAATTTGGATTTGGTGCGCGTAATTCGAAACGCGTCGCATATTTGTTTTTCATATCTCGAATGAGACCGATCAAAACCGTTCTATTTCTTGATGGGACGCTAGGAGAATGACCAAGTGAGGACACGATACAAACAGGCGCTTCAAATCCAGGCTTAAGTCTATTTAAACTGTCATTCGTCGATGAAACGAATGGGTTTATGATTTCATAGTTTTTCAAAATACCCATCATTGAGCCATAGGCAATTTTAGTCATGAAGTTTTTCTCCATATTTTTAGGAGAGAAAAGGTTGATGATTTTTCCGTTTTTCATTTTGAGTGCCGCACCGATATGGTGATGCTCACCACTTCCCGCAACACCTTCTAAAGGCTTAGCTTGGAACGTGACGGAGAGGCCATTTGCTTCAAAGACATCTTTGATGATATCCTTTGCAAGTAGTTCTTTATCTGCTGCTAGCAATGTTTTATCGTATTTCCAATCAATTTCGAGTTGTTCCATAACGTGTGTATGGATGTTTGTGCCAGACAATTTGGAAGTAACGCCACCAACTTCTTTATGACCCATTTCTGGTTCAAAGCCGTAATTTTCAAGCGCCATTAAAGATTTTTCAAGGGATGTTCTTACTTGACCGTATGTGCGCTTCCAATACTGCTCTTTCAAGTTTTGTGATGTCGTAAGCTTTTCTATATCCGTTTTAGAATCAGGTGTCTTGACCCAAAATTCAAGCTCTGTTGCACTTGTTAATACGACATCTTCAATATCGTCTGCAGATTTGATGCCTTCGTATTCTTCTAATAAAGATGGGTTCGTTTTG
>CAYLNI010000055.1:3530-6553 GCA_964384705.1 uncultured Fusibacter sp.
AAATAATTTCAGTTTTGAAGTTTTCAACGGCATTCTTTAAAACGCTTCTTGAGCAAACTTCTTTGCCCTCGTGAATTAGGAAGGCAGGGATAATCAAAGAACCGCATAAATTGCCGTCATCAAGCGTGTGTGCCATGTTGTAATCGACAATCCAGTTTGCATTGAGATCCGGAATCAAGTCGATTTTTCCGTTATTGATAGATGCAATTTCTGGTAAGTAAACTGAAGAGCCATCCGTTTGAATACCGTTTATGAAAAAGTCTTCAAGATCGTCTATAACGAGGTTGACGGGAATTTTTTCATCTGTGTGATTGTTGCCAAAATCGACACCAAGTAAAGAAAGAAATTGTATCTCCGGGTGTTTTTTCAAAAGTGCCGCTAAGCGACTAGGTGATTTGTCTTCTTGTTCGATAACGTAGAGCATCTTCGAGCCTCCTTAGAATGTGTAATAACACGTCATATAATGAATGATTATATCATAACAGAGAAAAATGTAAAGATTTTATTTGTACAATAAAAGCTTGTAAATGTTGTGTTCAGATATTTATACAGCTTTATAGATAAAATTGAATTATTATATAATAAGGGTTAATGTTCGTCTTTTTGTTTTAATTCTTTATAAATATTCCATATAATTAGGCCAATCATGACGAGAATCGCCCCCAAAATAAAGCCCAAAACGCCAAAGATTCTATAGCATGTATACATTGATATGATTGTGATTAAAGGGTGTGTTCCTATTTTGCTGCTGACGATTTTCGGTTCGATTGTTTGTCTCGTTAAAGTTGTTACCAAATAAGCGACAAGGAGTCCAATTCCTGTTGAATATTCGGAAATTAGGAGTGCAAATACAATCCAAGGCATGTATATGAATGCGGGTCCAACCATTGGAATCAAATCGACAAAGGCAATTCCGAATGCAACGAGTGGCGAAAATGGAATTTTCAGAATTGTTAGTGCGATGAGAGAGATTACAAACGTGATACTTACAAGAATGAGTTGTGCCTTGATATAACTTTTTAGTGTATTTGACGTTTTTTCTTTTAAGAGTTTTAAAAACGGGGAAGTTATTTTATGGTCAATTTTTACAAATAAAGCTTTTACTTTATTTTGGTCGTATACAAAGAAGTATAAAGAGATAAAGAGAAAAAAGAAAAAGAACGCGATGGTTGGGATTGTTTTTAGCATGCTTAAAAGTGTATCCACAGCTGAGTTCGCAAACTTTGACATCGAATTGAGAATCAAGTCATAAAATTGAAGCAATATGACGTTTACGTCCACTGGTGCATCGAACCAAGGTAAATTGAGCTCGATCCCACCTATTTTTGTCGTAAAATCTTGAACTGTTTGGATGATGACGCTCAGATAGCTTGAAAATCCGCTCATTGCAAGAGCCACTTTATAGATAAAATAAGAAATGCCACTCACAAACAAGGCAACAAAGAGAATGACGACGATAAATGTCAGAAGGCTATAGGGGATTGGCAACTTCGTTTGAAGCTTTCTTGTGAGTTTGCTGATCGGTTTTGATAATCCATATGCAATCATAAAAGGGATTAGTATGAAAAAGAGGCGCATGCCAAGCCACAAACTAAATAGTACAACGGCAACAAATATGAGCAGAAAGGATATTTTTGAAACGAATATGTTCATGGCGATTGCCTCCATTGTAAGAATATTGGAATATGATATAATTGTATTATACCCAAAAGGTGCAGACTAATTATATGAAGGTGAATAATATGAAATATTTTGATTTCAGAAGTGATACTGTCACGATGCCTACAGATAACATGCGACAAGCTATGTTCAAGGCTAGCGTTGGCGATGACGTCTATGGTGATGACCCTACAATAATTGAATTAGAAGAAAAAAGTGCAAAGTTGCTTGGAAAAGAAGCGGCTTTATTTGTGCCTAGCGGTACTTTTGGTAACCAATTGGCGGTTTTAACACACACTAAAAGAGGTGACGAGGTGCTTTTAGGCGACGCATGCCATATACTTATGCACGAAGTCGGTGCTGCGGCATTGATATCGGGTGTACAACTCAGGCAAGTGCCGACACATAACGGTTCGATGCAACTCAAAGACGTTGCAAGAATGATTCGTACAGAAGACATTCACTATCCAGATACTGGATTGATTTGTTTGGAAAATGCACACTCTAGTGGCACGGTTATCAAAATGAGTGAAATGAAAGCGATTTACGAACTCGCTGGTAAGCATGGCATTCCAGTTCATCTAGATGGTGCAAGACTCTTTAATGCAGCACATGCCCTAGGCGTCGATGCGAAAGACATTGCAAGCTATGCAGATACGATCATGTTTTGTCTCAGTAAGGGTTTATGTGCGCCAGTAGGTTCTATGTTAGTTGGATCAAAAGCTTTTATAGAACGTGCGAGAAAGAATCGAAAACTCATGGGTGGCGGTTTAAGACAAGCTGGTTTCTTGGCAGCTGCGGGAATCGTCGCATTAGATGAAATGGTTGAGAGACTTGGAGAGGATCATGATTTAGCCAAGTATATGGCTGAAAAATTATCTGAAATTGATTGTATAACTGTTCTAGAAGATCGATTAGATATCAATATGGTATTCTGCAAAATCAGAATGAAACTGTCTGATGATGGTTTTGTGGACAAATTGTTTGAATCGGGCATCAAAATCAACGGTTCTGAAGATGGTGAATTTAGATTTGTCACCAATTATTGGACGCCGGTTGAAGCAGTTGACAAATTATGCAGTGTTATTAAAGAAGTCTTGGGGGAATAATGAACTATCAAATTGACGATTTGAAGGAAGCTGTTAATAGATTGAGTGATTCTCTTATCAAGGAAGATGCTGAAGAAGTTGATATGTATGTTCGAATGATCAAAAACATCGCAACTCAGATTAAAAATGATTATTGGGCTGAGAATGTCAATGAAGCATCTATTATCATCCAACCTGTTCAAGCCAAGGAAAATGAGTATAAAACGATCAATACATTGGAATTTTTATATAAGCCGATGTATTTTCAAAATGTGT
>CAYLNI010000055.1:6569-11472 GCA_964384705.1 uncultured Fusibacter sp.
AAGGTAATGAAATAGAGTACTACTCAAAAGATCGTACAGAGGAACTCGTTGAATCAGGTACATTTGATGTACACAATGATTTTTGGCAGTCTCACAATATCATCTATGGCAATGTTTACGGTTCCATGCCACTTGAACTTGCTTCGAAAGAAGGCATCGGAAAATTGTTGAAATGTGGATGGAAAAAGACGACTGTAGATATCATAGAGTTTTCGAAAGCACTGGATGTGGCAGGCATTCGCGCTCTAGCAGAAAAGAAATACAGGCATTATATTTTACTGGAAGAGATTGAGACGCGAAGCATTTTATTGCTTAGGTACAATTTTTAAATTGATTTGGAAGGCTGTTATGACAGTATGGTGAAGTATGTTTATTAATAAGGAGTCTTTGCGTCTTGATTATGAAGTTGAAGCGCAAGATGCAGGGCTTAAGATCATCGATGTGCTAGCAACATCGATGAATATATCCAGTCGGTTAATAAGAAAATGTAAAAACAACAATAATATTTGGCTCAATAAGAAAAGTGGTTCTGTAAATAGAATCGTCCAATCCGGGGATATTATCTCCATGATGCTTGACCATGATGAGAATACTTTTGAACCCAACGCAATTAATGTAAGCGTCCTCTATGAAGATGGAGACATCCTTGTCGTGGATAAGCCACCATTTTTAGTGGTCCACCCAACAAAAGGGCATCCAGAAGGCACTTTAGCCAATGCGTTATCGCACCATCAATATCAAATCGGACAAAACTATAAGATCCGCTTTATCAATCGGTTGGACCGAGATACATCTGGGATTGTATTGATTGCTAAGAATGCTTTTGCACAGCAAATTGTTTCTGAGCAGATGCAGGCAAATGAGGTCGATAAGTTTTATCTTGCCATCGTTGAAGGTGAAATGAAAGACGATAAAGGGACCATCGATTTGCCCATCGATCGAGAAGCTGAGCTGGATATCAAACGCATTGTCATAGAGACCGGTCTAGCTTCTGTTACGCATTATGAAGTTCTGGAGCGATTCAAAGGCTTTACGTATATCAAGATCTCTCTCGAAACGGGAAGAACACATCAAATCCGCGTCCATTTTTCACACATCGGCCATGCTATATTAGGCGACCATCTCTATGGTCAAAAATCGGAGCTGATTGACCGCCAAGCCTTGCATTGTCACGAGATGTCGTTTAAACCACCACGTGAAAAAGATAAGGTTTCTGTCGTCTGCAATCTGCCTGAGGACATTGAAAACGTCCTATCAATACTGAGGAAAGATACACCAAGTGATTGATATTTTCACCAATTAGGGTTATAATATAATTAAGTTCTGGGATGTTGGTTATCTTTTTAAATTTTACCACTGATTATTTATAGGGAGAACGTGTTCTGCTGCGTATGACGAGCTGCTTTAGGTAGAAGTCAGAAACAATAGATAGTCCACCCACCTGGATTAGGTGTGGTGTGAGATTTTTGGGATGACGGCATTCTGGATCTCAATTTTATTAGTTACGTCAAACCACGCTATTGCGTGGTTTTTAATTTTACTTATGTAATTAGCATATTTATATTTTTTCTTTACATCAATAGCCATAAATTGTGAAAATAATGTTACATTTGAACTGTTGTAATCTTCATAATCAGGGCATATAATGAACTTTATGGAGGCAAAAACAATGAATTTTTTGAAGGGATTTTTAAAGAACGTAAAGTTCACAAATGAATATTTTAAATACGCCATTATACTGATATTTACATTTATTATAAAAGTAAGCTATTTCAATTTTTCTACGGGTATGCCTTTTAACAAGATCAAGTATATCCTAGTCACGGTTTGCGTGTTTTTTCTCGTGCTTACACTTTTGTATCGCGCTAAAAAATGGTATCTTGGCGTCAGTGGTTTGATTACGCTGATCATGTTTGGAGATTTGCTTTATTTCCGTTATTTCAACGACTTCTTGTCCGTTAAATTGATGAATCAAGCAACTTTCGTCGGTTCAGTCACTTCGATTATCTTTTCAATTATTAAAGCGACAGATATTCTCTTGTTTGTCGATTTGTTCGCCTTTATTTTCATAACGAAAGCAAAAGGACCACTTCAACTCTATACGCACAAGATTTCTTTTATCATGATGATCATCATTTTGCCATCGATCATTTTGAGCATTTCGTTTTCATCTATCTATACTGGTATCAAGAAATATGAGTTTTTCAATTATCATGTCTACGATATCATATCATTGGATCCGGAAAACAATCAACTTGGCTCAAGTGAGCGCAACGCCCTTGTGGAGTCGCTTAGGACAGTCCATCGTGAGAGTGCGTCAGGAAACTATTTCGGTATAGCTAAAGATAGAAATGTTATCGTCGTTCAAATCGAGTCGCTTCAGAATGATTTGATTGGTAAGTTTTATAATGGACAAGAGATCACGCCGAACATCAACAAGATCATGGCGAAAGATTCAATCTATTTTTCAAACTATTATCAACAATTAGGTAAAGGCAACACGTCAGATGCTGAGTTCACATCGCTTAATTCACTTTATCCAATCACATCTGGCAACACCTACAACGTCTATGAGAAAAACGGTTTTTACGGTTTACCTTGGATCATGAGAGAACATGGGTATAGTGCTTCTTCTTATCATGGTTATACGGCAAGCTTTTGGAATCGAATGAACGTTTATCCACAAATCGGCTTTGAAAATAGTTACTTCGCAGACAACTATGTCATGGGTGAAAAAATCGTATTTGGTCTAGACGATCACGATTTCTTTGATCAGACCATCCCTTATATGAAGGAAAAAGGGGACAAGAGCTTTTCATTTTTAGTGACATTATCATCTCATAAGCCTTTCGAACTCCCTGAAGATAAGAGATGGATCAAACTTTTACCTGAAGATGAGAACTTCTTCGGACATTACCTACAAGCTGTTCACTATATGGATGATGCATTTGGTAATTTTATCGAAGATTTGAAAGCAGAAGGTTTGTATGATGATTCTGTGATCATATTCTATGGCGATCACTTTGGTATTGGTATGGAAGATGAGGTCGCACTTGAAAGAATGGAAAATTTCATGGGTAGCACTTACACACATGAAGATATGTTTAACATTCCTTTTGTCGTGCACATTCCAAACTCTGGTATTCAAGAAACTGTAGACGTTACTGGTGGACAAATCGATTTCTTACCTACAACACTCAACATCTTGGGTATCAAAAATGAATATCTGCTTCTCGGACAGGACTTGTTAAATACTGAAGATGGATTTGTCGCTTCACAAACGTTTATGGAAAAAGGATCGTTCATCGACAACGATGTTGTATTTAAGATTGCAAGAGATGGCGTCTTTGAAAACTCAGTTGCTTATGATCGAGACACACATGAACCAGTAGATCTTGAACGATGCAGAGAAGGGTATGAACGTGCAATATTCGAAATCAACCTCAGCAAGAAAATTACTGAGAGTGATTCGGTGATTAGCATTGTGACCGAACTTCAAAACAAAGATGGCAAATACGATATTGAGTAAGTGATAAACCAAAAAAATAAAACGGACTGTGAAGTTGATCACAGTCCGTTTATTTTTTTAAAAGCTATTAGGCTTTTTTACTTTCATTTTGCTTATCGAACTCTTTTTCTTTGTCTTTATTGTTTCTCTCTTTGTTGCGTTCATTTGGGTTCAATTTCGAAAAGTCAACTAAGATTGTTTCGTTTTGAGTAAGTGATTCAATCGTGATGACGAGTTCTTCAGCTGGGTCGACGATGCAATTGCCTTTAAAAAGCGAACCCTCTTTTGTGTTGAAACTCTTCGCGACAATATCACCTATGAGTGTTGAATTTTGGTGAATGTTGATTTTACCTTTAACTTGTACATTGCCTTCACATTTACCATAGATCTCGGCGTTGACACTGTAAATGTCACCTTTGACATTTGCATTTTCGCTGATGATGACATTGCCAAGTGATTTGATGTTTCCAAATATTTTCCCATCGACTCTGATACTGCCTTCGCTCTCTATATCACCTTTGATGAGTGAGCTTGGACCGATAATGATGTCATAATTTGATTCAGTTTCTTTCTTTTGAAACATAATGTCCCTCCTAATTATGCGATTTCAATTATTGGATAAATTTGAGTGGATTGATTGGGGTCTCATTGTAACGAATCTCAAAGTGAAGATGTGGTCCTGTTGTACGCCCTGACGTGCCCATGGTTGCAATCTGTTCTCCCTTTGCCACTTCATCTCCAGGTGAATATAGAAGTGTCTTGCAGTGCGCATAAACGGATTCGTAACCATATCCATGATCGATGATCATAACATTTCCAAAATTGCCATCATAACCTGAGTAAGTGACGATCCCTGTACCAGCTGCGAAGATAGCTGTACCGACTTTGTTGCTGATGTCGATGCCGTTATGAAGCTTTGAACGTCCAGTAATCGGATCTTTTCTATAACCAAAAGGTGAGCTGTATGTGCCGCTTGTTGGATAGAAATCTGGACGACTTTCAAGGTAACTGATCTGGGAAGCCATTTTTGATACGAGTTCTGTATACGCATCAGTCTGCTCTGTAATAATTTGAGAGATCTCATCATTTGATATCAAGGATTCAATTTCGGATAACAACAATTCATCTGGTGACAACGTTTCAGTTGTTTCTGTGGCAGAAACTTCTGTTAATCTACTAAATGAACGACTGATTGGGACTTCGACGTTTGACTTTGTTTCATCGTTGAACAATACGACGAGTTGGGAGACGTATGCTTGTGTTTGTTCCATTTCTAAAAGTCTTGCCATTAGGAACTCGTTTGAATTTTGGAGCGACAGCTTTAATGTCTTTATTTCTTCTGTTTTATTTGCATTGATATTTTGAAGCATATCGATCTTATCCTGTGTCATCAAG
>CAYLNI010000055.1:11550-16192 GCA_964384705.1 uncultured Fusibacter sp.
TGTTGATCAAGAGTGTTACATTTATGATAATAAGCGCTACGAGCACTAAAAATGCGCCTGCCATGTTGAATTTCCACTGTCTAATTGATTTTTCTGCACTGGGTATAACCATGATGGTCACTTTATTCTTCATAAAGTAATTTTTAATTTTATTCATGTTTCCTCCAAATGTAATAAAAACTTAATATATTCTACCATAGAACCGTGTAAAATAACAATGCAATTATAAAATTTAGTTTACCTAAGCATTTATATTCTGTAAAATAGAGTTTAAGAGAAAGTATTGGAGGAAATATCATGAGTGATCGTACAATTAGAGTAGAAGAAAATTTAAGACGTGTGTGCTATAAGATAAAGAAAAAGGGCCGTGAGATATTAAATGATGTGGATATCACACCGCCACAATTTGAAGCGCTTCAATATTTGAGAAATGAGGAAAATCTAACGATTGGCGAACTGAGCTCAAGAATGTATTTAGCCTGCAGCACAGTAACGGATCTTTTAGATAGAATGGAAAGAAATGAACTCGTCAGACGCGTCAAAGATGAGAATGACCGACGCATTGTGAGAATCGTGGTATTGCAAAAAGGTCATGATCTCATCAAACTCGTCATGGAAAATCGAATCAACTATGTTGAGAGCATTTTAAGTCAATTAGATGAGACCGTTATTGACGCCATCGATGAAGGTTTTAGAATTTTCAATGAAAAAGTCGAATTATAAAAGAGTACTTTCATAGGGGGAAGCATTCAGTTGAAAACGATAAATGAACGATACGATGTCATAAGACTTATAAGTCGAGATAATAGCTTCGTGGAATATTTGGTTTCCGATAAAGAAAAGAATGCAGAAATCAAAAGGATTCGTATATTTGACACCGAATTGTCCAATTATGACTTTATCAAGCATATGGAAGATGTTTTCGTTGAGATTAAAACATTGATTCACGATAATTTACTCTCAGCCTATGAATTTCAACCCATATTAACCGTGAATGGCAATAGAGTAAATAGAAAACAATATTATTACACCTATGAACATTTTGAAGATGAACACAGGGTTCAATACTCTGATTTAAATAAATCTGAAATCAACAGCGTTATCGTACAGCTTTGTAAGGCTGTACGCTTCTTGCATTTTAGAGGTGTTATCTATAAATACCTCAATTTCGATCAAATGGTCATTTTGAGACAAAATGGTCAAATCGTTATGAAGCTCATGGACGTTGCGGGCAATTTCATCAACGATTATTATTTTAAGATGGACCATGAGCGGTTCAGCCAGTTTATAGCGCCAGAGATTATTTGGGGCGAAGAAACGGACGAGCAAGTAGACATCTACTCGATGGGTGTCATCATATACTATCTTTATTTTAGAATTGACTATCGCTTAAAATCGCTTCAGAGTGTTCTGACCTCTGGTCATACTAACGAAATTCACCGTTTCATTCTGAAAGCGACTAGCCATATAAGAGATGAGCGACACGAAAGCATTCAGGCTTTTATCAAAGAATTGTGTGCACTGATATGGATCGAAGTCGATAGCAGCGATGTCCGATTTTATGATAAAATTCACGACAGCACAAAAATTATTGGCAGAGATGCGATATTAAAAGAAATAAAAAACCTGATGGATATGAAATCAAAGAAAGCACTCTCTCAGCATGGGTTATTTCTTCAAGGTGAAAATGGCAGCGGTAAATCGAGAACATTGAATGAAATCTATTATATTGCAAAATTTAACCGATATAACTATATCTATTTGAGGCCCACAGATTTTTCAGAGAATTTTTACACGACCAAGGCACTCATCAAATTTGTAGCCAATCAAGGCGATGTATCGCCGATATTGATTCAGAAATACGGTCAGGAGTTGGCATGTCTCGTACCTGAGTTGATTGGCAAGTGGAATATCAAAGAAAGTAAGGAACTCGAGCCGAATCAACATCATCTTAGATTGTTAAATCGCGTATTTAACTTTTTTCTAGACTACACAAGCAACAAATTTTTTGTTCTGTTCATCGATGATTTTGAAAAAATAAGTCTTGTTGAGCGTTCTTTCTTTGACCTAATGTTAGCTTATAAAGGGTCGACAAATTATTACATCATCAGCACGTGTATTGATGCTGATGTGCTGGTTAAACGTTATAATGAGACAACTAGGCAAATCAAATTGTCTTCATTGAACCTCGAAGAAACGGGTCAGATCGTAAAGACGTCACTCGGACTCAACTATATCCCATACAAACTGACGCATCGACTCATGCTTGAAAATCAAGGCAAAGCCAGTCTGACAAAACGAATGATTAAAAAGCTATGGTATGATGGCATCATATTTTTTGATGAAAGTAAAATGACGTGGAACCTCGATGAAGTAGATGATAACTTCACATTCGACTATGTCGACCAAAAGCGCGAAGACTACGATAATATCATCAATAGCATCAATAGAGCACATTATGAGATCTTGAGAAAGTTATCCGTTCTTAAAGGTTCTTTTAGTGTGCAGACGATTTATAGCATTGCAGATGTCGGTGAAATTGATGTCCCAAGATTTCTTGAAGCTATGGAAGAGAAGCACATACTAAATAAACGCATCAGCGATGTTGAGTATGTCTATGTTTTCAACACAAATGAACTTAAAAAGGTATTCTTTGACACTTTATCTGAAGATGAGAGGGTCGGACTTTCTAAAAAAGCGGCTAAGTTGTTTGAAAGCAGTTTTTTGGAGAAAGGTGAAATCAATGAAAGTCTGATTGACTACTTCATAGCGAGTCATGAAATTGAGCGCGCTGCTGATTATTGCATCATATTCTCAGAAGATTATATGCTGAAAGCCAATAGTCATAAGGCCATCGATTTGCTTGATCAAGGTCTTGAACTCTATATTAAACTAGCAATCAAGGATAAAATCGTACAAATAGCGATGCAATTAATCAAACTGCTCATCAAATCAGGCAGACTTGATCGTGCCATGACGCGTATCCAATATTTATATGAAACAATAGATGAAGCAGATGTCAAAGCGAAGATTGATGTTCAAATCGAACATGCGTCAATTTTGTATTATAAAAACGATATTTTAAAATCGGAAGAGATAGCCGATGAAGCCCTTGCAGCAGCCCATGAATGTGCTTATATGGACGGTGAATTCCGTGCGGCTTATATGAAGAGCAAATGCTTGATCAGCAATGGTGATTTAGAAACACATCGAGAACTATCAGAACACTATCTTGAAGAAAGCACACGGCTTCAGATAACGGAACAACAAGCCGTTTTTGAAAATGAAATTGGCATCAATCACTTATACAACAATCGATTTGATGATAGTATCGAAGCGTTTACTGAGAGTCTCAAACACTACAAAATTGTTGGCGACGACGAAAAAATCGTAAAAGCGTACAACAATTTTGGCGTCATTTATTTAGATGGTTATGGAGATTATATTGTAGCGAGAGACTATTTTAGGAAAGCCTATACACGTGCCAACAACCGCAACTACTCAGTTAGTTTGCCTGTTTATCTCAACAATTTAGGTGAAACGTACCGAATTGAAGGCCGCTACGAGATGGCAAATAAGTATTTCGAAGAATCATATGAGATGGCAGAAACAGTTGGCGATAAAAACATGACGATTCTTGCGCTATTGAACCTTTGCCATGGTCAAATATTAAATGAAACATATGGTAAAGCGCATAAGTTGATTACGCGACTAGAGCATGAAGTCCAAATTATTAAAAAAAGAGATTACGATAAGTTTGACTATTATTTGCTTCATTTCGAGTACTATCTTGCGATGAACAGCATCATGAAAGTCAACCAATGGCGTTATGATTTCAACGCCGATGAGGTGATGGATGATTATCGTAAATATCGATTGAAATTGATCGATATTAAATTGAATTATAAAAAAGAAAATATCGTGCTTAACAACAAAGGTGAAAGGCATTTTGAGAAAAAGCTTCCAATGGATGAAGTCGAAGCGCTTTATGAAATGACACAAAATCCTGCGGAATCCAAATTGCTTAGAGAGTTTGTTCTAGAACTGCTTATAGATACTATTGAAGAAAGTGATTATCTGAACGCAGAACGTCTTCTTCAAATGGATTTTGAACTCATGAAACGCTATAATACAAAAGTTGTCCGTTTAAAACGAGATTTTATTGAAGCTTGTTTCTCTGACTATGCCATAGAACGTATTGTTGCATTGATTGAGCCAATCAAAGAACAATCATCTGAGTTTTTATGGCGCGTGTATTATATTTTAGGCAATGAGTACTATGATAAGCGCAACACTTATGAAGCACTTAGGTATTACTTGATGTCACTTGATGTCTTGGCCGATCTAACAGCAGAAATTCCGCACGAGTTCAAAGAGACGTTCATCTTGCATGACGATACAAAAATGGCATTGAAAAGTAAAATTAATAAGATCATCCGAATTCTTCTCAACTTTGAAGGATCGAAGTACAACAATGTCGTCGAGGGACGCATCGATACTGTAGATGATTTTTTTGACCTCAACCAGTTCAACCTGTTATATAATAATAGTGAGTTCCTCAATTTGGTCTATAAGAACTATAATATTGAGGAAAATGAAAAATTCGAAAGCTCAACAGATCTGATCAAGAATTTGGAAAAAG
>CAYLNI010000056.1:0-239 GCA_964384705.1 uncultured Fusibacter sp.
ATACATTGCGTAGGCGTTTCTATCGTCATATAACTTTGTGATCTCATGTATGTTGGCAAATGACAATGCAATCGGTACGACAATGAGTATGTTTAATACCATTTTGTTGCTTTTGTATGTACGGTATAAAATGATTGCTAAAATCAATATAATTATTAATGTTATAATATAGTATTTTTTGAATGTTGAGGTTGAGAATTTTATTTTAAGGGTATAGATGATGGAATTGAATTATAGAT
>CAYLNI010000056.1:249-4490 GCA_964384705.1 uncultured Fusibacter sp.
AGCGTTAGTTCATTCTATTCTTCAAAATAGGCAGCTCCTCATTTTTTCTAAATATCTCATAATACCTTCATCATCTTGTTGATTGTAGGTATATCCCAAATGCATTGCTACATCTTTTGCCATGCTTCGGAATAAATAACAAGCAGTAAAGATGGCATCCCAAAGGTTTTCATCATTACAGTCGGAATAGGTTTTAGCATATTGCTCATACAGTTCAGATGGTAGATACTTTTTGAAATATTTGCCCCACATGCCTGCAGAAACAGCAAAATCTTGCTGAGTAGCGATATACCATTCCACCATTTTTTCAAGCTCGTTATGCACAATTTGCATATACATTCGTTGTGCATAAGGCATTTGGTCTCGAACAATACCCTTTGCAACATTGTTTAGGCACCACCAAAATTCGTTACAACAACCGTCATACTGCTGCTTAGTAAGCAGTTTTATGTGATACATGCTATCATTGGACTCAGGAATATCGGGTAGAATATTGCCTTTGTCCAAAAGCTTGATACACAGCGTATCAGACAGATAATCCTCCAAAGCATAGTCTAAAACCTTAATTCCAAGGTCAATACGATTGCCATCAGTAAACAACATCAACCATGTATATGAACGAGTAAAATCATGGTTTACCCCCCAGCCAAAATCATTTAAATCGGGTTCTTGAACAATTGCAAAGTCTCCAAAAACAGAAATCCAGCTTTTATCCTTTAAAAACGACTGTGTTTCGGTTACTACAAAAACAATATCATAGTCCCTATGTTTATCCTTTTGCACATTCGGATTAGTGCGTGATCCGTTCATATAAACCGCCAATACTCGATCATCTGCTTTGGCAACACCTAAAATTAAATCATACATTTCTAATTCGCTTCGCATTAAAATATCCTCTCATTATTCGCACTTGTAGTCCATAATGTTGCTTTTACTCCTCTACAATCTGCACCGAAATAACATCTTGAATTATCGCTGGCGAAATTTCTAAGATGTCCCCTTTATACGTTACTCTTACCAGAACGCCAACCTTTAAATTTTCTTTATCCGTTTTATTGCCATTGACATCAAGAATATTAATCTTTTTATCACCTATATCAAATTGAAACTTTCCTCTATGGTTTATATCATTTTCTGGTATTCCCAACACTACAGTATTAGTTCCAAACATATCTGTTATATTTGCATAAAACGAAGTCCCTGTTTCTGTTGTCACCTGTTTATAAACAAAAAATACCACAGCAATAATTACAACAATACCTGCAAAAATTATTTTTTTATTCATGCAAACACCTCTTATATATTTTCAATTTCTTTAAAATGTCTTCTCCATTTGTGATCACTTAGAAATTGATCAATTTGGACATTTAATTGTTTTTTGTGGTCTTCTTGAATAAAGATCAAATAATCGCGAGCGCTATATCGATTAAATCTAATTACTCATAGTGAAATGTCATTTGATAATTGGTTTTTTATTTCTTTAAATCTTGAAATGTAAGATTCTTCAGAACTTCTATCTCTATGATTATAGATAATTAAACTATGTCCTCTTTTAATCATGGTTTTAATTTCATCAATCATTACATATTTCACACTGTCTATACCTATTTTACTCAATGTTTTTGCCTCAATACCATTGTCAGGATCGCAAAATATCAAATTGCAACTTGAAAGTCTCACCAAACTATCTTCAAACCATTTGGTTCTGACTGCACTTCTTTTTCTTCTACCAGCATCACTTAAAGCTTTAATGTGATTTAATTCTAAAATGTCATCATGAAACTCAAATCCACTAAAACGTTCGAAACCTCTAATTTCACTTATATTTCTTTTCCCTAAATCTAAGCAATCCCTAAGAAAACCAGCAAGTTCAGCATCACTATCTACAAATTCAGGCTTATGTAAGTACTCTATAAATTTACCGTCTGTCTTAGTGTCATTATTCGTTAGATACCAGTTTACTCCCAATTTCATTCCCGATGATGATAAAGCACTCAACAACCCGTATTTGCCAAAATCGCCAACATCTCCAAAGTATTGATTTTTCATTTGCTCTCCATTTTTTTTGTTTTTTGTATATCACTTAACGTTCTACCGTTCTAACCGCCTCAGTTGCTAGAATGGTGTGTTAGCTGAAGTATAGTACGGAAACCCTCCACCAAACTCCGAATTCAAAAATAATCACCTTAAAACCTGACCAATAAGATTATTCTTTTCGTTAAGACCATTTAAATAGTCTTTTACACTCATTTTTCTCTTACCTGCAGGTTTAATGGTTCTTATAATGATTTCACCGTCAGAAACCTTGATCCCAATTCCATCTTTATACAAATTTACTATTTCGCCATTATATTTTTCACCTAATTTATCTTCACCGATAACAGCCTCGTAAATTTTTATTTCTTCATCTTTTAATTTAGCATAGGATACTGGCCATGGATTTAGCCCTCTAATCTGGTTGAAGACTTCGATTTTGGTTTTATTAAAATCTATATGCTCATCTTCCCTCAGTATATTATTAGCAAATGTTACCTCATCTTCATTCTGAACTAGCCTATTAGATTGCCCAGTAACTATATCTGGCAATGTCTCAATTAATAGTTCTGCACCTAAGTGACTCATCTTATCGTGTAATGTTCCTACATTATCTGTTATTTCTATCTTCATATTTTTCTGTCTAATAATATCACCATTATCCGTTTTTTCACCCATATACATTATGGTAATACCTGTTTCTGAATATCCTTCAATAATTGCTTTGTGAATAGGTGCACCACCTCTTAATTTCGGGAGAAGTGATGCATGAACATTTATACAACCATGTTTAGGATAATCCAAAAGCTCTTTTGGAAGAAATTGACCATATGCACATGTAATAATGATGTCGGGATTCAAATCAATTATAACTTGATACTCATTTCTTATTTTAATTGGTTGAATAACAATAATATTATTCTTTACTGCAACTTTCTTAATAGCTGATTCTGTCAATAGTTGCTTTCTACCAACTAGCTTATCTGGTTTTGTAACTACCGCTACAACATTTGTGTTTTTGATCAAGCTATTAAGTACGTTCACACTAAACTCAGGCGTTCCCATAAAAACTACTTTCAAATCTTTAAGCATTTTTATCATTCCTCTCTAAGTCTTTTCCATTTTTTATTCCGAGCGCATTTTCTATGTTTTCTAGTCGCCTATCCATGTTCTTAAAAAACATCACAACAAGAATTATCAAAAAAGGTGATGATAAAATTAAAGCCAACTGTAATATTGCTCCTAAACCTGTGCCTAATACTTCGAGCATATTCCCCTCCATATGTAACAAACGCCACTCTTCACACCTACAATAATCAATAAGATTCTCTCTTCAAAAACACTAAACTTTGATGAGGGTCAATCTTTACTATATTGTTTTCTTTAAATATTGTGCATGGCTTACTTCCTATTATCACAGCAGAATTTCCATTAATATAAATTGATGATTCCTCCGGTAATGCTATAATGCCATTCCCTGCTCCAGCAAACCCCTTGATAAACTTGAGCGCACTATAGTTATCTTCCTCAAAGTGGCAAAAAATTGAATATCCACTTAGAACATTAAACCCAAGTGTATTTTTTAAACCAACAAAATTCTCATCATCATTGCTGCAGCTATTGATATCATAACCCATAATAATTGCACCCGCACTACCGCCAAATATTATGCCATCATTCTTCATAAATAGATTAAGTTTATCCATCGCCTTAGAGTCCTTTAATAACTCAAGAAGCATAAAAGTATTTCCCCCACCTATAAAAATTGAGGAGTAATCATCCAAATCCAACGATTCAAGCATATAAATATCAGTAATTTGATCAATTCTTTCAATGCCAAATGGCTTTAGTTCTTGACAGATCCAGTTCAAACAATTATGAAATTCAATCTTTGGCATTGCAATTGGTATATATAAAACAGGCTTACTTTTGTCTATTATACTTGCGAATAATTCGTATGTTTCTTTAACTTGTCCGCCCGATCCACCACCTGATAAAATTATACGCATTTCATCCCCCCCTAAAATCATGCAAATATATATGGATAGTGTTTCAATTTCATCTAACGTTCTTGCCACCTCAGTGACGGAAACGGTCTGTTATATGAAGTTCGTTATTGTTTATTTGTTTTATTTTAAATCCCAAACCTTGGCAATTGTTAATTCATGAGTTGATGAATCCATAATAACTAATGCCAAATTTTCAAT
>CAYLNI010000056.1:4500-16127 GCA_964384705.1 uncultured Fusibacter sp.
AGAACTTTATTTCGATTTGACTCTTTTTTACATAATTCTTCAAACGACTTATAAAAATACATTTCTGAAATATCATTCATTACAATTGTAATATGCGGAACCCAGTTTTCAGGATTATATAAGTCAAATGTTTTTGAGCATGTATCACTTAAAACTCTAGATAATTCATTATGAAACTCACTTAATTTATTGTTTTTGATTATTTTCAAATAAATAACATTTTGGGGATTAGTAAATTTTTCAAACCCATCTATCTCAATTTCAAATTTATCAGGATATTCATGCTCATTTAATCGAGAAATTAGAGTGTCTAGATTCTCACAAATGCCACCTTGGTAGCTGATATTAGGATGATTAAATGCTTTTGCTAATTTTGATTCATACGTTTGGTCAAAGTAATTCCAAAGGTCTAACACTTCTTCTCGTATCTCACCTTTTAGTAAAGTCATAAGCCCCACAGTGTAATTCATAAGTATCCTTTCTTTGTATTTGATTTTGATTGTTTTATCTTTTGTTATATTTCGGTTAAATTAATTTCAGCTAACGTTCTGAGCGCTAGCCATGTAAACGGCTGTTGAAAGGGGCGTGACACAGTTTATATTGCTAGAGCTCTGTTATATGATGTTGTACACGGAAGCGCCATTAGCCTTAAGTTTTGCTATTACTTGAAGAATCCTTTTTAAATAGATATCTCTTCCAAGTATCTTCTGGATCAGGTAGCATTTCTCTCTGATATTCTAATATGCCTTTTGAGTTTTCGATTAACTCATTCAACGTGTGAGCAACAAAATTTCGATCATACTCTTCTTCCTCAATACTTACGTAACTCAGTTGATTTTGCTTCCCCTCTCTATCAAGCACTACTAGTAATGCATAACCATCATCTTTTAAAACTTTGCTCATAGATTCGAAGGCAGTACTTAATTCATGGTTTTCTAGATGAATAAGTCCAGCGATTACAGTTATTCCATCGACCTTGCCAATATATGAATAATCATTCAACATATTATCAACATAAAACTCGATACCCCTATTTCTTTCTTTAGCTATATCAATACTATTTTCACTAAAGTCAATGCCAACAATGTCTCCACCAAGATTCTGCATACGTTGACTCTCATATCCAGCGCCACAGCATAAATCAAGAATACGAGGTCTGTCTTCAAATAAACTCATAAACTCTTTTAAGCAAGGAAGCATCATTTCATTTTCATACCATTTTTCAGCCCATTCAAAGGCACTTTTATTATAATAATCTTTAGTCCCTTTCATTTTTATACCTCTCTTATATTATATAAATACTAATGTACAATAGCGCGTAACGTTCTTATGTCCCTCGTCGCCTCAGTGACAAGGGCTATTTGTTATCTGAAGCCCTCTTGATCAGTATCGTTGTGAATCTAGATTTTTAATACTCAAAATGAAAATCTAAGCTCATTAAAAATTGAACATGAATTTAATAATAAGGAATATGACAAATAAATTAGCAATTATTCTAATTAGATTCGCAAACATGATTACATAATCTGCTTTTTCATATTTCGTAATCTTATTTATATATCTGCGGTATTTATACTCTTTCCAAAACCATGTTGTTAGCCTAGAAATAAATATAATTAAACACAAACCCAAAGTTAAAAGTCCACTCTTTATTACATCACCTCTTGTTTGCTCAATGCTTATATAAGAGAAAACGCCACTTATCAAAAAAATAACTGCTACTGGTATGTAAATAAACTTATTTTTTCCTTTATTTCTTAATTCAGCCCAATTTTCAGGATCAAATAGATAATTACTATTTTTCAAATCCATAATATTGCCTCCTGTTAAAATTTAGTACTATTGTTTTCCTTTGGGTTTCAGATGACGGTCTTACCGTTTTAGCCGCCTTAGTGGCTAAAATGCTGTGTTATATGACGTCTTTATTTCTTTACTTCTATATAGAATGAACCATTCTCATTTAATACTAATTGTTCGATTTTAAAGCCACTTTTTATGAGTAAGTCACTTATATAACTACTATTGTGTTCTACTTTTAATTGAACGCCATATCCTGTAGTTACTGCCTTATCCTCATATTTGATATCTAGCTGAGCAATAAAAGTGTCTTTTTCAGTGTCACTTATTGACGGCATCTCAATATCCCAAATCTCAAAAACTCCATTATCTTTTAATACTCGATAAACCTCTCTAACTGCACTTTTTATTTCTAAATCACTCATATACATGAATGAGAAAAAAGCTGTGGCTCTTTCAAATTGATCATTTATGAAATCTAGTTTTGTTGCATCCATAACAATCTTCAAAGATAAAGTTTCGATGATTTCATTCAATTCATCTATTCTATTATCAATGGCAACAACTTTTCCTTTATAAATTTTAGAAATTATGCCTTCTCCGCCTGCGCCTATATCCAATATTCTTTCATTATCACCTAGATTTTGAGAGACAATTGTTATAGTTATTCGTTCTGTCTCAAGGATTTTACTTGTATCAATAGACATAATTGGATCCTTTCTTTTTAGATGTCATATAACGTACTACCGTTTTAGCCCTCAGTAGCTAGAATATTGTGATAGATGAAGTTATTCTATTTTATATCTTCTTCTTTCAAATCAGATCTTATCCAGTTATAGTCATAAAGAAGGTTTTTTTCATATACATCAAATTGCGGATAATAGTTATGTGTATGAGGGAATGGGATTTCAATCACCTCATTAACAAAAAAATTCTCGATCAAATATTCCTCTAATGAGTTATCAAAGTTATAAGCATAAATTATATCATGTGTATCATAAGCTAATAATTCACCACCATTTAATGACACAAGCCATAATTCATGTCGACTATCAGTTTCGAAAAACTCTTTATATTCAACTAACATCATCATTAGTTCATCGTAATTGAGGGGTGAAGATAACTCATAACGACCTGATTCACTAACTCTCGGAGTAGCTAAAACATATAAAACCATATAAGGCGAAACCGTTTCTTTTATGATATTAAGCATATGTTGTATTGCGTCATTAGGTGAATTAATTAAAACTCGTTGGTGATCACCGCTCTTTTGTTTTTCATATCTATTTAAGCTAAATGAGATATTGTCATATGTAGTTTTATCTAATTTCATGTTTATTCTCCATAATAATTTCACAAAACGTTCTACCGTTCTAGCCACCTCAGTGGCTAAAATGGTGTTTTATATGATTGAAACTGATTTATCTTTTTCTGAAATAGTATACTCCATGTAATAAATTGGTCTATTCAAACCATTGATAATAGTATCTGATTTTCCGATAATTGAATATCCAATAGATTTCCAAAACAAGAGTCCGCCTTCATTTTCTAATAGCACTCCAAGGCTTATCTTTTCTCCATTGTTTTTAATGATCATATTTAATATCTCATTGTGAATTGTCTTTCCCAATCCATTTCTTCTTACAATTGGAGATATCAAAAGTAATCCAATTATCCAATTCCCAATAATAGGATAATCTTTTATTAGATCTACAAATCCGACTATTTCATTCGAAGGATTATAGACACCAATGTTAATTTTATCAATATAGTTTTTGTTGGGAGGTAATTCTTTCATTATTTCTTTTGCCTCTCCTCCGCTTATAGGCTTTCCTTGGGAAGTTAAAAAATAATCATTACACTGAATACATAAATCTTGAACTATCTCTTCATCTTCACTCGTAATGTCTTTGAAGGTATATTTGTCATGCTTTCTATATATATTTAGCATTCTCAACTCTCCCAGTTTCTTTCATATAACGTTCCCGTCGTGTCATTCCAATCAATGTCCCAAAGTGATAACCATCGTGGGCATGATGAGAATTGTCGTGTTATGTGATGATCATCTACGGGTACTTTTTAGTGAAGTCTCTTATGACTCTCTTTGATATGGTAATAGTTCAAGTATAGTAACTACTGTATCCTTTTTAACCATCACTTCACAGTCAATATTCTCATCATGTATTTGTGCAATAAATTCTCTACATCTTCCGCAAGGTGGAATAATTGAGCCATCCTTACATACTGAAACTATTCTTTTAATTTTACTTTCTCCATTTGTTATCATTGCAGCTACTGCTGAGTGTTCTGCACAAAATCCCATTGAAGATGGTGTGTCTATACAAACTCCTGTATATACTTGTCCACTTTCACTTATCATTGCTGATGCAACTGAACCTGCATAAGACTTCTTTGATATCTTTCTAGGATTTAACGTCTTAAGTGCAACTTTATATAATTCATCAAATGTCATTTTTACGCTTCCTCTCTGTGTCATCCTAATTCTGTGTGCCTCTTTCATTTTCCCTAACGTTCAGCCGTTCCCCTCACCTTATTGACGGAAATGGCGTGTTAGGCGATGAAACTATGGCTGTTATTAGTTATCTTTCCAATGACGATTCAAGATATCATAAAGCTCAATATATGAATTCACATTCAAATAATTAATATCACTCTTAATCAGTTTGTTTTCAGTATTAATCCAAACTGGATAAATACCAGCGTTATATGCCCCTTGAACATCAAACTCGTACATATTACCCACATACCATACATCTTCTGGTTCTAACTCAAGCTTGGCTAATGCAACATCAAATATTCTTTTATCCGGTTTTCTAACTAAATATTCAGAAGTAGCTATAAAGAACTCAAAATACTTCTCTATACCATATTTTCTTAATTGAAACCTATGACTAGATTCCATGAATCCTGTATTACTCAATACGCCCAATCTAATACCTTGATCAGTCAAGTAATCCACAACTTTACAATACCTTCCATTAAAACTGTTCCTTCAGCTGCATCGAGGAAAATCAAATCTAGTTCATCATAAGATTTCTCAAATGTAATTCCATGTACACTATGAATCAATCTATTAAGTGCTCTCCCATCCAATTGCATTAGTGACGTCGAAGTAAACGCACCCATTTGAGCTATTAACTTATCCGCATATGATTGTACAATTTCAGCAGAGATATTCCTGGGATTATTCGCAAACTTCAACACCTCACGTGTTCCATTAAGCGGATCAAAGTACTTTTCACTAACTAATGTTCCTCCATAATCAAATACAATTGCTTTTGGTTTATGCATAATCTTCTCCAATATCTAACAGTTTTTTCGCCTAACGTTCTACCGTTCCCGTCACCTCAGTGATGGGATTAGCTTGTTATATGAATGAAAAGGCTCTGTTTCTTATAAATAAATCTCATACATCTCACTAACTTCATTTTCATCCACTTTCACAAAACCTAATGATTGAAACAGACTTTTAGATCGATCATTATATTTATAAATCTCTGGTACAGTAATTTTAATCAATCCAATCTGTCTTGCTCTATCCAATAACTTTGTTAGTACTATTTTGGCTATACCCTTCCCCCAATATTCTTCATTTCCAATTACTATTGGAAAATTGCTTTCTGCTAATGTTACATCGCCAATAGCAACCCATTCCTCAAGTAATATCTCAATATAATATAATTCTCCGATTTCACTTAAGTACGAATACATACTATTGATAACTGAAATATCATAAATACTGTCAGTTACTCCTTCAGAGAAATATAAAACATTTCTATTTTGATACCAAGGCAAGGCTAAAAACCAATCATCTTGATTTGTGGTTCTTAGTCTGAGATTACTACTTATATCTATTATGTCTGGTTGTTTAATGTTTTTTATCATTTTTTTCCTCTTTTATATTAATTATTGCCTTTTCTTTCATATAACGTTCCCGCGAGTCGTGCCTCGTATGACTCGTAACATCAAGGGGAATGGTGGGAATCGGTGTGTTAGCCGATGGACTTTTAATTGTTTTATCTTATTATAGTTACAATTTTCTCGCTTTAATAATAAATGATAATGGAAAATGATTACTTTTCACTTTTGAATAATAATTTGAAGTAAATTCTTCTGCTTCATTTAATCCTCTATTTTCTTCAATTATCTTTTAACAATAAAGCCTGAATCATAAAGTGAATTTATATATGTTGAAAACTTCCTATTGATTAAGGTGAACTTTGAATTTTCTTTTATAAAGCTATAAACATCCTCATCGTGATAATTTCCAGTAAATAATAGTTGCTCATTATCTTCATCTACACAATGCATAAAGGGATGATCCCAACTAAATATAAATATGCCATCTTTTTTTAAATACTTAGATATGTTGCTTAAAGTTGTTTTTAAATCTACAAATTATAGGCTTTATTGATTCATATCATTACTATTCAAATTCTTAATTCTCACTACTTCATCAAACAACTTTGGTTGTATATTGGGGTATGTTAAATCATCTGGCAATTTTTTAAATTCCCGTATTTCTAAAATTTCAAAATCTAACTTTCCTCCAAATTTTTCTATCTCACTATAGCAAAGTAAACCATATGATTTACCACACTCTCTTTCAACTGAATATAAGCACACTGGTACAACATCAAATTCTACTGCACCAGTTTCTTCGATTAGCTCTCTTTCCATCGTCTTGATTATATCTTCATTAGTTTCTCGCCTTCCGCCTGGTATTTCCCATGTCTGACGATCTTTATGCCTGACAAATATCCAATTTTGATTATATCTGGTCACTATCACTGCATACTTTAGTCGTTCATCATTAACAGTGTTGAGCTCATGAAATTCTATTTTCATTTTTACTCTCTCCTTTAATTCTTTTATAAAACGATAATGTAACTCAATTCGCATTTATTAGAAATTACAGGTTGAAGCGCTCCTTTATCATCTGTGCAACCACATCTGGCGCAAGGTTTGTATTGTCAATCCTAAGGTAGTTTTCAAAGGAAATCTCACCTACGAAGCTCTCACAGCGATGGTTTGCATCGTCTCTTAGCAGGCGTTCGTTCGACGTTTCGATGGACTGCTTGGAGACCTTGTGACGCAGTCTGTTCTCGGTGGCGTTGCGCTCAAGACGCGTGGATTGTGGTGCAATCAGTTCGACGTAGTAGACATCTCCGCCAGCTTCTTTGAACAGCTCAGTTACTTTGGCAACGTAGTCCCAATCGGATTGTAGATCGAAGGCCCACATGTAAGTGAAGATTAGGCCGTAATTCGAGGATCTTGCGTATTCTTCGAAGATGACTTCGCGAAGGCGGTTGATGGTGCGGCCGCTAAAATATCCGAAAATTTCTATGACGGGCTCGATGGTCATATGGTTATGAAAAAGTCTTAGGTCGGTAATTTTCATGAGTTCTTGGCCGACAGTCATTTTACCGACAGCAGCGTTTCCTATGATGATGACAAGCTTCATATGTGTTCTCCATTTTTATAGTTTTTTATTGTATTGCCTTCAATAATAACCAAACGGCATTACAGCTTCTACCTGCTACTCTTGGCTTAGTAGTGTGACAGCCTCATCCACTGAATGCATGACCAGTTAGTGGTCCAGTCCGAGCGGTGTGACACGTTTGTCTAAGTGTTTTGTCAAATAAAAATGCCGAGTAGTTCGTAATAGTTGTTGTATCGCTTGGAGTAATATATTCACTTCTCCATTCTATTTTTTCTTTAACAACATTTCTTTCTAAGTTAACAAGGCTAATAATATCTGAAATGTCGTCTTCAATTATACTGATTACAACCATAACCTGATCACCCCCTTCAAAGTATTGTTGCAATAATTTTTGATTTAAACTTAATTATATCCTCCGATTTCTATTTCCGTTCACCAGAAAAGTAATAAATATTGTAGTTTTCATCAGTATAAAACATAGGGATAAGATCTGTTTTAAAAACTTCATAGAGATAATAATCATGAACTTGATAATAGCGCTCTTCTGGGAAGATAAACTCCCTATTGAGTGCTCCATTTCGATTATAGCCGTTAGTAAAGTCATTTAGAGACGTCATAGTTTTCTTGTCTACAGTGTTTTTTAGGATCGTATTAATTTCTTCATCTTCTTCTTTCAATATACGTTCTAGTTTTCTAATTTCATTTGTAATAATATAGCTTTCACTTTTACTATAAATAAATGAATAGTATAAAACTATAGAGAGTATTAAAATAACAACAATACTTATTATTATATTAATTCTTTTATCCATACAATCCTCCTTGTACTTCTCTTATAGTTGACCCTACAATACTTTCACCATATTCAGTTTTCCCCCCAGGAAATGTTATCCCTGTCCAATCTGAATTTATTTTATCTTGAATTAGCACTTTGTTTTTTTCTTTATCAATTATCATGCACATGTTAAACAATGTTGTTTGAGATGATGTCCTCATAATGATCCTCATTCTGTCTCTATTTAGTTTTCGTCTAACGTTCTTACCATCTTCGCAGCCTTAGTTGCGAGGCCGGAGTGTTGGACGAAGGATAAATTTTTTATTATAATAGTCAACTTCTAAATCAACAATGCAATTATGTAAAACTTTCCACAAAATTGAGATCTTCCCAATAATGGCCTATAAGAAATACTTGTTAATCTTCACTCACTTTTTTTGTCTCTTCATTATCTTCTTTACTTAATGGATAGCCCTTAATTTTTGCAATTGCAAGAACTATAAAATATAAACCTGAAACTATAGCAAATAGAATAAAAAGATTAAATCTCATATCTTGAGATATGCTATTAAATAATAACGCAAATGAGATAGCCAATCCAATAAGTACTACATCGAAAACAATATTCCACCATCTTGTTATTCGAATCCAAACAAATATGATATAAAACATTACAGTTATAAGTATTCTGGGCCAATCTGAGTTTAGAGCATCTCCAAGGATATATAATATCGTCATTATTATTCCTGACAATATAGAGATGATTCGATTTGTTTTATTCAATGACTATCCCTCCATCTAATATTGGGGTTTATTCTAAGTGCTTTCTAACTAAATATCTTTCGCCTAACGTTCTACGAAGCACTTAACAAATTTCTTTAAATTCTTTTTCAATCCATAAAGCCGCTTTCAAAAAATCATCCGCAATATAGTTAGGATCTGCATCAATCCATGATTCTCTATATTCATTTAAACTTCCTTTACCTACACCAGTTAATACGAGCACTTTCTTTAATCCAATATTGTGCGCAAACATCATATCAGACATTCCCATATCTCCTATCATATAACTTTGTTCTATATCAATTTTATTTTGATTATTTGCTTCTTCATATAATCCGATTTTTGGTTTTCTGCATGTACATTTATCATTATCCGTATGTGGACAACAATAAAATTGAATTTCTTTAATCCCGTTCTCTTTTGCTTCTAATATTATTTCATTCTTCTTTTTCTCATAATCTTCTTTAGATATTATTCCTTTTGAAATTCTACTTTGATTTGTAACCACTATTAGTCGATAGCCGTGAGCTTGAAGTATTTGAAGCCCTTCAATCACTTTAGGATAGAATTCAAAACTTGTTATATCTCCCAATGGATTTCCTCCTAGCGTTCCTTGTAAGTCCATTAGAATAGCTCTCATCTTGTCCCTCACTCTGTATTTCGTAAAATGTTCTGTTATCACGACTGTCATCAGCTTAATTACTTCCACATTGCCCCAATTAATGGAGATGTATGTCGGGAAAACATTATTATACTACGCCCGACTGTATTCCACTTGGTAGGTCACATACAATCAATTTGCTTAAATATCCAACTCCAATACTTCTCTAAGGTAATGATTAAACTTCTCAAATCCAACTTCAAATGTATCCCAATGAATAAATTTCATGTTCAATGCTTCTGTTTCTGTTGGAAACCCACAACTATCATCCATATAGATTACCTCATCAGTATTCACTCCGATCAACTCGCATGCAATTCTATAAATCTCAGGATTCGGCTTTGCAATCCCAACCTCCTCAGAGTTGACAAACTTCATAAACCTTGAATATTCATAATACTCGTCCCAATAATCCAAAGTGGCCTTTGGACCATTGTTAACAACACAGAGTTTAAAATGTTTAGTAAGTTTCGGCAACATGTCCCATAGTGGTTCAAATTTCTCAAATGATTGTACAAGCAACTTAACCTGATCTTGTGTAGCAGTGTTATTCAATACTTTATTGTAAAGTTCATTCCTATCATGATTATCTGTAATCCGTTCTCTAACTAGGACTCCATTCCAGTCAAATAAAATCGCTTTTTTCATGCGTGCCCCTTCATCAATAAATATATTAGCATTACTTTTTGGGCGTATAGTGTTTCGTATAACGTTCTACTATATTAGCCGCCTTAGTGGCTAAAATGGTGTGTTATATATCGTTTATTATGTCATTTTGATTTTGTAATAAGTTGAAAATCTACTAAAATCAACTCCATCTGTTTCAGTTACGATTTCTCCCATAACAAACTCTGTTTTCCCATTTTCATGAATACCTAAAAAGTGTTTATGATAGACGTATTTTTCATATCTTCGCATATTCATTGGATCATATCCTCTTATGCAAAAATCGCCTTTAAAAATCTCTACATTTTGATGTGACATAATTTCATTAACTTTTCCTTTGATACTTTTATTTCTCTCATCTATCATTTCTTGAATCTTAATAAACTCATTTATTTCCACTTCGTGATCTAATCTTAATATGAAGCTTTCAGTCATCAAATCATAATTGGGTTTTAAATTAGGTTCTAATTTCTTTTTATAATCAATTTGCAAGTCATCTGCCACAATACAAATCAAAGCACCAGTGTAATATGAAGTCCTTCTTATGTCCAAAAAGTTTTCATTGATGGTGGCTATCCATGATATCGATTTATCAAGCTGCCTTTTATAGGATTCAAAATTTAAGGCTTTTAAGGATTTTAATGCGACATACTCAGCAGATCCCTCAATAGTCTCAATTGATTTTTCATATAAACTATCATCTCCAATTAAAGAGAATCTCTTTTGTCTCATTGAAGTAAACTTCTTAAAAAATGATTCTTTTATTTGATAATCATTTTCTTCCAATGCACTTACCAATAGTTTTGATTCATTAAATTTCATATTTAGATTTTGATATTCAATTGGATAAGAAAGTGCTACTATATCATTGAAAAATCTATTTTCACCCTCCATAAGCTGGTAGGAATGAAACATTTCATGAATAATTGATGCTGCTATCAAGTCCAAATCGTTTAAGTCCTCTTTCTCAACTTTCCAAATAGCAATTTGCTTATCCTCATATTTGATTGTTGTATTTCCAAGAAATTGATCTGTTTTGGGAATCTCATTCGTCTCAAAGAAGACAGTTTCATCATTATATAGAGCAAATTCATTAGGAGCAAATCCATTCCATAACTCGTCGAAATCAATCGTTTGGATGCGTTTTTGAATTTCTTGGTACAGTTTTCTCATAGATGTTCTCCTTGTTTTTAGATGACATATAACGTTCTACCGTTCTAGCCGCCTCAGTGGCTAGAACGGTGTGTTATATGATGTTATTCTTTTTCCCTTTCATACCGCCATAAATATTGCTCATCTCACTTATTTGTTTTAAAGTTCTTAATAAATAAGATTGATCTGATATGAATTCAAACTCAAGTCGATTATTCTGATCTGGCATTCCCTGAAAATAACCCGTTATAATTATTTGCCCTCTACTATTACTAGTTAATTTTATTTTCATGTCGGTTTCAAAGAACTCTAAATTTATCTCACCTTCC
>CAYLNI010000057.1:0-3413 GCA_964384705.1 uncultured Fusibacter sp.
AAAACTAACAACCTTGTTGACTACCACAGGTTGTTAGTGGTATAATACTAACAACTTACTGATTTGGGCAAGTTGTTAGTTGATGTTTAAATACGCATTACATTCAGAAAGGAGGACTTTTATGATTCTAAATCAAGGGTATCTCGTAAAAAGAAAATCAGACGCCAGACATGTGGAAAGCTATACAATGAGGTTGGTTGAAGCACGAGAAATCGATGCCGTTATGAAGCTACAAAACTTGGTATATGAAGGTTTACCAAACAAAGAAGTTCTCTACAAAGACACAAAATTTGAAATGTTAGATGATTTATATAATGGTGCAAAAATTATCGGCGTATTCAATTCAGTCGATCATTTGATTTCATATAGATATATCAGTTTTCCGAGACATTCATCAAAAAATCTGGGTAGAGACATTTCACTTAACTTATCTGAACTAGATAAAGTGGTGCATTTAGAGACAACTTTAGTCGATCCTATGTACAGAGGCAATAGACTCCAATCTCTTACACTTGAAAAAGCCATTGAGATTATTGAGCCTATGGACATGAAGCATATTATGTGTACGGTATCACCTTATAATCTGTTCAGTCTCTTTAATATCATGTCTGCAGGACTGAACATAAAAGCCCTTAAGAAAAAATATGGCGTAGAATATGATGATGGTATGTGGCGTTTTATATTACACAAAGACTTGAGTATAGATTTAAGAAATTGTTTTGACGATACAAAGCATCTTAAGATGGATCGGATTCACGAACAAAAAAAACTGATTGAAAACGGTTATATTGGATATAACTTAGTTAAGGAAAGCCAGATGATTCAATACTCTCTGAGCTGCTGAACAATATAGTCTCATCCTAATTGATGAATCGTAAGTTCATATATTCCTCCACTTGTTTTGATTCTCACTTCATTTATGAAATGAGAATTTTTTTGTCCATTTACACAGACACAAGCACTTGATATGATAGTGATTGATAAGGAACCTGTGACATAAGTCATAGAATATGATGAAGCTATAAAATATGATAAAGCTATAAAATAATGTGAGGTAATCATGAGAATCAATAATTATATCAGTGCATCGGGTTATTGTTCAAGGCGGGAAGCTGATGCGCTGATTTTAGCTAAACGCGTCAAAATAAACGGCAGATTTGCCGATTTAGGTTCTAAAGTTTCCGAGAAAGATCGCATCGAAGTGGATGGCAAACGCATAGAAACGAAAAGCAAGCACGTTTACATCGCACTCAATAAACCGGTTGGTATTACCTGTACAACAGAACGTCATGTGAAGGGCAACATCGTTGATTTCGTTGGACATAAAGAGCGTATATTCCCAATAGGAAGGCTAGATAAGGACTCAGAAGGTCTCATTTTACTAACAAGTGATGGCAGTGTGGTCAATGAAATTCTTAGAGTTGAAAATAGCCATGACAAAGAATATCAAGTCGTCGTCGACAAGAAGATTACCCCTGACTTTTTAGAAAAGATGGCAGCAGGTGTGAAAATATTTAATCCAGTTAAAGAGAGACATGAAGTCACTTTGCCTTGTAAAATTCAAGGAACGAGTGAAAAGGCCTTCACGATTGTACTCTCACAAGGTCTTAATAGACAAATTAGGCGCATGGTGGAAGCACTTGGCTATAATGTTGTATCGTTAAAGAGAACGCGGATCATGCATATAAAGCTAGGAAAATTAAAGCCAGGCCAATGGCGGGACTTGTCACCAGCTGAAGTAGGCGGATTAAGCAAGAAAAAGTAGAAAATAATTATAGTATAATCTGTGTTTTCAGGAGGAAAAATGAGTCAACTGACAGCTAATCAAAAACGGTTATTATCTGATTTGAGTTTATTGTTTGTGGCATTTGTTTGGGGTGGCGGTTTTGTCGCCGTTAAGGATGCACTTAATACGGTGACGCCAATGGTGCTTATGAGCATAAGATTTGTGCTTGCGACAGCCGTGTTGTATTTGTTTTTGCACCGTCACATTGGGAAGATCAGTCTTTTGGATTTTAAGAAGGGGTCGGTCGTCGGTTTTATATTTAGCTTTTGCAGCGCAGACCTTTGGGCTTCAATTTACAACGGCGTCAAAACAAGGATTTTTGACGGCAACTTATGTCGTCATGGTGCCCCTAATCTATTGGGTACTGTATCGTAAAAGACCACCGATCAAAGCTTTTGTTGGTAGTTTCGTCACAATTATTGGGATTGGTCTGATCAGCCTCAACTCGACGTTGTCGCTCAATATTGGCGATATGCTCACGTTGCTTTGTGCAGTTTTATTTGCAGGTCATATCATATCCATGGAGGATTGTGCAAAAGATATGAATGTATTCAAATTAGCTTTTTTACAAATCGCCATTGCGGCTGTATTGTTTGTCATCACAGCTTTGGCCACTGAGCCGATTCCTAGTTCATTGACACCTCGAGCGTGGTTTGCGATCGTCTATCTTGCCATTTTTTCCACATTTGCTTGCTTTACCATACAGACGATTGCGCAGAAATATACGAGCTCGTCTCATGTATCAATTATACTTTCTCTCGAGTCTGTGTTTGCGGCACTCCTTGGTGTCGTCTTATTGGGCGAGGTGTTGACGCCACTTATGTTAGTTGGATGTGCACTCATCTTCGTTGCAATCTTACTGGTTGAAGTTAATTTCGATAAAAGAAAATCAGATCCGGAACAGTTGACAAAATAGGCTAGAATGATATAATTAACGCAAATGCAAATCACTTGCATTTGCGTATTTTTATTTTTAGGAGGAACCTTTGAAACGACATAAGCGATTAACTTTAATTATAGTCTTCGCATTATTTCTTATAATAGTGCTTATGACAGGATGTGCCAATCAGACGACAAATGGTCTTGATGATGAAACACAAACACAAACGCAAACGCAAACGCAAACGCAAATGCAAGAAGACGAAAAACTCACTATTGTCGCAAGTCTGTTCCCGCATTATGATTTTGCACGCGCGATTGCAGGCGACTATGCAACTGTCACCTTAATATTGCCACCTGGCATTGAATCGCATGCCTATGAACCGACACCAAAAGATATCATCAAAATCACGGAATCAGATGTATTTCTATATACAAGCGAGATTATGGAACCTTGGGCACATGCGCTGATCGAGTCAGTCGATCCCAATCGTACGCATGTCATCGACATGAGTACAGGTATCGAACTTATTGCTGCCATTCACGAGGAAGATGCAGAAAACGCGACAGAAACTGGCACAGGAACAACAGAAGAAGATCATGAAGAAGGTGAATACGACCCGCATTACTGGTTAGATCCAAACAATGCAAGCATTATGGTTGAATCGATCAAGAATGCCCTTATAGAAGCGATGCCAGAAAATCAAGCGATTTTTGAAGCAAATGCAGCTGAGCTCATATCAGAACT
>CAYLNI010000057.1:3444-15185 GCA_964384705.1 uncultured Fusibacter sp.
ACTGCATTTGAAAAGACGCAATCAAAGACAATCTTATCAGGTGGGCATTTTGCATTTGGTTATTTTGCCAAACGATACGGACTAGACAACATGTCGCCATATGTAGGATTCTCTCCTGATGCAGAACCGACGCCTAGACGCATCGCCGATTTGATTGATACGATAGAAAGTACGAAAGCAAAAGCAATCTTTTACGAAGAACTCATAGACCCAAGAGTGGCAACGATTATCTCTGAAGAAGCCGGTGTTGAAATGTTGTTGTTACACGGCGCACACAATATTTCCAAAGATGAGCTTACAGATGGCATCACCTATATTGAAATTATGAAAGGCAATCTTGAGCGGTTGAAAATTGGACTAGGCTATGTTGAATAATCAAATTGAAGTCAATGAAGTATCCGTTAAATATGGCAACCATATCGTCCTCGACCATGTGACTTTTAAGATCATCAAAGGGGACTACATAGGCTTAGTAGGGGCAAATGGCTCAGGAAAAACGAGCCTTGTGAAAGCGATGTTAGGTCTTGTACCACTTGATAATGGTTCCGTTAAATATGCCAATGCCGATATGAAAAAAGGGTATTTACCTCAAATTGCGCTTACGAGTGACAGTTTGTTTCCTGCTGAAGTCAAAGAGATTGTCGGTATAGGTCTACTGAGTAAGAAAAAAAGACCAAAATTGATTACTAAAGCAGATAAAGAAAAAATCGATGATATCTTAATACGACTTAATATCCTTGATTTAAAACATAAGAGAATTGGCGACTTGTCCGGAGGGCAGCAACAGCGCGTCCTTCTAGCAAGAGCCATGGTGAACAAACCGGAACTCCTCATTATGGATGAACCAACTAGTGCACTAGATCCAAGAGTACGAGAAGATTTTTACAGGTTGATCCAAGAGATCAATACCGTTGATGGTACAACAATTCTGCTTGTTTCACATGATCTTGGCAGCGTACAGAAGTATGCGAGAAAGATGCTCGTTTTAGACCGTGAAGTTGTGTTTTTCGACGCGGTGGAAAAGTTTGCGACGTCTTTAGGACGTGACCATTTTCATCTTAACGAGGCGGGCGAACATGAATAATATATTTGGAATTATAGGCGAAATGATGCAATATGGTTTTATGCAGCGTGCTATCATCGTTGGCGTTTTGATTGCCATTTGTGGCTCGATGCTCGGTATTTTTTTGGTTCTGAAAAAATTCTCGATGATAGGTGATGGCCTTGCTCATGTAAGCTTTGCTACGGTTGCAATCGCACTATTACTCAACACATCACCCCTGTATATATCCATCCCTGTTGTGATAACGGCTTCATTGTTCATCCTCAAGTTAAACGAGAAGGCAAACCTTCACGGCGATGCTGCAATTGGACTTGTTTCTTCATTTTCAGTGGCTTTGGGTATCTTAATAACCAGTGTCTCACAAGGGTTCAATGTCGATTTGTTCAGCTTCCTGTTTGGTAGTATTTTAGTGATCAGTGAGATGGATGTCATATTGTCTCTGATACTCGCTGTTATCGTCGTATCAACCGTCATTCTTTGTTACAATGATTTGTTTGCCATCACACACGATGAAGCCTTTGCAAGCGTTATGGGCATCAACACAAAATACATGAATGCACTAATTGCAACTCTGACAGCTATAACAATCGTCCTAGGCATACGCGTTGTTGGTACGATGCTTATCTCGAGCATGATCATCTTTCCAACAGTTACGGCGCTTCAGATTTCGAGAAGTTTTAAATCGACCATCATCCTGTCATCAATCATTTCAGTAACGGCTGTGCTCATAGGGGTAGTTGGTTCATATGTGTTGAATTTACCATCTGGTGCAAGCATCGTCATGGTCAATGCCGTGTTTTTTGTCTTAGCATTTGCATTTAAGCGCATAAGGTAAGGAGAATGAATATGACTCAAAACGAAAAAAGTCATGAAGAAATTGCAGAACTCTTCAAGAAAAATGGCATAAAAAATACACGTCAGAGACAACGCGTCTTTGATTATTTGACTACATGCAAGCAGCCGGTCACAGCAGATGCGATTTATGATGAGCTTAAAAAGGATATGACAACCTTTGAAACCGTGAATTTATCGACGGTTTATCGAGTACTGGACATCTTTATTAAAAATAGATTGGTTACAAAAACATCCTTCGGTAACGATCATAAAGCGGTTTTTGAAATTTATCGAATGGAGCACCGCCATCATTTGATCTGTGTGAAATGCAATGAAATCACTGCAATCAAAGGCTGTCCACTTAAAGGTTACGAACAAACACTCAGTCAATCGACCCATTTTAAGATACTCGAGCATCGACTTGAAATACTCGGCGTTTGTCCTAAGTGTCAGAACTAATAATCAATGCTTCAATTAAAAAAAGGGCGTTTCTCAGTTGTACTCTGAGAAATGCCCTTTTTACTATTTATTATTGTGTAATGAAATTCTGAGTGTAATAGTTGAACAAATTGCCTCCAAGATAGACACCGATACCGACTTCTTGAATGTCTCTCAAGAGATTTTGTCTATGCCCTGGTGAGTTCACCCATCCATTGTGTGCAGAAAAGGCATTTGTATACCCAGCTGCGATGTTTTCCGCTGCGAGCATATAATCGATGCCATCAGCGACAATCCTGTCAAATGGATCATAACCACTAGGGTTTGTATGACTGAAGAAATCTCGTACGGCCATGTCTTTACTATGCTTTCTAGCGACATTTGCAACGTTTTCATTCCATTTTAAGATCGGTTTATCAAAACTTACTCTGTATACGTTTAATAGGTCAAATAATTGTTTTTCCAATGCGATGCGTAGTGCGTCAGATGGCGTACCATATTGGCTTTTAAACGCCTGTTCAACAGCGTAGTCAACGAGTTTGACGCCAAATAATTTGCCTCCATCCGCGGTGTCGTAATAAGCTGTAATATAAGTGTCTTGATTGAGATAAGTAGCTGTCTCAGCGTTGTTGTATTGAAGGAACTCATAACTGCCCTTTAAAATACCGTTCATTGGTTTACCGAGAAGTGCATCAACTTGTGCCTTGGTCATACCAGTTCTCAAGCCATTCGTAGACGTCAATAAATCTGAAGCAGTGAATAATGCGACGACTTTGCCGTTTTGTATGCCTACTTGATAATAGTTGCGGTATTGATCGTGGTATATCAGCCATTTGAAACCATACTCACTTGTATCTTCACGAACGGGTGTGCCACTGGCTTTTAAAACCGCCTCATAGCTGTCACCGATCTGAACGCCATCAATTGCAAATGTTCGAAGTTTAGGTGTTTGTGGCGTCGTAGGCTTTTCACCAATAGCTTCCAAAGTACCTAACTCCACCAATAATTTATGGGAAACTGCAGCTGCTTGTGCTCGGCTAGCATTTTTAAGTGGACCAAACGTGTCATCTGGATATCCTGTCATGATATCCAGTGCAACTGCGGCAATCGCCTGATTATAATAATCTGGAGAAACAGTGTTAAAGTCATTGAGTGCCTTAGCTGCGGATTCGATTGCTTGTTGGCTTAGTGTCGCACCAGTGCTATAAAAAGCATTAACGACGATACTCGCCATTTCTTCTCGTGTGATTTCACTATCTAGAGAAGCGATTGTTAGACCACCAAACTCTGATTCTGCGATGAGACCAAGATCAAGCGCGACTTCAACATATGGCGTACCCCAGTACTCATTGGCCATAGCTGCTCGAGTTACTTTGTCTAGTGCATTAACGGTGATGGATATAAACTGAATACGCGTCACGGCATTATCTGGCCTAAATGTACCATCAGGGTAGCCGTTGATGACGCCAAGTGGTTTGATCGTGTCAATATAGGTCTCTGCCCAGTGACCATTTACATCGCCAAAAGCAGCAGCAAATGAGGTCGTATGGAGCATAGGGGTTGCAGTGATCAATGTTATAATGAGTAAAATCGAAAGCATGCGTTTTGAACGTGGTTTCATAAACTCTCCTTAAATCGCGTTATAATCGCCTAAAAGTGCATATAAATAATTTGTAAATATAAAAAAACAACCATTACAAGTATATTATACGCTATCGAGTTTACGTTTGTGTTACAATTCAATAAAGAATCTGCTACATTTCAGCGAAGTTTTATGCAATTGTCTCTGTATATCTTTATAGGGATTCAGATAAACTGGTCAGTTCCTCTACCATGCCGTAGATGGATTCGATGTTCTCTGTGAGGTTAGTCAGTATTGTTGTTATTTCGGAAGAGAGTCTGTTTAAAGTTTCTGTCTCAGTTTTTAAGTGGTTGCTATCAGTTAGAATAGACCCAGTCATATCCGCGATAGAAAGAACAGACTCGTTGCTTTGTTTTGAAAGCTTGCTGATCTCCTCAGCAACGACGGCAAAACCCCTACCTTGTTCACCGATCCGAGCAGATTCTATGGCGGCATTGATGCCAAGCATATTGCTCTTTT
Source organism: uncultured Fusibacter sp. (assembly GCA_964384705.1). Lineage (GTDB taxonomy): Bacteria > Bacillota > Clostridia > Peptostreptococcales > Acidaminobacteraceae > Fusibacter_C. The sequence goes on from CAYLNI010000057.1 coordinate 7,881, forward strand.
TTGAAATGTTTTGAATGATGCCCGTTATTTGATTGATTTGAGAGACTTTAATAGTGAAATTAGAAGTTAAACCAGCTAAATCTTCTGAAAATCCAGAAAACTGATCCGCTTTCATGGAGATATCTTTTGTAGAGTCAGTAATTTCTGACACATTGGCACTCAGTTCTTTTGCCATATTTTTTAGCATTTCCTGTTTTTCAGTGCTTTCTCCAATAAAGATACTTCCGACGACTTTGCCATTTTCTTTATCGATGATGGGAATTGCAGTGCCTATATAAGGGACACCGAACAATTCGGCATCGACGATTGCCGTTTGTTTTGAGGCGTGTTTCATGGCAATATCAACCAGTGAACCATGTTTGATAGCATCTCCAGGTTTTACGCGATGATTGAGTCTTTTGCCCGGTATGTAGTTCAAATAGTGCGTCAAATCAGTAATGGCTAGTGCGGTATCTCGCATGGCCAACTCAACGATTATCGGTGAAAAATGGATCATCTGATCAATTAATGGGTGATTATTCATCTAAAGGCTCCTTTGTTTTGTCATTATAAGTTTAACATGCAAAAGCAATGCCACCTTTTGCTTAGTTGTAGAAGCTAGTAATTGCAAAGGGTTTGTGAGATAGGTTCAAAAGAAATATTTGGTTAAAATTGGATGGTGTAAACAATCTGTTACAGTTTTATCAAAATGTATCGAAAAACGAAAGAAAAGTTTACACTATGCTTTTTTCCACAACAAACTATTGCCCCACAATCAGTGTTTGATATAAAATAATAAGGGACAGTTTATAGTGTTTCATACTCATATATATGATACAGGCTGACACAATAAAAACAGAAAGCGACAAGAGGGTATGAAATGACAAAACGCGTGACAAACGACCTGACAAAGGGTCCTATTTTATCTGGACTGGTAAAAATGGCATTACCCATTATGGGAACGAGTTTCATTCAGATGGCTTATAATTTAACAGATATGTTATGGATTGGTTTTTTGGGATCTAGTGCAGTAGCTGCAGTTGGTATTGCTGGTTTTTTTGTTTGGCTATCTCAAGCATTTGTGTTCTTAGGCAAAACAGGCACTGAAATCAAAGTGGCTCAGGCAACTGGTGCAGATGATCACGATGGGGCAGAGGAAATTGCACGAGCAGGTATTCATATTACATTAATGATTGCCTTGATATATAGTATAGCAGTCGTAAGCCTTCGCAGCCCATTGATAGCTTTTTTTAATACACAGGATGCAGCTGTTGATCGCATGAGTACCCAGTATCTAGTCGTCATTGCAATCGGTATGCTCTTTCCATTCTGTAATCAAGTATTTACAGGTATTTTTAATGGTCGAGGCGACAGTAAAACGCCTTTCAAAATAAATGCGATAGGCTTAGTAGTCAATATGGTCCTTGACCCACTACTCATTTTTGGATATGGTCCATTCCCAGAAATGGGCGTGATTGGTGCAGCTTTAGCGACAATCATCGCACAATTTGTGGTATTTGTTGTATTCTTTTACAATATAAAATATAAGCATTCGCTTTTTCATCATTTCGCATTATTTAAGAGATCAAGCATTTCCTTGATTGAGTCGCTCGTCAAAATGGGCTTTCCACCAGCGCTTCAGAGTGGCCTTTTCACGCTGATTTCAATCGTCATCGCTAGGATTATTGCAAACTATGGACCCCTTCCTATTGCCGTACAAAAAGTAGGGTCACAAATAGAATCGATTACTTGGATGACCGCTATGGGTTTTGCCGTTGCTCTAGGTGCTTTTGTTGGTCAGAACTATGGTGCAAAGCAGTATAAACGCGTCATTGAAGGCTATAGAACGGCCATGCGCGTTTCATTTTTACTTGGGCTATTTAACACACTCCTATTGTTCTTTGGTGCCAAATGGTTGTTCATGATTTTTATCCGCGAACCAGAAGCAGTAACACTCGGCGTTGATTACCTTCGAATTTTAGGTTTGTCTCAATTGTTCATGTGTATCGAAATCACGAGTTCTGGAGCGTTCAACGGTATAGGCAGAACCGAGCCAGCTGCGATAACAAGCATTGCTTTTAATCTTTTAAGAATCCCCATGGCTTTATATTTTAGTCAGATGACTTTGCTAGGACTCAATGGCATCTGGTGGAGCATTACCATCAGCAGTGTATTCAAAGGTGTCATCGTCTATATTTGGTTTGGTTATATCCTAAGAAGTCGCAAAGAGTTTTTGCAAGAAGAAAATGGACTTTATTAAATTAACTAAAAAACGACTTTGTTAAAATAATAAAAATATATTCGCATTATAATATAGATTATAAAGAAATAAAAAAATCACTTGATTTTAAAATTTCATAGGACTATGATAACTTTGTCCTAAAATTAAATTTAGGATAATTCAATGATTAGGGTGTGTAGATTAATGCAAAATCAATTGGTTATAGCAATAGGCGTCTTTTCAGTCACATATCTCATGATTATGAGTGAAAAGCTTAATCGCACAGCAGTTGCGATGGTCGGTGCGCTTCTCATGGTCATTCTCAATATTGAAGCTCAGGAAAAGGCACTGACATATATTGACTTCAACACGATTGGACTTTTGATCGGTATGATGATCATCGTCAATATTATGAAAAAGAGTGGCATATTTCAATATGTGGCAATAAGAGCAGCAAAAATGGCTAAAGGAGATCCTTGGAAAATCATCTTGTACTTTGCCACAATAACGGCTTTTTCATCCGCATTCCTCGACAACGTAACCACAGTGCTGTTAATCGTACCAGTGACCCTCGTCATATGTGACACACTTGAACTCAATCCCATACCTTTTTTAGTGCCTGTCATACTTATTGCAAACATTGGCGGTACAGCAACACTTATCGGTGACCCACCAAATATTATGATCGGTAGTGCTACAGGGCTCGGTTTTATGGATTTTGTCGTTCATCTCGCACCAGTTGTCGTCGTCATATTCTTTGTCACGATGATTGCTTTTAAGTACGGGTATCGACTTCAGTATAAAGCTAGTGAGGAAAATAAAGCAAAAGTTCTTTTATTGGATGAGAAATTAGCCATCAAAGATCCTATTCTAATGAAGAAGAGTATCATCGTTCTCATTTTAACAGTAATCGGTTTCATCTTTCACCAGGTCCTACACTATGAATCTGCTACGGTTGCCCTGTTTGCAGCTTCGGTCCTATTATTGATCAGCAAAGTCGATGTGGAAGATATTTTTATTGAAATAGAATGGCCAACGATTTTCTTCTTTGTCTCTCTGTTCATATTGGTAGGCGCTCTTGAAGAAGTTGGCGTCATGAAGTTTCTCGCATCAAAGTTACTAGATGTGACAGAAGGCAACATGATGATGACAATGATCGTCATTTTATGGGTTTCAGCCCTTGCGTCTTCAGTTCTTGATAACATCCCATTCGTTGCGACGATGATTCCATTGATCAAAAATTATGGCGAAATGTCGGGACTTGATGTCTCACCACTTTGGTGGGCGTTGTCACTTGGTGCATGTCTAGGCGGCAATGGTACACTTATCGGTGCATCTGCAAACGTCATCGTCCATGGCCTGTTAACGCGTCACGGTCATAAAATGACTTTTGGATACTATATGAAAATTGGTTTTCCGTTGATGATTGTTTCTATCATGATCTCAACTGTTTATTTGGTCTTATTTATAATATAAGGAGGGGTTTGATTGCGAAAATTAATGAATGCCGAGATTATGGAACACGATTTTAAACTGAGACAAATGGGTGCAGATGTCTATGTCGTAAACTCCAAAATGTGCTATGTATTATTTATGGTAGGAAAGCACGAAATTTCTTATGTTTACAATATCAATACCAAAGGCAGATATTTTTTGGAACGCATCAAACCATATCCACTTGCACTTAGAGAATTTGAAAGTGAAGCGGATGTCATCGAAATCATAGAAATCGATCTCGAGCAATTTAAAAATGCTTCACATAGTCACAATATTGACGCATTTATTGATATCAATAAGCGCTTCAACTTATCGCTGAGAAAGTTTGAAGATCTCTTTTTATACTTTAATGTGCCACTCGAAACAGCGGAGCATATACAACAGGAGCTGGATCGCATTGATGCCCTTATTGAAGAGACTAAAGTCACAGCAAATCGTCTATATTTCAAAAAGAATCCGGACAATCTTTAATGGTTTTTTATGATTAAATTCTTAAATGTTTCGAATCATTAAAATATATTAATAAAAAGTACGACTTTATTAACATGGATTTTATTGTATTTCCAATCATCCTATGGTATTTTTAAGGCATGATTCTTTAAGGAGTACATAATGACTATGGAACGCTTCAAAGAGATGAGTCCAAATCACTTTACACCAGTGGACATCATTCTTGAATGGAACAATAATGACATAAGGCTGCATCATGGTGACTCTCAGATATTCTACATAGATTTAATCAATGGTCAGATAGGTTGTGAAGATGAGAGTGTGGATAAAATCGTACTTAGTGGCATTACGGATTTCGGTCCAGGTATATTAAGAGAGTCAAGACGGGTACTCAAGAAAAATGGCAGACTATTTATCGCACTTGGCAACAATGCGCAAGGGTTCAAATTAATCAGCCGTGTACGCTCTAAACTTGGTTCAAAAAATAGCATTGATAAGATTGCTACGATGATCACCCAGCAAAACTTGTTGATCGATAAAAACTTCATACTGGACAACGATCAAGTCTATTTGGAGATTGTAAAACTCGAAAGCGACTACCTTAGGAAAAAGATCGTCATTTAAGGCTGTTGTGACAGCCTTTTTTTTATGTTAAAATTCAATCATGGCAATTGCAAACATTGCCTCAAGCCACATTATATCGGAGTGACATCATGCGTGGTAAATTGCGTTGTTTTTCATTTTTCCTATTAGTCATCATACTCGTTGCAACAGGGTGCTCTCAACCACTTGAAACTCAGGATGAGACCTCAAGTACACCGGTGGCACCAGAGAGTATATCGAGCACATTGAATAGAGAACAAAGTCTGTACTTCAATTGTATAGCATTTGAGGGATTGCCTTCATATTCACTTACAAAAATATTGTATGAACAACCTAAGATTAAAGAAAATATCGTTTTTGAATATACGATCTATACAGATTGGAACTTGATATTCAATGCAATTGAGAAAAGTGAAGCAAGCTTAGCCATCGTTCCGTTTAAAATGGCAATCGAGATGTTGCTTGAAACGGACGATTACCAGATGGTTGGTGCTGTCAAAGGCAACAGTCATGTCTTGCTTGGGGCTTCGAAGTGGGATGAGATTATCGGCAATGAAATAATCATATATGATCCGTCAGGATTAAATGGCCAGTTTGATACCACACTTGAGAGGCTAGAATATAAACTTGAGAAAATGAATATTTACAAAGATCAGGATTATCATGTTTCCTATACGCAAGATTTGACAATGCCATCAAATGATAAGATATTTATGATTGAGGATGTCTATTTGCGTCTAGATGCGTTTGAAGCAGTTGGTCCCTATCTTTCCTTAGATGAATCAGACGACTACCAGTTGGCTTTACTGATTGAAAAATCCATTATCGAAATAAATCCTGACATAGTCAGTTCTTTTGTCGATGAGTACTATCGAGCATGCGCATGGATCAGTTCATATCCAGAACGTGCAATTGCTTATTCTGAGCAATTGAAAACGACCACTGAAAGGATACCCGCTCGATTTCTATACTATTTTGATGCGAGCAAAAGCATTGAACCAATTGTTGATATGCTCTCGGCATTAGGGTATGATGAAGCAATCATCAAACGCATTGAGCAATCTATATTCATACCGAAATAAACGTCGTTTCATCTGACGTATGGGAGGTAATCTATGAGCAAAGAAGCCTATGAAAGACTCTACAAGTGGCAGGAACTCACAACTGATAGTGAGGCGACAGACGAAACAAGCTTTATAGAATTCGAAAAGAATATGGCTGAGCATGGCATTAGAACGCGCATTTTACCAAATGAACACGGTCCGGGTTACACATTTTGGGTACCGCAAAAGGATTTTGAGATTGCAAATGGCCTTTTTACTGGAGATGTGAAGGCAGTGATCGATTCGCCCAAAGAGCTTTATCATGTATTTGATACAGATCTGACATTTAAAAATAAAGGACTTTATGAAAACAAATATAAAAATATGTTCGGTAAGAATAGATACCGAACGTATATCTTTACAGGCGTCATATTAGTCATCATGTTTTTACTCGCAAAATTTGTTAAATTTTAATAATAGGCCGGAAAAATAAAATTATGTTGTTGGCTATTTTAACTGATAGTGTTAAAATATTGTCATGGGATAGTTTTATTTTTTTGCAAACAAGAGTTAAATTATTAACAAACGGAGGGACAAAAATGAGATTTGAATTAACAAATGAAGACCTCATGATGCGTGAACTGTTCAGAAAGTTTACAAAGAATGAGGTAGAACCAATCGCTGCGGAAGTAGATGACTTAGAGAGATTCCCGGAAGAAACTGTTAAAAAAATGGCAAATTTAGGTATGATGGGTATACCATTCCCAAGAAATTATGGTGGCGCAGGTGGGACTTACTGGCAGTACATCAATTGCGTTGAAGAATTAGGTGTTTCATGTGGTACGACTTCTGTAATCGTATCGGCACATACTTCATTGTGTGGTGCACCAATCTATGAGTTTGGTACTGAAGCGCAAAAACAAAAATTTCTCGTACCGCTTGCAAAAGGTGAAAAAGTAGGTGCATTTGGCCTTACTGAGCCAAACGCGGGTACAGATGCTTCAGGTCAACAGACAACGGCAATCAGAGATGGCGATGATTATATTTTGAATGGCAGCAAAATATTCATAACCAACGCAGGCTATGCGGATATCTATATCGTGATAGCTATGACAGACCGTTCACAAGGCCTTAAAGGCATCTCAGCATTCATTGTAGAATCGGGAACACCTGGCTTTACGATCGGCAAAAAAGAAAAGAAAATGGGTATTAGAGGTTCTAGTACTTGCGAACTCATTTTTGAAGATTGCAGAATCCCTGCTGAGAATTTACTCGGAGCAGAAGGAAAAGGCTTTAAAATAGCAATGGTCACACTTGACGGCGGGCGTATTGGTATCGCTGCTCAAGCGCTTGGAATTGCACAAGGTGCTTATAATGAAACTGTGAAATACGTCAAAGAAAGAAAGCAATTTGGACGTTCGATTTCTCAATTCCAAAATACACAATTCGTCATCGCCGATATGAAAACAAAAATCGAAGCGGCAAGACTATTGGTATATAATGCTGCGTATA
>CAYLNI010000057.1:15216-15432 GCA_964384705.1 uncultured Fusibacter sp.
AGCGGCTATGGCCAAATTATATGCTTCTGAAGTCGCAATGGAAGTGACGACTAAAGCTGTTCAATTACACGGTGGCTACGGTTATACGCGCGAGTATCCAGTTGAAAGAATGATGAGAGATGCTAAGATCACTGAAATTTACGAAGGCACAAGTGAAGTTCAGAGAATGGTCATATCAGCGGCAGAATTGAAATAAATTTTTGGAGGGAAAACGAT
>CAYLNI010000057.1:15488-15703 GCA_964384705.1 uncultured Fusibacter sp.
GAGATGGTGTTCCAAGTATTATAAATCCAGATGATAAAGCTGGCCTAGAAGCAGCACTTCGCTTAAAAGATCAATATGGCGCACATGTAACTGTCGTTACAATGGGGCCACCACAAGCTAAAATAGCCTTACAAGAAGCCTATGCAATGGGCGCGGACAGAGTAATTTTACTAACTGATCGCGTATTTGCCGGTGCGGACACGCTTGCAACGTCT
>CAYLNI010000057.1:15741-15981 GCA_964384705.1 uncultured Fusibacter sp.
CAGCGGCACTTAAAAAAATAGATTTCGACTTAGTGATTACTGGTAGACAAGCAATCGATGGCGATACAGCGCAAGTTGGGCCACAAATCGCTGAACATTTGAATATCCCACAAATTTCATATGTATCAGCATTTGAAAACCATGGCGATCACGCTATCGTTAAAAGAAGCTTCGAAGATGGTTTCCAAAAGATTAAGGTTTCTTATCCATGTCTCATCACGGCACTTAGCGAACTCAACG
>CAYLNI010000058.1:0-3404 GCA_964384705.1 uncultured Fusibacter sp.
TCCTGCGATACCACCCACAAGCGATCCAAGGACTACTGAAACGCTGGCAGCCATAAGACCTACGAGGATGGAGATTCTACCGCCTACAAAGAGTCTAAGTAGGACGTCTCTACCTTGCTCATCCGTTCCGAGCCAGTGTTTTGCAGATGGTGCAAGTTCTTTATCTGCTAAGTCAAATTCCGATATATTATAAGGTGATAACATCGGTCCAAAGATTACAGCCAAACAAATGATTATAAATAATCCCGCTCCAACTGTAGCCACTCTATTTTTTCTAAAACGGTCCCAAGCTATACGCCAAGGTCCAATTGCTTTCTTTTTTTGTTTTTCAGCCATTTCGCTCCTCCTTCTTAAAGATCAATCTCCATCGATTATTTTACGCGTATTCTTGGGTCAACAAGTGCATAACTTACGTCCGCGAGCAAGTTGCCTGCGAGCATCAGTAGTGCATAGAACGTGTTGGCAGCCATAAGCATTGAGTAATCTCTATCTCCGATTGATGTAAAGAGAACATTACCGATTCCAGGCCATACAAATACCGTTTCAAGCAAGATTGATCCACCGAACAAGCCTGGGATGTACATACCAAGTAATGTTACGATTGGAAGCAATGCGTTTCTAAAGGCATGTTTATAGATGACGACTTTCTCAGAAAGGCCTTTTGATCGAGCTGTTCTGATATAGTCTTGGTTGATTACTTCGATGACGGCGTTTCTAACGTAACGCGTCAAGCTCGCCAAGCTTGTTACCGTCACGACTGTCACCGGTAATATCATATGTTTAAGTACGTCGAGTACTTCTTGTCCAAAGCTGTCATATCCTTTTGCAAGGAAGAGTGTTGTTCTCATACCGTTTAAAGGTAGCCATTCCGATGGAATCGCGACGAAAAATATGAGGATTAACGCAAAGAAGAAGGAGGGCATCGAGACCCCGGTCAGCGAGAACACCGTCCAGAAGTTATCGAACAAACCGTATTTCTTGACTGCGGATTTGATACCTACAGGTATTGCGATTAAGAATGCGAATATCATTGCGACAATATTAAGATAGAATGAGTTCCAAATATAAGTGCCAATTACGTCAGCGACTGGTTTTCTATATTTATAAGACATACCAAAATCACCTGTTAAGGTTCTGCCTAACCATTTGACGTATCTAATGTGTACTGGGTCATCAAGACCAAGCATTTCTCTAATCTGATTTTGTTGTTCCACTGTTGCGTTTGAACCTATCCCCAAGTATGCGTTAACTGGGTCACCAGGCATGATCTCAAGCATTGCGAACAAGATGATCGTAATGATGAGCAGCACTGGGATCAAGTGTAATAGTCTCCTTAATATATACTTTAGCATCCCTTCACTCCTTAAGACTCTATATTTCTTGGTTGTTAAAGGCGGTCAATTAAGACCGCCTATATCTTTAGTAACTACTTTCTTATTTATTCAACAATTTTAGCGTCTTTAAGTGCATAAACCCAGTTATAAAGTGAGCTTGTTTTAAAGTCAACCAATTTTGGTGCATAAAGGTCGAAGTAAGTGTTTGCGTAAACTGGCATCATAACTGCTTCTTCATTTAAGATTTTAGCAACTTGTGCGTAGATTGGCTTCGCTTCTTCGATATCCATGATAGCTTTACCTTGGTCTAACAAAGCATCAACTTCAGGATTGCTGTATCTGCTTGTGTTGTCCATGCCGCTACCAATGTAGTCTGAGTGGAATGACGTATATAATGTGTGTGGATCTGGAGTTGTAATAGAAGTTGCTAAGAAGAACAAGCTCCAGTTTTCAACGTTTGCATCTGAGTTGTAGATAACATAGTCAAGAATTGTGTTGAATTCAAGGTATGCAACTGTCAACTTGATGCCTAAACCTTGACCCCAGTCTCTTTCCCACATAGGGATTAGAGTTGCAAGGATATCGTGATCTGGCATAGCAGCAATTTTAAGTTCCATAGTCACGCCGTCTTTAGCTCTGAATCCATCAGCGCCAACAACCCAACCAGCTTCATCTAATAATGCTTTTGCTTTTTCAAGGTCGAAATCGTACTCGATCATAGATCCGAGTAATGAATCATCAATTGCCCAAGAAATTTGTGAGAATGGGTGATATTGTGTAACAGCAAGAACTTGATCTGTATCAGCATCATAGTAGTAGCTGTTTACGAATTCTTTTGTGTTAAATGCATAGTAAAGTGCTTGACGAACTTTTACATCTGCAGTAGGACCTGCTTGGTTGTTTGTTTTGATGTATCCGTAACCGCTTCTGTTATATTGGTTGATTGAGAATCCGCCATTTCTAGCTTCAGAAATTTTCTTAGGCTCGATTTGTCCAGCTAATAAATCAACACCACCGCTTGTAAGTTCAACGATATCAGTTGTTTGATCAACGAATTTAAGGATGATTTCTTTAATCATGTAGCCTTCGCCAACGAATAAAGGATTTCTTTCAAGGTAAACGAGTTCTTTTTCTTTAAATTGTGAAATCACGTATGGACCTGAACCCATAGCTTCAGTTGTAATCGCTTCGATAGCTGCAGTATTGCCAACTGTGAAGTCTTTACCATAGTAATGCATAGGAAGAATTGCAGATCCGCAGTTAGCAAAGTTAACGCGAAGTGCTTCTTTGAAGTTGAATTTTACTGTGTAATCATCAATTGCTTCAACGCCTTGGAATACATCAGTTTCGCCTGCATAATACTCATCGTATCCAAGCATATCTTTTACAGTTGAGCTGTAACGGCCTGTGTAAGATGGATCAGCAAGTACTTGATAAGAGAATACAACGTCTTTAGCAGTTAAAGGTGTTCCGTCAGAGAACGCTCTATCTTGTTTCATTTTAAATGTGATAGATTTTCCATCTTCAGAATATTCCCAGCTATCTGCAACGCTAGCTTCATATTCGCCTTCAAAGTTTCTTTGAATTAAGCCTTCAAATACCATGTCTACAACGTATCCATCATAAGCTGATGAATAATAATGTGGATTAAAGTTACCAGATGCTTCAGTGATACCAACTACCAATGTACCACTTGGCTCTGCAGCAACAGGTTCAGTTGATGCTTCACTTACTGGTGCTGCTGTTGTATCTTCTGCTACTTCTTCTTTTGGGCTACAGCCTGCTAAAAAAGCAGAAGCTACCAATACTAAGCAAAGCAATAATACTAGCGATTTCTTCATTTAAATAATCCTCCTTCTAATTTTGGTTGGTTACATTAATTTGATAACCAATCTATATAAACCTTGCGGTTTATAATCTCTCTAATCGTTTTCGACTTACAATGTGCCCCATATATAATTATTTATACATCTTACATTAGGAAACGTAATAAATCAATAACAATTATTTATATTCCTCTTCAAAAAACTTAATAATCACATACTAACTCAAACCTATCTTCTCTTTTAA
>CAYLNI010000058.1:3414-3631 GCA_964384705.1 uncultured Fusibacter sp.
CATAGATGTAACATCCATAATTAATATATAACAATTTCGTCTAAATTGGAATAGAAAAATTTATATGGGTCTTATTGAAAAATTTTATTTCATTTTTGTAACATTTGTTTTTCATTTTTCAGATTGCTTCGAAATGATTTGGCAATTAAAGACATATAAATTATTTTTTCTCGCATCACTTGAATTTGAAGGATTGTACGAGACTAAATTAGCAATA
>CAYLNI010000058.1:3670-4621 GCA_964384705.1 uncultured Fusibacter sp.
TTATAATTGATATATCGTTGTCAATCAACTTTGTTAATAGATAAACTTTTTTTTCACATAATATTGTTACAAATTCTTAACAATTCAGAACGGTATTTAGATACCCGAAATAGTTGGAATTCCAATATATCTACGCATATTACGAAAAAAAGTGTGCTTACTTATAAGCACACTTTCTGTTTTTGAAGAAAATAACATCATTCAATTTTTCTATAACAATACCCAAACGATCACGATCGCTAAAGCTGAGTATAGCCGAGTAATTTTAAACACGCGCTCGGATGGCGGTTTGCGATTAAATTTCCACGACTCAGTAAGTTTTATCGATAAAGCTGGGTTGACGACGCCTAACAGCAGGATTGCCGTCAGCACTATTTTTACAATCAACATGTTGAATCCTTTCAAACGAATGTGACTTGCTCTATCATTTTACTCTACAGTAACTGATTTTGCAAGATTTCTAGGTTTGTCTACATCATTGCCTCTCAATGCTGAAACATAGTACGCGAGTAGCTGCGTTGGAACCACTGCAAGGATTGGTGCCAATTCATCGTACGTATCTGGGATATAAAACACCTCATCGGCCGTTTTATACAATTGGTCATTGCCTTCCTTGGCAATCGCGAATACATGTGCGCCACGCGCTTTGACTTCTTTGATATTTGAAAGCATTTTGTCATACAGCTTATCTTGTGTCGCAAGCGCAACGATAAACGTGTCATCTTCAATCAATGCGATCGTACCATGCTTAAGTTCGCCAGCAGCAATCGCAAAGCTGTTGATATACGATATTTCTTTTAGTTTTAAAGAGCCCTCATAAGCAAGGTCGCAATCGACGCCTCTGCCCATAAAGAATACTTTTTCATTGTTGAACTGGCTTGCAGCCAACTTTTGAATTTCAGTGCTCTTATCTAGGACCAAACTTAGCTTGTTTGGCATCTCTTTTAGTTC
>CAYLNI010000058.1:4631-6961 GCA_964384705.1 uncultured Fusibacter sp.
TATCATTTTTGCGTAGGTCACGTCATCGAGTTTGCCGTTCAAGCGACCCATATAGAGCGCTAAGAGATAAAAAGCGACAAGCTGCGTCGTGTAGGCTTTTGTCGATGCGACGCCAATTTCTGGTCCTGCCCAAGTATATAGAAGATCGTCCGATTCTCTAGCCACTGAGCTACCAACGACGTTGACGATACTCAAGACTCTGGCACCCTTGCGTTTCGCTTCTCTGATAGACTGAAGCGTATCAAGCGTTTCACCTGATTGCGATACGGCAATGAAGAGCGTTTTATCATCCACAAATGGATCACGGTATCTGAACTCTGAGGCCACGTCACATTCTACCGGGATTTTTGCAAAGTTTTCAATGGCACGTCGACCGATTAAGCCCGCATGGTACGCTGTACCACATGCGACAATATAAACCTTATTGATATTTTCCAATAATTCAGCTGTAAGATGTACTCCTTCGAGTACGATTTCGTCATGTGCGTTCAATCGTCTCATGAGCGTTTCCTTAACACCTTTAGGCTGTTCGAAGATCTCTTTGAGTGTGAAGTGTTCAAATCCCTCTTTCTCTGCTGAATCAATATCCCATGTCACTTCGTAGACATCGCGGTTAACAGGTTGTTTCAAGCTGTTGTAAATCTTCACGCCATCTTTAGTCAAATCGACAAATTCGTCATTTTCTATCAAGAGCATATTGCGCGTGTATTTTAATAGCGCTGGGATATCTGATGCGATGAAGTTTTCATTTTCACCAAGACCAACGATCAACGGGCTATCTTTTCTGACTGCTACGAGTCTATTTGGCTCCGCTTTAGCGATGACACCTATTGCATAAGCGCCTGTCATTCTATCGACTGCTTTGTAAACGGCATCTAATAAATCGCCATCATAATAATAATCGACAAGATGCGCGATGACTTCTGAATCTGTCTCAGATTTGAATACAACGTGCTTATCTTGGATTAACCATTCTTTGATTTCCATGTAATTCTCAATGATACCGTTATGGATTACGGCTATTGTCTGCGTTTCATTTGTGTGCGGATGGGCATTGACATCAGATGGTGCACCATGTGTTGCCCAACGTGTGTGGCCAATACCTACGACGCTATCCATGTTCAGGTCAATAATCGCCTCTAAATTTTTTAATCTGCCTTTTGCTTTGTATACTTGTAATTGACCATCTACATTGACTGCGATGCCCGCTGAGTCATACCCTCTATATTCTAATTTTGATAAGCCTTCTATTAAATATGGAACTGCTTTTTGAGTGCCAACATATCCTACGATACCACACATAAGTTTTCTCCTTTGTCAAAAAAATAAAAAAACACCCCTCGTAAGGTGTCCTGATTAGACGCACTTATAGCCTTCAATCAACCTGTCAACTCTGTCTCAAAGATCACTCTTTGGTTTTGTATGACATTTACGGTGTTGATTACACCGTGGGGCACCCGCCGAAATTTCGATAAACCCCACCCTCGTCAACTGCAATTGCAGTTCTGGCGCTTGTATTCAGTTGTCATCGTACATCTTCATCACCTCCACAAAATTAAGTATATCATAATCATACCCCTTGGTAAATACTTGAATCATACTTGAATCATGCTATCCCGAATGACGCAGATTCTAATACCGTTCTACACGCGATCACATCCGCGCCAGAATTAAAAATGTTTTTTACGATGACGTCACCCAGTGCAATTGGTGCGTTTACCTCCAGCTCATCTAAAAATAGACATAAAGGTAATATAGAGGCTTTAGGAATGGGTGCTGACGTTTTCACAGGCAACCTCGCCACTTTGCCGCCAATTATGCGAACCGTTGTCGTCGCCATTCTCATAGGCTGGCGCATTTCATTTTCACCATACTCGATGCCCCGTTTGCATCCATTGCCTGAAATGGCATAGACATTGGGCGTATCAACCGACCATTCAATGCGTAAATGACAACCGATTGGACAAGAAATACATATTTTTTCAGCGATTTTTATTTCATTCATACACAAGCCTCCATGCTGATTTGAACTGATTGGCAGGTATTTGGGATCACGTTTAAAGGAAGAGAAAGATGAATGGATTCTCCTGGTGTTAAATGATGGTAACGCTTTGAAAACAAAACAGTTTCATCGGATTGAACGATGATTTGTCCACACTTTGCAGGGTGTTTTACGCGCAACATGATGGTAGCAGTGTCTAATGTCTTTCCTATATAATCAAGTTTTGTTAGACGTTGTGGAGAGACCATTGAAAAGTCTTTTGATACGGTTACATTGATTTGATCTCTATGCGCCAACGATTTCACTTTGGCGTACAAAGCGGCATTAT
>CAYLNI010000058.1:7010-8478 GCA_964384705.1 uncultured Fusibacter sp.
GACTAAATCATGGACTTGAGCGACATTGCCACACGCAAACACACCTGTTCGATTTGTCTGCATTAAGTTGTTGATCATGGGACCTCGCGTCATATCACACATCTCAATCCCTGCAACGCGCGTCAATTCATTTTCTGGTATTAAGCCTACTGATAATAGCAACGTATCACAATCAATATCGAATTCTGTACCAACTATTGGGCGATAATCAGAATCGACTTTTGCAATCGTTATGCTTTCCAGTCTACGCTCACCACGAATTGCAACGACAGTATGGCTAAGGTATAGTGGAATGTCAAAATCCTCAAGACACTGAACGACGTTGCGTGTCAAGCCACTCGAATACGGCATTAGTTCAGCGACGCCAAGAACTTGTGCCCCTTCAAGCGTCATCCTTCTCGCCATGATCAATCCAATATCACCCGAACCAAGGATAAAAACGCGATTTCCAATTTTGTCACCTTTTATATTGACATAAAATTGCGCAGCACCTGCCGTCAATACACCCGATGGCCGTGTCCCCGGTATGATGACCGACCCACGAGACCGTTCCCTACAGCCCATTGCTAGAATCAATGCGCCAAACTTAATGTTGAATATCCCCTTATCTGAGTTGATGGCTGTCACACTATCGTCAGGTTGGATGGATAACACCATTGTGTCTGTCATACAATCCACTTTTGCACGTTCAACAAACCGAATAAACCTTTCGGCATATTCAGGTCCCGTTAACATTTCATTAAAAACCCGAAGGCCGAAACCAGGATGGATGCACTGATTTAAAATGCCACCAAGGTAGCTGTCTCTTTCTATGATTAGTACATTAAGTGATTCATCCAAAGCCGCTTCACTAGCCGCTGCCATACCTGCTGGACCGCCGCCTATCACGACGACATCGTAGTATATTGTTTCCATGATGACCTCCGTCATTGGTGTCATTGGTATCATTATTCGTTTTTTATTACTTCACAAGCCATGAGCCAGTCTTTTCTTGTTCTATTTCTGTTCGCGATTTGCTTCGCTCTCTTGCCAATATTTCGAGAACTTTCGGGCCACAAAAGCCGCCTTGACAGCGTCCGCCACCAGGTCTAACTCTTCGCTTAACCCCATTGAGTGTCATAGCACCACAGTTTCGATGGATCGCATCTACAATTTCTCCCTCAGAGATGCGTTCACACCTACAGACGATATGACCATAAGTACGCATTTCAGATATTAGCTTTGCTTGTTCATCCATTGTTTGATGCATCAGTCTCATGCGTGCGCGTCGCACTTTTATGTGCGCCTCATTTAAGATCAAGTCGCGACCGTCACGTGATTGGATGCCCTTCACGATTTCTTCAACATATTCAGCTATGGCCGGTGCAGCCGACAAACCTGGCGACTTGATGCCAGCAACGTTAATAAAACGCGGAATATCTGATTCTTCTATGATAAAGTCACCCGAAGATGGTTCTGCTCTTACGCC
>CAYLNI010000058.1:8494-14291 GCA_964384705.1 uncultured Fusibacter sp.
TGCAGCGGACAGGTTGGCACCATGTATAATGCCTTAGATTTAACATCATGCAGTCCTTCAAACGTAGTCGTCGTTGCATCTTTTGTGGTGACTTCAGAATTTGGTCCTACTATGACATTTCCATGTGCAGTCGGCGCAATGATTGTGCCTTTTCCTTTCACAGTTGGACAGGTGAACAATATCTGTTTGACAATACCACTGGCTTCTTTATCGAGCAAAAAATACTCGCCACGCCTCGGTATGATTTGAAAGCCAATAGGTGTGTCACCTTTCACCATCTGATAGATGTCATCTGCATGAACCCCAGCACAATTGATGATCCCTCGCGTTTCAATGTTTGAGTTAATTAGAAAATGGTCGTCTTTCCACTGAATCTCTGTAACGGAATAATTCAGCTTAAGCACGGCGCCGTTGTCCATGGCATTCTCACATGCCGAGATGGCAACTTCCCAGGGTTCCGTGATTCCTGCACTTGGTGCATAAAGTGCAAACTCAAATGTCTGGTTGACATTGGGTTCAATCTCACGCAGTTTCGCTTGATCGATGATTTGTAGATCTGGCACACCAAGTTTAACCCCATTTTCATAGAGTGCATTGATGGCTACTAAGTCAGCTTGACCTTCTCCAAGTACAAGCGAGCCAATTCTTTCAAATGCAAAATTGAGTGTTTCCGATAAAGGCCCATATAAGGCGTTACCCCTTACATTCATCTTACCTCTTAACGAATCCACCGGTGCATCATACCCTGCATGAATCAGCGCTGAGTTTGCTTTGGTCGCACCACATGCGACATCGTTTTCAGCCTCTAAAATCAGTACGTTCAGATCGTACTTCGCGAGTGCATGTGCAATCAAAGCACCCGATACACCCGCTCCGATTATGGTCCAATCTATCATCGTTCACCTCAAAAATGACTTTGTATTTCTCAAATCTTATCTTTATTCAATTGACCACTCTCTTGAACGCTCAACTGCCCGCTTCCACATCGAATAGAGCTCATGTCGTTTTGAATCGTCAATCGTTGGAAAAAACTCTCGATCAATGGCAAACTGTGCTTTAAGTAGTTCTGTATTTTCCCAAAACCCTACCGCAAGACCAGCCAAATATGCAGCACCTAAAGCTGTTGTTTCAGTAATCGCAGGTCTTACAACAGATCGACCTAATATGTCTGATTGAAATTGCATCAAGAAGTTATTAACGGTTGCGCCACCATCGACTTTTAACCGTCTTAGTTTAAG
Source organism: uncultured Fusibacter sp. (assembly GCA_964384705.1). GTDB lineage: Bacteria > Bacillota > Clostridia > Peptostreptococcales > Acidaminobacteraceae > Fusibacter_C. The sequence continues at coordinate 9,733 of CAYLNI010000058.1, forward strand.
TCCCGAATCCTCTTCCATGGCTTCTATGACATCGCGCGTTTGATAGGCGAGTGCTTCAAGTGTTGCACGGATAATATGATTTTTATTTGAACCTCGCGTCAAGCCAACAATAGCGCCCCTAGCATACATGTCCCAGTATGGTGCGCCAAGCCCTGCAAATGCTGGTACAAAATATACGCCATTCGTATCTTCTACTTTCGACGCAAAATATTCAGTGTCAGCTGCGCTAGATATCAATTGCATTTCGTCTCTTAACCACTGTATGGCCGCGCCAGCGATAAAAATTGATCCTTCGAGAGCATAGTAGACTTTTCCGTCAATGCCCCAAGCGATCGTCGTCAATAAGCCATTTTTCGATGGCACTCTTTTCTCACCCGTATTCATCAACATAAAGCATCCTGTACCATATGTGTTTTTGGCAGATCCTGGTGAAAAACACGCTTGGCCGAAAAGGGCTGCCTGCTGATCGCCCGCTGCACTGGCGATAGGTATCTCAGCGCCGCCAAAGGTTTGTGGATCGGTGTGACCAAAAATAAAAGATGATGGCTTAACAGTAGGCAACATGCATCTTGGGATATTGAGTGCCTCTAAAATTGCATCATCCCAATCCAACGTATCTATATTGAACATCATCGTGCGCGATGCATTGGAATAGTCTGTTGCGTGCACTGCACCACGTGTGAGATTCCAAATAAGCCACGTATCCACATTGCCAAACAGCAGATGACCCGCTTCAGCGTCTGCTCTAGCACCTTCGACGTTATCCAAGATCCACTTGAGCTTCGTTCCTGAAAAATAAGCGTCCACAACCAATCCCGTTGCTTGCTTGATAAGTGTTTCATACCCATCGAAAATCAAGGAATCACATATATTTGAGGTCCGCCTGCACTGCCATACAATGGCATTATATACCGGACGTCCCGTTCTTTTATCCCAAACGATAGTCGTTTCCCTTTGGTTGGTAATGCCTATCGCAGCAACTTCAAATGGCTTGATGCCAGCAGTTTCTAAAACTTCTCTAGCCACGCCCATCTGTGAGCCCCATATTTCCATAGGGTCATGCTCTACCCACCCTGGGTTAGGATATATTTGCGAAAACTCTTTTTGAGCCATCTTTACAATTTTACCATCATGATTAAAAATGATCGCTCTTGAACTGGTCGTGCCTTGATCGAATGACAATATGTACTTTTTTGATCGCATACAGCTACCCTCCAAATCTCTTTGTCTTTATACTAACACAATCATTAGATTGAGGAAATTGCATAATTCCAATTATATGATATTTCTTACATGAAAATAGCGTTAACAATTTCCATAATTAAAAAAACTCCACTAAGGGAGTTTTGGAAGGACTTTCTTTATAAAAAGAGTCAATTCTTGCATGAGGTCTATTTCTTCCCCATTTGAACTTTTCGAACCAGGTTCAACAACCCTTAACACAGGTCTTGTTGGGGAACTAGAATTACTTTTAATCACAATACACACTTTGCCATCACCGAGTTCAACGAGTGTTCCTGGTGGATAGACATCTATGACTTGCAGCAACATCATGAAAACGTCTTGATCTAGTTTTGCTGGTGTCGCACTTCTCAATATTTCAATGGCTGTATCCACCGATATACGATTGTTGTACGTCCTGTCAGAGACGATCGCACCAAATATGTCACAGACAGTCGCTATTCTTACCAGTAGCGGTATTTGATCACCAGAAAAGCCATTTGGATACCCTGAGCCATCTAGTTTCTCATGATGTAACAGAACAATTTGTCTCGAAAGCGACGACAAGCCAACCAAATCCTTCAACATACTGTAGCTGTAATCGACATGTCTTTTCATTTCTTCGAATTCTTCGGGTTCTAACTTGCCTTTTTTATTGAGAATCTCTGCAGGCACTCTCACTTTGCCAATGTCTGCGAGTACCGCACCCATTCCAAGCTTTAATAGTCTTTCACGATCTAGACCCATCTTGCGACCGATCAACAATGATAGAATCATGACTTCTACGGCATGGTTATAATGGTACATTTCTGCGCCCATCATTTCTGTGCTATAGTATTTTTGATCGTTTTTACTATATATTTCAGTGATAATATCGTCAACCAGATCTTTTAGCTCTCTAATAATGGACTCTCTAACAGCTTCTGTATTTTGATCTTTCTTGCTCATCTGAGACTCATAGATTGACTTCATGACGACAAACGACTGCAACTTAAGTTCATCTGATATCATCGGTTCAAGCACAACCCCTCTAGATATCTCGTCTTCAATATATAGATGCCTGATATCCGCTTGCACGAGCTTGTTCAACACAATCTGCGACAATTTTGCACCTTTGTTGATGAGCAAAGAAAGCTTTGAATCATAGACAGGTTTTGCTATGATGCTATCCACTTCAACATCCACAATGTTTACTAATCTCATTTATACCCTCGATTCTATTCTCTATATTTATCATAGTTTAGATATTTTATATGTGTTATGATACTAACAAAGACATTCTTGAAAGGACCCACACCTATGTATCATGCTATACCTTATGTATTTGAAAAAGATGATGTCATCTATATCGATGTCAGAAGTGAATCGGAATATAAATCTGGACATATTGTTGGGGCGATCAACTTGCCGATACTCGATGACCTTGAAAGACACGAAGTTGGATTCATCTATAAAAATGCTTCTGTTGAAGAAGCCAAACGCGTCGGACTGAAGTACGGTTCAGCAAAACTGCATTTATTTTATGATACACTATTTAAGTTAAGAAATGAATATCCTTGTAAAAAAATAATCTTTTATTGTGCCCGTGGTGGCTATAGAAGTCGCTCCATCGCTTTGCTTCTAAGGAGTATCGACATTCCTGTATTCTGGCTTCAAGGCGGTTATAAAGGTTACCGAAATGAAGTTCTAAAAAAACTTAACCAGTCAGAAGAAGAATACCCTAATTTTATTGTGTTAAACGGACTAACTGGCGTCGGCAAAACACATATTTTGAAAGAACTTCAATCACAGGGTGAGCCTGTCATCGATCTTGAAGGTGCTGCAAATCATAGAGGATCCAACCTAGGTGCTATTGGAACTGACGGTCATCAAAGCGTTCAAAGCTTTGAAAATGCCGTCTATGATCAACTCATGCGCATAGACGCACCCTATTGCTTTATCGAATCTGAAAGTCGACGCATCGGTCAAGTTTTCGTACCAAAGACCATGTTCAATAAAATGCAAGCGGGTACCTTTTTACTTATCTCAGCCACTTTGTCCTTTAGAATTGACGCATTGATGAAGGATTACTCAAATGAAGCCAATTTTAAATCTGGCATATCAAATGGCCTACCACGCATTAAACCATTTATGGAAACGGAGATCTATAATGCTCTGATTCAAGCATTCAACGATGACGATTTACTAAAATTCACCGAGTTATTGCTCGTTCACCATTATGATCCACTCTATAAAAAAAGCATTGAATCACATCAACATACTTACAAGTTTCAAGTAGATGACTATGTTCAATGCTCAAATGCAATCTCAGAATGGGTATCTAATTCATTTCATGTTCAATCAGAGTAACGAGTTCTAATGCAACTGTTTCCAGTTCATTTTGATTTTCACCCTCGATCATGACTCTAACAAGTGGCTCTGTGCCTGATGGTCTTATGAGCACTCTACCTTTGCCATGAAACATGGCTTCAATTTCGACAATACGTTCAGATACCGCTTGATTTTCATTGAAGCGGTATTTTTTATCGTTTGCAACATGTGCATTTTTCAGAACTTGTGGATATACCGTCATCATCGCAGCAAGCTCAGATAATGTCTTTCCCGTTTCCTTCATGACACGTAATATTTGAACCGCTGTCAACAATCCGTCTCCAGTAGTATTATGCTCTAAAAATATGATGTGCCCTGATTGTTCGCCTCCAAGTTGATAGCCATTTGCAAGCATCGCTTCAAGTACATATCGATCGCCAACTTGTGTCTTGAGCGATTTCATGTTGTTCTCTTCGAGGGCTATATCAAACCCTAAATTACTCATGACAGTGGATACAACTGTATTGTCCTTAAGATGACCTTTCTCCGCTAAAAACTTCCCACAGATGGCCATGATTTTATCGCCATCTACGAGATTGCCGTTTTCATCGACGGCAAGCAATCTATCTGCATCACCGTCAAATGCGAGACCTATATCAGCACCGACGACTTTGACAAATTTGATGAGATCATTCAAATGCGTCGAGCCACAATTTTCGTTGATATTCGTTCCATCAGGTTCATGATGAATCGTATATATTTTAGCATCAAGACTATTTAGAGCTGTTGGCGCGACTTCTGATGCAGCACCATTGGCACAGTCCATCGCAATTTTAAGGCCCTCAAATGTAATCCCATCCAATGTATCGATTACATATCTAATATAATCTGACTCTGCTTCTTTATAGTCAGTTACGTGACCTAAGTTCAAACCGACAGGATTATGTAGTTGCTTTTTGTTCGTAATACAGTCTTCAATCTCATCTTCAATATTATCTGAAAGCTTAAGACCAAGTTCGTTGAAGAAT
>CAYLNI010000058.1:14336-15693 GCA_964384705.1 uncultured Fusibacter sp.
GAGAAGCGGAGATCATGACACCAGCATCTGCACCAAGTGTTTTCACCAATTTTGCGATTGCTGGAGTCGGAATGACACCTACTCGAATCACATCACAACCAGTTGATAAAATACCTGCTATTAAAGCATACTCAAGTAAATCACCTGATATACGCGTATCTTTGCCAACGAGTATCTTTGCCTTTTCTTTACCTTTTGTTATCACGTGCGCACCATATTTGCCGAGTTCGATTGTCAATTCTTCATTGGCAACGCCTCGAACACCATCTGTACCAAATAATCTGGACATATTTTCTCCTTCGTTTCTAATTGATTTGAGTTCAATATTTTATGCTTGAAGTCGGAATAATTCTGTTTAAAACGGCCTCAATACTCATAAGTTCTGGGTTTTTGCTACGCTCTTCAGGATAATGGTTGTAATAATCTTCGAGCAAATATTTGACTTGCTGTGCTTTTGATACATCAAACGCATTGTCTTCAAGAGTTTCAATAATAGATGGATCGAATCGTTCCGCAGTCACGCGATCAGCCAGCAAAGCTTTCATATAACCAACCAAGCATCTTGAATCTTTACAGACACCACAACCTTTACATAAATGCTCGACGCTTGCCTTCAACGCTTCTCTATAATTTTTTAGGTCTTCTGCATATTGTCTAAGTGCCGATACTTTGATCTCCATTAATTGTCGCCTGAAAATCAAAGCTCTGAAAACCGTCAATACCAAAATGATTCCTGATAAAAGAACGATAAAAGTCGTCCCCATGCTCTGTACGTAACTTGAAGTGAATATTTTGCTTAAACCAAAGAACATAAATATGACAAACGCACTCATTTTTATAACTGGCTCTGGGATTTTGTCACCCAGTTTCGCACCGATAAATATGCCAAGTGAACTCACTAATACCATACCTGTTACGGTGCCCATCAAAGTTAAAAATGGAAAGACCGCTTGAGTAGACAAGGTGAGTGCAGTGAGCTGGGTTTTGTCGCCAAGTTCACCAAGAAAAAATGCCAACGCCACTGTGGCTATTGCTCCAAATTTTTTACCTGTGAGCTCATCTTCCTCTTTCTCAGCGATTGAGAGTGATAATAGTCCGAATGTGATAAACAACACACCCGCAACGAGCTGTAGTGCTTCAAGCGGCACGAACTGCGTCAACATCGAACCGAGTAATATCGCGAGGCCGTGATTGAAAAAAGCACCTATAGCGACGCCTATCAATATCTGTTTGACTTTATATTGCGTTGCAAAAGCCATAGCCATAATCTGTGTCTTATCACCCATCTCAGCAATAAAAATAAGCGCTAGGGCTTGTAAATAATCATTCATGCCGCCTCTCCCCCAAATAAAACTTA
>CAYLNI010000059.1:0-15548 GCA_964384705.1 uncultured Fusibacter sp.
TCGCATACACCAAGGTAAACGATGTAATGCCATTGTTGATTTGTTAGTTTTTTTATTTTAGTCTTGACCAAGTGATGTTATAATAGGATGTAATTAACAATGCACATACCAAAGAAAATTCCATAAGTGCAAAATTGGAGGCTATCATGAGTGAGCAAAGCTCAAAAAAAGTAAAATATCCTGAGGTGACTATAGACAATCAGACATTTCTACGTATTCCAATCAAGACCCATGTGGTCATGAAAGAAGATATTCTTATTGATGTGATAAAAAAATATGTCGATCAATCGCTCATATCCGGAGATATTTTATTTGTCACAGAAAAGATAGTCGCTATCACACAAGGTCGAGCAATTCCTCTAAAGGATATTAAACCTAGACCTCTTGCTACCCTGCTTTCAAAATATGTAACGAAAACCCCTGCTGGAATTGGTCTTGGTATGCCTGAAACGATGGAGATGGCACTTAGAGAATGTGGCATCCCAAGAATATTATTAGCATCAGCTGCAAGTGCTGTAACTAAAGTTCTCGGTAAAAAGGGTGTCTTTTATGATATTGCCGGCTATAAAGCGACATCTATCGATGGCCCTACACCGAATACATTGCCACCCTACAACCAATTTGTCGTTCTTGGACCGGATAAACCTAATGAAGCAGCAAAAGCTATCAGCGAGGCACTAGGTGGCGCTAAAGTTGCTATTGTCGACATCAACGACTTAAGTGGTGCCATATTGGGTACATCACATAAGGATATCGACCGTGGCTTACTCGTAAAAATACTTAAAGATAACCCACTTGGTCAAGATCATGAGCAAACACCATTAGGTATCATTCGCAAGATTTAGTTTCAGAAAATACAAATTCCATGGTAAACAAGAAAGCGCTTCATACACATTCAAAAGCTGTGTATGAAGCGCTTATTTTTTTTAATTGGTCTATATTTCGTCAGTTTTCTTACTCATATATTTTTCCACACGCTCGATATTCTCAGCGGCGTTTCCGACGTAGTAAACAATATCACCAGCAAAGAAAACGAGTTTTGGTCCCGGTGAAAGCAACAATTGTCCTGTGCGGTTGATGCCGATGATGGTCGCACCAGTATGTAGCCAAAACCTTACATCACCAATAGATCTTCCAACGAGATGACTCGTCTCCGGAATCTTGAATTCAAGTGGGTGAATAATTCCCACATGCTTCATAATAAGGGCTTGCTCAATCAGACTATCCATACGACTGAGCACAGCATCTTCAATGAGCCTTTTTTCTTCTATCATATGACTGATATCTTCACGAAGTGATAAAATGCGATCTTTAGAATGATGTTCTTTAATAAACGCTTCTGCAGCGATTTTAGACTTGATTTTGATGCCCTTTTTTTCTATGACATCTACGACACTAAGGTCTTCAAGTAGTTTTAATGCACGTCGAATCGTTTCAGGAGATACACTGTACTTACCTGATAAAGTCGATCGCCCTTTAATCATATCTCCAACATGCCATTCTTCATTTAACACACTATAGGCAATATCAATCGCAATTTTTTCATATCTAGGTGCTTTAGCAATGTGCGTATTCGACGCATTCACTGTATGATTTGAACTCTTATCCACAATATGCCATCCTTTATACTATTAGGTGAGGAATTTATACAATTTCCATATTTAAGAACTGAACCATGATATCACATGTCTTCTCATATTGCGCTTCGGCAAGTGCCGTAAATGCCATATGGTCATGAACGAGCTTTGTTATGAGTGCTTGATCGTCTAATCGATATTGACCGATAAATCGTAAATTGACACAGACGTCGTGAAGTTGCTTAGCAATATCTTGAAACGCATCTAATTGTGTATTGATGGCGATAAGTGATGGTTCATCAGGCATCAAGATATTATGAACATACAACAGTTTTTTTGCGAGAATTCTTTTTGCGTGGATGAATTTTTCTTCGAAAAATTGACCACCCTCTTTCTCTAAAAATATATTTATAAGCTCACATTGACGGCTATTGAAACACGGGTCTATCTTCCCTTTTGTTTTAATCGGTTTCATATGTACTTTGATCTGTTGAAATCTAAACCCGTTTGTTTCTTGGAGTTCAACTTTCATCCGTTCAAGGAGAGGTTCTTTAATGAGCGACAACTTTTCAAAAGTCTCAGGGCGCATGAACGTATGATAGCCACGCTCAAATTCATCAATTTCACGGATGAGTGACGTCATATTAAAGTATTTTTTGGAGACTGATTCTACCATTCGATAGTCACTGGACCTTATTTTATCCATGCAAAAAAACATAAGTGCCCTGAATTGCCTAATGCTCTCTCTAAAAATGTGTATACTCTCATGTTCAAATTCCGCTTCTATCATTTTATCCAAAGTCAAATCTATGGCTTCAAGATGTTTCTCCATTATTTTTTGTATATCATTTTCAGGAACCATAGTATCCTCCTTGCGAGTTTTATCAATTATATCACGACAAATGTACTTATTCCAGTGTTTCTAGCTTAGTCTCCACAAATAAATTGTATGCAACTTTCATGCCAAAAAAAAAAATTGCACGCTATGACCAGCGTGCAATTTCTCAGCTAAATATATAGTTGTTGATGAGTATAAAGTGTGATAATGTCCCCGCTAAAATAAACAAGTGAAATATTTCGTGAAAGCCAAAGCCAGCAATTCTAATTCTTTCTGATTTTGAAGCATAAAATATTGACCCTACAGTATAGAGAAGACCTCCCGTAATCAACCATAAAAATCCTTCAGTAGGAAGGGCTTTAAACAGAGGCACGATAAAAAAGATACTGATCCAACCTAGAAACAGATACATGCCAGCTGACAACCATCTTGGCATATTTATAAACAATACTTTGGAGATGGTTCCAATAATGGCCAGTGACCAAACCAATATAAGCAATGTGGTGCCTAATGTACCCTTTAATGCCGTTAAACAAATCGGCGTATAAGTTCCTGCTATAAGTACAAAAATCATCGCGTGATCGAGTTTTCGAAGACGTTTAATGGCTGTGGCCGCACCATTGTACCAATGGTATATAGTCGAAGCACTATATAATAATATCATACTAATTCCGAAAATAATGCCACCCGCCAAATAAACTGGATTGCCTTTCATAACGGCATTTACGACCATGACAATCAATCCAGCAAAAGCTAGAAAAACGCCAATAAAATGTGTGATGGTGTTAATGGGCTCTCTCATCCCAACCTCCTTATTCCTTAATTGGTAATTATGCAATTTCCATATCTATTATTCCAAATCATATTTTTGATCAAGTTGATTGTTGTATTTTAACATGGTATTGAATACTACATCAACTAGTAACTACATGTTATCACCTGAAGTTGTAAAAATCAATACCTCTTTATAAAAACTTCATAAAATGCTATAATGATGATTAAAAGAAACGCACAGCGCGATTGGAGGCACTATGAATACACTTGAAGAACTGCTTAAATTTCAAAACCCAGAAGAAAATACAATTCCAAGCATCAGCTTGTATATGGACCAGCTCCAAGAGTATTTTGAGACAACATTGGGCGTGTTAAAACGTCAAGATGAAGATACTGTTTTGACAAAGACTATGATCAACAATTACGTCAAATCAAATTTGATAAAAGCACCTGAACGCAAAAAATACGACAAGGAAACCATAGGAGACCTCATCGTAATTTATCATTTAAAAAAAGCATTTTCAATCCAAGACACCATGCGTGTATTGGGTCTCATGAAAAAAGATAAACACTATTATGCGCATTTCGTAAAAGATCAAGATGCCATCAGAAATGAACTCATATCTAACATGCCTGAAGGCAAATTTGATTTATCAACAGAGGATGCAACCTCATTATTGCTTCAACTAACACTTGAAGTGTCCATAAAAAAACAACTGTCAGAGCAACTCATTGACTATTTGAGCGCCAAGACTTCTGTACAAAAGTAACGAATCCCGTCTTCAAGTGTCATTTCGAAGGTGACGACATGATAGGGCTCTTTAACATTTTGCTCCAAGTAAGCCACAATCTGTCTCGTGTCATGATGAATGTAACACTCTATTTCATGTCCATCAAGAAGACATCTAACTTCAACGTCCTGATCTGTGATCATTTGAAATGATTCTTGATCAAGCGTCAACCAAACGGCATCCATATTACCATATAAACCATGTGCCACATCAACTGACCATTCCTTACTCAACTTAGGCGTTGACATCGTCATTTTTAATACGCGTAGGTTGTTAAGCCCCATAATTTTTCTTATGGCTTCTTGAGTAAAACCACGTTTTTCAAGTTCTATTTTTACTTTGCCCATCTCAGAAATATCTACGAGGTCGACAGGCATCGTTGCCCCGTCAAAATCTGATCCTAGACCAACATGATCATCTCCAACAACGCGAACAATGTGCTCGATATGGTCTACGAGCTCTGAAACACCTGAATGTTCGTCACCGATAAAATATCTACAAAATACGACATTGATGACACCTCCTAGCTTAGCTATTGCAAGTAGTTGTTCATCTGTCAAATTTCTTCCATGTGGCTTTAGCGCAGCCGATCCTGAATGACTAGCAATGATAGGACGCTTGCTTATTTTTACTGTATCCCAAAATGTACGTTCATTCATATGAGAGACATCGACGATCATATCTCTATTTTCCATCTCTGTGACAATCCATTTGCCAAAATCCGTCAAACCACCCTCTGATGGCGTTTCATCCAAGTATTGTTCGAGGTTGCCTTCGCCAATTGCATTTGAATAATTCCACAACAATGCGATTACTTTCACACCTAAATCCCCATATTGCGAAAGAAGATGGTTTGCATTTTCTTGGCTAAAGGCATAACCGCCTTCTATCGTTTGGATGCCAATTCTCTTTCCTTCAGCTAGAGCGCTTTCAAGTTGGGCATAATCTTTTGCTACACAAAAAGTGTCAGGATTCAACATTTCTGTATACTTTAATGCATTGATTGATGCAAGAATTGTGCTGTTATTTTTCTCAATGTTGCCAAAGTCAGTAGTAAATGCTGCAAAATAGGCGATGTTCACTTGTCCTTTTCTCATTTTTGGCAGATCGATATGGAAGGGTGTCTCTTGACCAATGTCGACTACTGGGTGTAATGTTTCTGAACCGACGACTTTCATCATCGTATCGTTATGCGCATCGACAACAATCATTTTTTCATTTGTTTCACTGTACATATTGACCTCCACCGTTTATAGGGTATCATCCACTGCTTTCAATAAAAAAATTATAACATAATATATAGAGACCTATAGCTTCTTAATTGAATTTATTTTATAAATCCTACTTATGTGGCTTTACAAACCGTCAACCAAACGGTATGATTTCTTTAGGGACCAATCGCCATAAGGAGGCACACCATGCACGAGCATATTCACATTAAAAATGGCACATTATATATTGAAGACTGTAGCGCTTTGGAGTTGGCGCAAAGATATAAAACACCGCTATATGTCATGTCCGAATCCAGCATTCGTCAAAAATGCCAAATGGTTAAAAATGACTTTCTAGACAAGCACGATGATGTTCACGCTGCTTATGCAAGCAAAGCGATGTTAACGACGGCTCTTGTCAAAATAATACATCAAGAAGGCCTATTTATGGACGTCGTATCGGGTGGCGAATTATTCACCGCGATACATGCAGATTTCCCGACTGATAAGATTATCTTTCATGGCAACAACAAGTCTTTAGAAGAGCTTGAGTATGCCATTAAGCATCAAGTCGGTAGAATTGTCGTCGACAACTTATACGAGTTAAAAGCGATAAACACTTTATGTTCAGCGCTCAACAGACGGGCGAGAATTTTATTCAGAATCACACCAGGAGTAGCGAGTTCAACACATGATTATATCGCCACAGGTAAAAAGGATTCGAAATTCGGCATCTCTATGGATGACGACGTGATCTATCCAGCAATACAAGAAGCGCTCGATCAGCCTTTACTCGATTTTATGGGCTTCCATTTCCACGTTGGCTCCCAAATTTTTGATAATACGTCTCATATAAAAGCGACCGAGATTGCCCTTAACTTGATTAAGAACGTCAAAGAACGTTTCAATTACACCGTCAAGGAACTCAACACAGGTGGTGGCTATGGCATTAGATATACTAAAGCTGACACGCCACAATCAATTGCTTATTTTACAGATGCGATTATGGATACGATCAATACTTTCTGCAAATCCAATCATATAACGAGACCTACCGTGTTTATTGAACCTGGCCGCTTTATCGTGGGAGAATCTGGTACGACCCTCTATAGAATTGGCAGTGTAAAGGATATACCTGGCATTCGTACGTATGTAGCTGTTGATGGTGGCATGACTGACAATATACGTCCTGCGCTGTATCAAGCAGAGTATGAAGCAGTGATCGTCACTAAACCAGATTCGCCAGCTATTCAAACCGTCACATTATGCGGCAAATGCTGTGAGTCTGGAGACATCTTAATCGAGCGTTTGCCATTGCCAGAAATTGATGAAGATGACGTTTTAGCCGTATTTTCAACAGGTGCCTATAACTATTCAATGGCATCACATTATAACAAACACACCATTCCTGCAATGGTACTCGTAAATGGCAACCAATCTTTTGAAATTATTAAACGTGAGACCTATGAAGATTTAGTCCGTTATGACCAGGTCCCAGATTATTTGAAATAAAAAAACATAATAAAAAGAGCACTTGTTTGAGTATTCGTCAAGAATAGTCCCACAAGTGCTCTATTTTTGTGGATATCTACCGTGTTATGCACAGGTTATCCACAAAAGTCCTACTTTTTATTAATTAAAGTGCATAATCAGGAAATTATTTTCATTGCAATTATAGTAAATTATAGAGAAATAGCCAATAGACTAAACATAATCCCAGAAAAATTTGAAATTCATAGATGGTGATCATGAGCTTTGACCATCTGTAGTCCTGTTTCGCTCGACCTATCATGATAAAGGCGGGAACTGACATTAACAAGATTGCGAAGCCAAAGAACTTCGTGCCTTTAATCGCTGTGTTGATGCCGTAGATTACGTCCCAAATATCATAACTAGTCGAAATTATGAATATAAATGCAAGGACGCCTGTTATGGTCAAACTGTGTACTAGAAGCACCATGCGTGGCGTGTCATGAATGCGATTTACTTTCATATTAGACCAACGCGTCAAAAGCATAAGCAGTGCTGCAATATTGCAAAGTGTCATGAGAACTAGCATTGCCGCCTCAATGATGATGCTCTGAAAAAACGGTGTACGCTCGTAAATCGAATTGCCTACCAAGAGGTATTCAAGTTGTCCATTTTCATCCGTTCTAAACTCAGCATAATTCTCCAAAGCTTCACTGTAAAAAATCGTCTCACTGATGGGTACATAATAATCTTCATCAATGCTGATCCCCTTTTCGTCGTTCGTGATCCTGATCTGATGGATGATTCGTGTAAGTTTTTCCAAAGTCTCTTCAGACGCATTGACAGGTGAAAAAGCACCGTTAAATTTGCTAAGATCTTCAATATAATACGGTTCAATCGAATCTTTCGCTTCAAAGTCGACGATTAAACCGCTAAGAACAGCATCTGTCAGACTTTCTCGAGCCTTTAAGCTGTTTGAATTATAGGTTAAAAACAGTGCCAACTTAATTTCAGGGATGACTAAAAGTCTTGAATTGGATCCAGGTATACCACCATCGTGGATATATGCTTCATAATCACCGTACTTAACAACTGAAAAGCCGAAACTTCTTCCTGATATTAACGCGTTATTTGCAATCTGTCTTGTAAAAAGTGCTTCATAAATGGTCTCATCCATCGCCCCAGATGTAAATAATTTTAACAGAAGTGTCATATCATCTACAGTTGTTAAAAAGTCATCTGACGGCAAGTGTTTCGCTTTAAAAGGCGCAAGCGGCGTCCTTTGTCCACCAAATACGGCGTAGTTTTGTATGAGTGACATACCAGTTGATACTTTTCCTAACAATAAATCACTTGATGTCTTCATCCCAAGCGGGTTTAATACACTGTTTGCCATATAGTATTCATAGCGTTCGCCCGATAAAGATTCAATTAAGACACCTGATAAGATATACCCAACATTTGAAAAAATCGTATAATCATCTTTTTCAATGACAGGCTTGAGTTTATAACTATCAAAAAACAATTCTGCTTGCTCACCAAAGCTCTTACCTAAACTTCTAAGTGGATCCTCTTGTAGTGCCGAATTCGCTTTTAGTGTTGCAATACCAGTCGTATGGGTCAACAAATTTCTGAAGGTCAAACTGCAAAGATAGGTGCGATCCGCAAGATAAGCCGGTAGATAAGGTGCAATTTCGTCATCGACACTGATATTTCTGTCATTTAAAAGATTTAACAACGCATAAGTTGTCAACACTTTTGAAACAGAACCTGTTTGCACTACCGATAAATTTAGCGCCATTGGCGTTTTTGTGATGACGTCAGCGTCACCAAAAGCATTATTGTAATAGAGTTTCCCATCTTGAACAACCGTAACCATGGCGCCAGGGACATTATAATTTACCATTTCGACATTGATCAAATGAGCAAGCGCATCCTCATCCGCCTCACCGAAACTCGGTACCGTAAGCGACAGCAGAAGAATGAGGGCGATGATTATTTTAAATCGCTTCACTGTGACCTCTCTTTCATTAAGGAAATTGCATCAATCAAATTCCTTATTTATTGATTCTATATAGTTTACCGACTTTATCCCGATAGGTTAAGTCAAGATTGATATCTTTTCCAACGATGATGCTTTCAGCTTCCAAAATCCCGCGTACCGTTTCATAGGCTAAATCAGGAAAATTGTTTTCTTTGCTAAGATGTGCCAATAGAATGTTCTTTGCTTTGCCAAAATTGATAATCTCTCTAGCAATATATCCCGCGTCTTCGTTGCTAAGGTGTCCATGCTCACTTAAGATTCTGCGTTTTAAATAGAGCGGATATGGACCAACTTTGAGCATCTCAATATCGTGATTGGATTCGATCATCAACAGATCGCAATCTTTGAACTGTTCTATCACTTCATCCGAAATTGCACCTAAGTCTGTTGCGATGCCAATTTTTGAATCTTCATGCATGAACGTATAACAAAGTGGATCTACAGCATCATGCGTGATTCGAGTGCCTTTGACGCGAATATCGCCAATAAAGATGTCATCAATTGTTTCATAAAGGTGCAGAAGACTATGATCGACATCCCCAATTTTTAGCTTGACTGCTTCCCATGTCTTTTCAGTCACATAAAGTGGAATCTTGTACTTGCGCATCAAAACACCCAGTCCACTGATGTGGTCTGCGTGTTCGTGTGTTACCAATATGCCATTGATTGATTCTATCTTCACGCCTATTGTTTCCAGTGAAATTTTTATATATTTACCGCTCATGCCCGCATCTACAAGCAGGCGCGTTGTATCCGATTCGACGAATTGGCAATTTCCAGAACTGCCACTTGCTAAAGAACAAAATGATAAAGGCATACTTCCCTCAAACTCAATAAAAGATTATAAATTCACGACTGCCCGCATATGATAAGCCTCACCTGATTTAAGGACAATTCGATAATATGGCAGCGCTTCACCAAGAACCAGATCTGAGACAAGTAAGCTTTCGTCATTTAATTTGTAAATGACAGAAACACTTTCTATAGCGTCACCAGCTTGAAGCTTCGGTAGAAGTGTATACAATATGCGGTCTATTGAGATTATATCATACTTAGAACCAGGTGTTGAACTTATATTTATTGTATTTGCTCTTTTGAACCCAACAATTGCATCATCATAGAACCATATGAGCGTCCTCGATTCTTCAAAGAGATACCCTTCATAATTTTGATTCAAGTTAACCAAAGTATAATCACCCAGCTTCTTGACTTCCATTGCATCATAATTTAATGCAAAGCCACCTTTTGTCAAAAATGCATCTGCCTTTGCTTTATAACTTTCAACGGCGTCCACATCGGTCACTTCCACAAATCGAGTTAAACTAGGAAGTTCATCCTGAGAAATTCGACTATAATGGTCTTCATAAGCGTATATGATTTCAGTTTCACCAAGTATTACAAAACGATCAAAAGAAATATACTTATCACCATCAAACGCGTAGTCATTTCCAAGTAACAAATCGACATTGGTTTGACCATAGGTTTCAAAATCGATGTTGACTGATTTAATACTCTTTGGAAAGGTCAAATTCTGTGTTTTGATAGCCACACCCTTATTCTCAAAAAGCTTTACGACGCCTTCAATATTGTTTTTTTCTTCATCTTCAAATCGTTGTTGCTCGCGTATATACGTATATCCAAGCATGATATTTGTGACGAGCAACACGATAATCAATATGCTTTTTATTTTTGGCCAATCCATTAAATGCCTCCAGAACAAATTTATCTATATGTTTGTAACAAACTGCCACTATATGCATTAAATATATATGTGCGTCCGCTTATTACAATCTGCCACACTGGTATCATATATTGATCAGCTTCAACAATGTACCTTAGATCGATGCTGGTGATGGCACTTCTGATTGGATAATAGTATTCTATAGTATCCATCGTTTTGTCTAAAATGTTGTTATCTTGAAGATAATAGATGCTAATCTCAATGTCGTTTTTAGCGATGCAATCTTCTCCCGTCAAGAGTCTTTCCACATCTTGATAAGCTGGTGGAATAATCTCTCCTGCAAACACTTTGACGTCTTTATCGATAGAAACGACTTGATTTTCTTTGACTTCAACGATGATAGGATAGTCCCCAACAGCGGTCTCAGCCATAGCATATGAATTGAGTTTGTAGTTGAAATAAAACATATAACTATTCGTTGATGTATTTAAAGTATAGTTCGCCAAATAGATTCCTTCTGGCATTAAACCGAATTGCTCAAGCTTCCCAGTAGCTAGCGCAAGTGCCCCTTTAAAATCCACATTTTCTGAATTTGCTTGGTCGAATTTCTTACGGTAGGCAATATTGCCTTCATGCGTCACAGTCAATGATTTATCACCATAGCCATACATTAAAATCGTGGAGTCATTGACATCTTTGAGTTTTTTCACAAAATCCATGCGGTTACCAAACACAGCACTGGATATATTTAATATTTCTTCGCTGAACCTGTCTGGGTCAAGACTTACTTCATTTTCATATTTAATACTAGCAACGATGGCATCATATGCATAAGGCATAAGCTCGTAATTCAATCTGTTATAAGTTTCATCAACCGTGCTTTCTAAACTGAAACGCACACTAATTTTTCTGTAATCAATCCATTCTTCCGATTTAACGATGTCAATGAGGGAAGCAATATCATGTAAAACTGTTTTATGTTTGAGAAGATAGTACTTATCATTGACTTGATCAAACACATATAGAGAGCGCACGTTGCCCTCTCTAAGTAGATACTCTCTCGGATAAATCGATTCAATTTCTTGCTTGATCGCCTCATCAGAAAAAATACTGAAATACTGTGAAATTGTAAGATCAAGCGGCATACGCACCAATAAGCTTCGATCTGAAAACGCTTCGACATACTCTTCTCGTCCGATTTCGGTCACAGACTCATAATTGAGAAAGCAACTTAAAATAAACGGTCTAATCTCTCCCCATATATTATCCTGCATCTTAAAATCATAGACACGGGTATATGATAGACCCCCAAAGCTAACGAAATAACTTTGGGGGTTTATATACGCGGATAACTTTGTTGAGGATACATCGACTGCCTCGGTCATTCCTTCACTAAGTATCAAACCATCAAAGAGATTGATTTGGGTAAGCGCCAAAGAAGAAATCACCAAAGCCACGAGCAGGATTGACTTGAGTCTTTCCTTTATCAACTTCATGTTGTCTCCTGGTTATTGCTATTTTAATTGGTTATTGTCAATGATTCAATCAATCTGACGGGTTCTTCTCTATCAACAACTTCGAAAGTGAATACTTTGATAAGTTGACCGTCTTCATCGATAAATCTTAATTTATATAATCCATTTGGTAATTTACCGACCATTTTAAAATAACTTAATGTGTCAATTTTATCGACCAAAAGTTGCTTTTCAAAATATCTTAAATACTGGACTTGAACTTGAGTGAACTCTTTTTTCAGTTCAGTTACAGATGATTTAAGGTGTGCCCATCTCGTATATGCTTCACGTGCTTCTGTACCAAGTTTAGATATTTCATCGGCATTGCCGGTGATCAAATCAAAGCGATATTTCTTATTTATAGTTGATATTTCATAATTGTGATACAAGATCATGTCTTTAAGTTCAAAGAAACGATTGATCACTTTAGTTTCCTTGTCCAAATTCTCAGAGTAGCCATTTGATGCCGTATTATAGGTGATATTATAAGTTACCGACTTGTCTAGTTCGCCGCCTGCACTTGAAGATAACTTCATAACAGAGACATTTAAATCAGAGCCCAATTTGTCTTCAAAAGGCAAACGGTTTTCAATGCGCACAAGAGAAACGATAATCGGATTATCAGTCACTTTCACATTGGTGATATTCACCGTGACATAGACCTGCTTATCATTGGATATTTTTTCAGTTGTCGGTTCAGCTATGATGATTTGCTCGTTGCCAACCGGATGGTTGGTAGCTGCAAAACCCATCTGACCAGAAATTATGATCATCGATGCCAATAATAAGATTACACTCTTGCGAAACATAGTCGCCTCCAGGACAATTTATAATATCAGGGTAACACGTACCCACATTATTATTATACACAATTCGTGTTACAAAACCATTACACTGGCTTTAAAAGGACATTACACATTTTGGGGTTCAAAGGGTAGAGAAATCGTGACTTTAGTCCCATGATTGTATTCAGACTCAATCTTTATTCGCCCTTGATGTACTTCAATGATCTCTTTGGCGATGGATAAGCCTAAACCAGTGCCACCATGTGCTCTCGTACGCGCTTTATCAACTCTGTAGAACCGCTCAAAGATGCGATTAATATCTTCATCTGGTATGCCTATGCCGGTATCCGCAATAACAATATCAAATTCAGTATCATATTCGCCTTCTCTTATTTCAATGTCAATGGTACCCGCTTCACCAGAATATTTGATGGCATTTGATAAGATATTTAACAATACTTGTTCCATCTTATCTTTGTCTACAAATGCTTCTCGTTTGGATAGCATATAGTGGCGCAGGAACTCTTGTTTCTTCTGATTGGCTGTCACTTGAAGCTTCAAAAGACAGTTGTCAACGATTTCATCCATCCTATACCAGCTCTTTTTCAACTTGATTGAATTCGAGTCAAAATTGCTGAGCTCAAGCAAATCACTAACCAGTCGCGACATCCTATCCGCTTCAGTATTGACGACTTCCAAAAATACTTTTTGAAGTTCAGGATCGTCGACACGACCATCTAGAATGGTTTCTGTATAGCTTTTAATACTTGTGATTGGTGTTTTGAGTTCATGTGAGACATTTGCAACAAATTCTCGACGCATATTTTCAAGTCTCTCGGATTCAGTTATGTCCTGAAGCACAAAGACGATACCCACTTTGTTTGAGTGTTCATCTAAAAAAGGTGCGAAATTGACTTTCAAAATAAGGCCCTTAGCATTGATGCTCTTTGAACCAATACCTGTTTCTACGCGTCCAGAATTGTATATCGACAACAAGTCGCCAATTAAATCATCGTCGAAATGGTCGCCATCTGATAGCATTTTTATCGCTTTAGGATTGGAGTGAATGATCTGACCTTCAGCATTTATAGCAATCAAGCCATCTTCCATGTAGTTGATGATTGCTTCAAGCTTACTTTTCTCTCTTGAAATCTCACTGATACTTCGCTTGAGTTCGCCAGCCAAAAAGTTAAATGTACTGGATAGTGTTCCGATTTCGTCTTTTGAACGTATTTCTACCAGTTGATTGAAATCGCCTTCAGCCAGCAACGAGGCTTTCTTGGTAACATCGTTGATAGGATCGGTTATGCTCTTTGAAATGATAAACCCTATGATAATGGTAATGAAAAGGGACGTCACAATGGCGCGAAAAATAATCATGCGCGCTTTGCTTAGTGATTCGTATATGTCGTTCAAATCATAACGCAAATAAATAACACCCAACTGTGTGCTATTCTTATAAATTGGATAGACTTTGTCCTTCGTTTTGACATTGCCACCCAGTTCAATATTCTTTTCTACTTTTTTACCGATTAACCCCTCAATGACAAGGCTGTCATTAAGAATCTCAGTGACATCACGATTGATGTTTTCCGTACTCGTTGCAACGATAACATGTGTACGGCTATCAATGATGAAAATTTCTTCTCTTAGCCCAATATCTACATGCCTATCGAGCGTCTCCTGAATTTCATTTTTTACAACCGATAAATCGTCCGTCTCAATTTTTGAAAGCTCAGACAGCATAATCTGAGCTATATCATCGAGTCGTTTGGAAGTTACGGTCAAATTGTATTCTTCTAGCGATTGTATTATAAATACGCCTGCTATGATCATCGCGATGAAAACAAGTAAAAAATATATGATTGTAAATCTTGACCTGATGCTTCTTAACATAAGCCTCCTAAAAACTAACTGCGTTTAAAGTAATAACCCACACCTCGTTTAGTCATAATATACGTTGGCTCACTAGAATCTTCCTCAACCTTTTCACGCAATCTTCTTACGGTTACGTCTACAGTTCTTATATCACCAAAGTACTCATAACCCCAGACATCCTTAAGCAATTGTTCTCTTGTAAAGATTTGATTGGCTTGTGTCGCCAAAAATTTTAAGAGCTCAAACTCGCGCAGTGTCAATTCAATCGTACGATCTTCTTTAGTTACTTCGTATCGATCCAAGTCTATAATCAATTTGCCGGCATAAATGACATTATTTCCATTGGTATTTCCATCTACATCAACGAGTGATAACCGACGTATGTTTGCTTTAACACGTGCGATCAGCTCTCTCATGCCAAATGGTTTTGTGATATAATCATCGGCGCCAAGTTCAAAACCAAGCACCTTATCAACTTCTTCTTCTTTAGCCGTCAACATGATGATCGGCATATTAAAAGATTCTCTGATGCGTCTACATACTTGAAACCCATCGAGTTTAGGCAACATGACGTCTAGAAGTACGAGATCAGGTTGAAACTGATATACTTTTTTAAGTGCTTCTTCTCCGTCAAAAGCAGTTTCAATATCGTATCCCTCTTTAATTAGGTTGAACTTTATGATATCAGAAATAGGTTTTTCATCATCGACAACGAGTATTTTCTTATTCATTTAAATGCCTCCCTACAATTTATCTATAGTCACCTGCATCTTTTTCTTTTCAGTATCTTTATCATATATGATTCGAATAAAAAAAGCGAGTCAAAGACTCGCTTTCTTATTAAAAATTAACATAATTTCTAGGATTTTTTGGTACGCCATTTATGCGTACTTCAAAGTGAAGATGTGGTCCTGTACTATTTCCGGTATTTCCACTATATGCTATGAGTTGACCTTTAAATACTTTCTCACCTTTGCTCACTAAC
>CAYLNI010000060.1:0-6740 GCA_964384705.1 uncultured Fusibacter sp.
ATTGGCAGCACCCATACCGTTTCTTTTGGCGCAAGGGCTCTCAACGAGACCTGCTATTGGGTCGCAAACGAGGCCGAGTAAGTTCTTGAAACACATGGCGGCGGCATTGAATACCTGCTCCGGCGTCCCACCCATCATGTGCACTACGGCACCGGAAGCCATCGCCGAAGCCGTGCCGACTTCAGCTTGACAGCCGCCTTCGGCGCCTGCTATCGTCGCGTTTCTCGCGACGATGGTCCCGATCAAGTTTGCAGCAAGTAGCCCTTCAAGCAAATCCTCTTCGGTGAGATTGAATCGTTCTTTTGTGGTCATCAAAACTGCTGGCAAAACGCCACATGACCCTGCAGTTGGCGAAGCGACGACTTTACCCATGGAGGCGTTCACTTCCATCGTGCTGAGTGCATAGGCAACCGCTTTGGCGATCGTCTCGCCGCAGACGGTGCGCGACGTGTCGATGCGCTTTTTCATAAGGACGCTGTCATTGCCGATGATTTTTTTTTTTTTTTTATCTTCAGTGTCATTGATGCCTGCTTGTACGGCATTGTTCATGACTTTGAGGACCGATTTAAGATAGTCCCTAATATAGCCATAGCTACGACCTGTCTTTTCAATTTCGTAAGCGAGAGATACCTCGTGTAACGTGCGTTGGTTTACATTGCAATAATCAATAATTTCATACCCGTATGCGAACTTCATAAGGCCCTCCTAATCGTAGACTTTTTCTATCAAATTGACATTGATCATGCCGCTGATTTTCATCAGTTCTTCGATCACGATACCTTCAATGCGCTCGTCGGTCTCAATGATGCCGATGGCCATTTGCCCTTTTTCCTCACGATAAAGTTTCATGAAGGCGATGTTGATACGATGTTCGGACAATATGGTGGAGATCTTTGAGAGCATGCCGGTGCTATCTTTGTGATGCGTGACAAGCGTATTGTAATCGCCAGAAAACTGGACGTCTATACCATTGATGGCTTTTATGATCATCTTGCCGCCCCCGATGGAGACACCGACGATCTCCCAAAGCTCCAAACGATTGGTTTTAGCTGAGATCAGAACAGTATTTGGATGTGCCGTTTCATCTTCTGAGATTTCGAATCTATAATTTAGACCGCGATTTTCAGCAATTTTAAACGCGTCAACTAGGCGTTCGTCATCGGGCTTTAGACCGAGGAAACCACCTAATAACGCGATATCCGTACCGTGTCCTTTATATGTCTTGGCGAAAGAGCCATAAAGTGTAAATATGACTTCCGTGATAGGTGCTTTGATGATGTTTTGTGCTGTGTAGCCGATTCTACAAGCACCAGCCGTATGTGAGCTGGATGGACCGATCATGATGGGTCCTATGATATCGAAGATGTTGTAATCTTTCATCGCGACCTCCTAGAATTTAATATAAACATCATACCAAAATGTGATGTAAATGCCTATCATATAATTTGAAAAATATAATGAATGGACATATCCCCGCGAATTACCTAAATTTATATAAGTTTATGTTAAAATCAATAATTTGGGGTACAAATAAGTATATTCAATTTTAATGAAAGCCGAGGTCTATCAATGAAGCTTACAGAAATAAATGGCGTTGACTTTTATAGCTATTTCAAATCCGGAGCGGAAGAAGTGCAAAAAAATAAGGACAACTTAAATGCAATCAATGTCTTTCCGGTTAAAGATGGCGATACGGGAACGAATTTGGCAATTACGATGAACAGTATTGTCAATGAGGCAACTGTAACTGAAGATTTTAATGTTGTGATCAATTCCATGTCCAATGCCGCATTTGAAAATGCGAGGGGTAATTCGGGCATTATTTTTGCAAGCTTTTTAAGTGGCTTTTCTGATGCGTGTGGTCAACTAAAATCACTCAATATTGAACAGTTCAGCAGTGGTGCCACATTTGCTGTAGAAGCGGCTTACTCCGCCGTATCGATACCTGTTGAAGGCACAATGCTTACAGTAATTCGAGAATGGGCAAATTACATAGCCGCATTTCATGACAAACACCATAGCTTTGGAGAGTTGCTTGAGGCGGCTTATGAAAAAGCGAAGGAAACTTTAGAAGAAACACCAGACATGCTGGAGATTCTCAGAAAAAATAAAGTGGTCGACTCCGGTGCAAAAGGCTTTGTGATGTTCCTGAGTGGTTTCGGTAAATTATTCGTCGGTGGCCATACACATCAAGAAGATTGGAATCAAAACGCTTCAACTGGCATACAAAGTCAAGCGGTCATACATGGTCACTCTGACGACATAATACATTCAAACTTAGATGACGCAATACATTCATCTTTTGATGAAGCCATGCACCAGCACAATCCAAACTTCAGATATTGTACAGAGGTTTTGTTACATGATTCGGTTGACCACAAAGCACACATTGAACCCTTGATATCGGCGTTTGGTGATTCAATGATCATCACAGGGAATCAAAAGTTGGTTAAAATCCATATTCACACCGATAGGCCTGATCTCGTCACACAAACGCTCGTAATCAATGGCTACAAAGTCAATAAGTCGAAAGTTGATGATATGCTGTTACAAACTGAAGTAGAATTCGCTCCAAAATCAAAAATCGCCATATTGACCGATTCTATAGCGGATTTAACAGAATCTCAAAGCATAGAAGAACAGGTTCATATGCTGTCTTTGCCACTTATAGTGGATGAAAGTATCTATTTAGACAAGCGTACAGTGACTTTGGATAACCTTCAATCAATCCTTGGCAAATGTGAAGCGTATCCATCAAGTTCACAACCGGATGTTAAACAAGTGAAGGCAAAATTCGAATGGCTACTCGATCATTATGAACAGATAGTGGCTATAAGTGTGGCGAGTGCTCTCAGTGGCACATATGCCAGCTATCAGCGTGCTATTTCCGAACTCGGTGAAGCTGGGAAACGGATCACGCTCATTGATTCAAAACTCAACTCAGGTGCTCAAGGACTGATCGTCTATCGCGCTGCTAAGATGGCCAATAGTGGAGAATCCCTTGAAAACATTTTGAAAACTATAGAAGCAACTATCCCTAAAACTTCGATTTATGTCAGCTTAGATACGTTTGAATACGCAGTAAAAAGTGGCCGCGTCCCAAATAAAGTTGGAAGCTTCTTGATGAAGCTCGGTGCGAAACCGATTATGACACTTTCTAAGGAAGGCAAAGGGGCTGCGTTTGGTTTGGCATTTTCAAGAAAAGCAATAGACCGAAAAATATTTAAGAAAGTAAATAGCATCTTGAATAAAGAAGGCATTGAACAATATGCCATTGTTCACGCCAACAACCCAAACCTCGCCAAACAATATTGCGAGTCATTTGAAGCATTGATTGGTTTTGGGCCGACGATTTTCACAGATATTTCAGCGATTACGACGATACATGCCGGTATTGGTTCCGTGGCTATCGCAGTTACGAGGAGGAAGCAAGTATGATATTAGAAACGCTATTGGTTGTCTTTGTCTATTTTTTCGCATTTTTTATTTTTGGCACTGCGATCAAGAATAATAGTATTGTCGATCAAGCATGGGGCATAGGGTTTGTATTGATTGCCATCTATTCTATGTTTAGACTTGGCAACTATGGACCTATCTCTCTAATTACGACTGTATTGGTGGCATTGTGGGGATTGAGGCTCTTTTACCACATCATGAAGCGCAACTTTGGCAAGCCAGAGGACTTTAGGTACGCTCAGTGGAGAAAGGACTGGGGAAAATCGGTCATCATTAGGAGTTTCTTTCAAGTTTATATGTTATAAGGTGCACTGATGATGCTCATCGCATTTCCTGTCATATTAATCCATGAACAAGCAAATCAAGACATAACTGTATGGACACTTTTAGGCGTAAGTATTTGGATTGTTGGTTATTTCTTCGAAGTGGTGGGTGATGCGCAATTAAGGGCATTTAAACAAAATCCTGAAAACAAGGGAAAATTGATGACGACCGGATTATGGGCTTACACAAGACATCCAAACTACTTTGGTGAGGCGGTTATGTGGTGGGGCATCTTCATCATCGCATTGTCTGCAGGTGCATCACTTATAAGTGTGATCAGTCCAATAGCGATCACCTATTTATTGGTGTTTGTTTCCGGGGTGCCTTTACTTGAGAAAGCGATGGTTGGACGACCTGGATTTGAAGCCTATGCAAAAAGAACGAACAAATTTATACCGTGGTTGCCAAAATAAGGGGGATTCTTATGAAGCGAATTAGAACCAAGATCATTCTATTGATGATGGTCAGCGTTTTTATTGCAGCACTGATTATAGGCGGTGTTTCGCAGTATATGATCTATAAGACCAACAGCGATAGAATCGATCAAATGGAAAAGCAACTCAGAGTGGGGTATGACACGAATATCAAGCATCAAGTTGAAATCGTCGTGAGTCAATTGGACGGTATTGCCAATCAGATGAATCAAGGGATCATCAATCGCAGTGAAGCGGAAACGATTGCGGCCGATGTCCTCAGAAATGCCGAGTATGGCGAAAGCGGCTATTTCTGGGTGGACACGATTGAAGGCATCAATGTTGTGCTGCTTGGTAGAGAAGAAGTGGAAGGCACGAGCAGAATAGAACTTGAGGATCATTTTGGAAACAAGATTGTCCAGAGTTTTATTGAAATTGTAAACAAAGATGGCGAAGGCTATTATGAATATTATTTTCCAAAACCGAATGAAGAAGAAGCATTGCCAAAGCGCGCTTATGTTAAGTTATATGAACCATTTGGATGGATCATAGGTACTGGCAATTACGTGGACGATATCGATGCGACGATTTTGGCTGAAAAGGAAACGATGCAGTCTGAAATTTTGGGAGCCTCGCTTTTGTTGGTTGTTGCGATTCTCGTTGCGCTTGTTGTCGGCGTCGTTCTTTCATTTATCTTCAGTAAATCCATATCGGACCCGATTTTGAAATTGTCTGAGATACTCAACAGAACATCAAATCTCAACATAACAAATGACGACACCTATGATTATTTATTAAAATACAAAGATGAAACAGGTATTATCGCAAACTCAGTCGGTAATCTTAGAGTCGTTCTCAGAACGTTAGTCGAAGAACTCAGACGGGATGCGCAGCATCTTGATGAGTCTTCCGACGTACTCAAGCAAGTGGTGGGCTACGGTAGAGAAGGCGTTGATGCCGTCACACAAACCGTCGCAGATTTTGCAATGGGTGCATCATCACAAGCTGAAGATGCACAATTAGCCTCAGACAAGATGGTGTCATTAGCCAGTGAGATTGAATCGACTGTCAATATCGCTCAAAAGTTAAAAAATTATACGGCAGCAGTTTCTGAGAGCAATGCAGCAGGCGTCAAAGAACTCGTTGAACTCGGTGACAAATTCAAAGTGACGACCCTTGCAAATGAAAGACTGAGTGAAAACGTGTCCACGTTGACGGTCAAATCATCTTCCATAGTGGAAATCACAAATACGATTCAACAAATCGCCGAACAGACGAACTTACTTGCACTGAATGCCGCGATAGAAGCGGCACGTGCTGGTGAGGCAGGAAGAGGCTTTTCTGTCGTCGCGGATGAGATTAGAAAACTCGCTGAGGCAACCTCCAAGTCTACGACTCAAATTGATAAGATCATCAATGAGATCCTCTCTGAAATTGATGCGACTGAATCAAACATGACCTCGTCAAATGATGCGATTAAAGTTTCTGCCTTAGTTTTCGGGAAAGTAGAAAATGCGTTTGGCGCAATTGGAAATTCGATTCAGGATACTGTGAAACAGCTCGATTTGATCGGCCAAAGCATTCAAAATG
The DNA here is from genome assembly GCA_964384705.1 of uncultured Fusibacter sp. Taxonomy (GTDB): domain Bacteria; phylum Bacillota; class Clostridia; order Peptostreptococcales; family Acidaminobacteraceae; genus Fusibacter_C. Next base: position 5,784 of record CAYLNI010000060.1, read on the forward strand.
TCAACCAGAACAAAGATAACGCAACGAGTGCAATACACGGCATATCTGCCATCACAGAAGAAAATGCGGCTGCTGCTGAGGAGATCGCAGCGACGATGGATACACAAGCAGAGTTGATGCGTAAGATCCAAGAAAACTCGTCAGATGTCAAAAACATCGCCGATAACTTGACAAAAGTAATTGGACGTTTCCAAGTGTAAAAGGTTTTTTCAAAATAAAAATAGAAGAGAATCCATAAAATCGGATTCTCTTCTATTTGAAATTTATTCTATCGTTCTTTTACGATCTTATTAAATGATTTTATTGGTCCACTCTTCGAGGTTCCAAACATCCGTTACGATGTCCATGTAGAATTCAGGTTCATGTGAGATGAGCAAAATAGTGCCTTTGTACGCTTGTAAAGCGCGCTTGAGTTCCGCTTTCGCTTCAACGTCCAAATGGTTCGTCGGCTCATCCAGTACCAAGAAGTTGGTCTCTTTGTTGATGAGCTTACATAATCTTACTTTTGCTTGCTCACCACCGCTAAGAACGAGGACTTTGCTTTCGATATGTTGATTCGACAAACCACATTTAGCAAGGGCTGAGCGCACTTCGTATTGTGAATAGGATTGGAAGTCCTGCCAAAATTCTTCGATACACGTGTTATAATTTGCATCTTTAATCTCTTGTTCAAAGTATCCGATGTGAAGAAACTCACCTGTTTCAACTGAACCTGAAAGGCTTTTGATTTCACCGAGAACACTTCGGAGTAATGTCGTCTTTCCAAGACCGTTTGCGCCTGTAATGGCAATCTTCTGACCGCGTTCAAGCTTTAAACTCATTGGACGACACAATTCTTCTTCATAGCCGATGACCAGGTCCTTTGTCTGAAAGATCAATTTACCTGAGGTTCTGGCAATTTTAAAGTTGAATTCAGGTTTTGGCTTTTCTCTGACAAGCTCGATGCGATCCATCTTG
>CAYLNI010000060.1:6821-15408 GCA_964384705.1 uncultured Fusibacter sp.
GCTGTTGTTGTTTGTAAGCGGACTCCACTTGTTTTTTCTTTGCTTCGTAGATGCGCTGAAAATTCTCATAGTCGCCGACATAGCGATTGAGTTCTTTGTTGTCCATGTGATAAATCAAGTTGACGACGCTATTCAGGAATGGGATATCATGTGATATGAGAATAAAGGCATTTTCATAATCCAGCAAATATTTTTTAAGCCACTCGATATGCTCCTCGTCGAGGTAGTTGGTTGGCTCATCCAGCAGCAGGATATCAGGCTTTTCAAGTAGAAGCTTTGCGAGTAGCACTTTTGTTCTCTGGCCACCACTTAAGCTGTCAACGGTTTTGTCGAGACCGACATCCAGCAGACCCAAACCACGTGCAACGTCGTTGACTTTTGCATCGATAATGTAAAAGTCGTTGTGATTGAGGATATCTTGGATGGTACCGACATCGTCCATCAGAACATCAAGCTCTTCTGGTGTGACATCGCCCATACGCATATACATATCATTCATTTCAGCTTCAAGATCAAACAAATACTTGAAGGCGTCTTCCAGAACCGATTTGATTGGCGTGCCTTTTTCCAGTGCTGTATGTTGGTCTAAATAGCCTGAACGCACGCGTTTCGACCAGTCTACTATACCTTCGTCAGGCTCGAGTTTGTGTGTTATGATGTTCATGAATGTCGATTTGCCTTCGCCGTTGGCGCCGATGAGTCCGATATGCTCACCTTTTAAGAGTCTAAATGATACGTTGTTGAAAATGGCGCGATCGCCAAAACCATGACTCAAATTCTTAACCGTTAAAATGCTCATTTTACGCCCTTTCTATAAAAAACCACGATATTTACGTGTTTTAGTACTTTAGAATCCTTTGATATTATATAATAAAAGCAGGTAAAAAGGCAAAAATAAAATGTAAAATTTATGAGGTGTGCCAATGGACATGAAAGTGACTCAAATAACTGCCATTGATAAATTGAACTATCTTCACGCTTTTGAAATTAAGTATATGGATAAAAAAGGATCACCACGAACTTGGGAACTTGTTTCTCGACATAACATAGATCGGTTGAGCGCTGAAATTTTCGATGAGGAAAGATTCAGCGATGGCACGATGATTTTTGCCACCAATCGAGAGAAGACACATGTCGTCTTACTTAGAGAATTTAGAATTTCTGCAGGTCATGACATTTATATGCTCCCAGCTGGACTTTCGGATGGCGATGAGCCTGTGGAAGTGACAAGTGCGAGAGAATTCAAAGAAGAAACAGGTATGACATTTGAATTTGTATCAAAAGCGCCTCCGAGATATGCATCAGTAGGCATCACAAACGAGCGCGTCGAAATTGCGTTTGGCTACTATTCAGGAGAGCCTTCAACGGCGTTTCAAAGTGACAATGAAGCAGCTGAAATATTATTCGTAGATCGCGAAATGGCGATTCAGATCTTGGAAAATCAGGATGTTTCAGTGCGCAGTGCGCTATTGCTTGAACACTTTTTTAACTTGAACGATTTTTTTATGAGGTAGAGGAGGCTTTAAAGTGAATACAATTAAAATGATGACTGGAAACCAAGCCGTGGCGAGAGGGTTTTATGAGGCTGGTGGCCATGTAGCAGCAAGTTATCCAGGATCTCCAACAGTGGAAATGCTAGAGACGATTAAGCACAATTATCCAGAACTATATGCCGAGTTTTCCGTCAACGAAAAAGTGGCGCTCGAAGTATGTATTGGCAGCTCAATGGCAGGCGCAAGAAGTATTGTATCCATGAAACACGTTGGCGTAAATGTCGCAGCGGATCCGCTGCTCACTTTCACTGAGACCCGAACTAAAGGCGGGTTTTTATTGATGTCAGGGGATGACCCAGGTATGGCGAGTTCTCAAAATGAACAAGATAACCGAATCTTAGCTAAATTTGCAAACATGCCTGTCTTTGATCCATCTGATTCTCAAGAAGCTAAAGACTATACAAAGCTTGGGCTACAAATAAGCGAACGCTATGAGACGCCTGTGATGTTGCGCATCACATCGAGAATATGCCATAGTAGAACGCAGGTTGAGTGGTCTGACCGTGTGGAGATGCCGATAACTGGTTTCAAAAAAAGCCCAGCGGACTATGGTATGATTCCACCTAACACGTTTGATAAGCAATATCATATGAAGACGCGTATTGAAGCCTTACAAGCGGATTTAGAGACATTAGGTGTCAATCAATATGAGCCATATGAAGGCGCAGAGGTGCTCGTCATCACATCGGGCCTTCCCTATCAAAACTTAAAAGAACTGGACGCACCTGTGAGTATCTATAAACTCGGCATCGTGTATCCATTACCGATAGAACCACTTCGTGCACTTTCAAAAGCATATAAGCAAGTGATAGTCGTAGAAGAGATGATGCCGTTTATTGAAGATCAGATCAAATTAGCTGGCATTGACTGCGAAGGTAAAAAATATTTTTCATTTACAGGGGAACTTGATGTCGCCGATATTGAGAAAGGTTTAATAGAAGCTGGCGTGGCGCTTTCTGGTGGACCTCAGATTACGGAAGATAGGGATGCAATGGGCAGATTGCCTATGTTCTGTTCTGGATGCCCTCACAGACCTGTTTTCGACATACTTAAAAAATCTAAAAAGACTGTTGTAGGCGATATTGGTTGTTATTCCATGGGCATTCTTTACCCACTGGAAGTTCTGGATTCCATCATCAGCATGGGCGCATCTCTTGGGATGATCAAGGGAATGAAAAAAGCTCAGAGACTTGCTGGGAACAATGAGCCGCTCATTTCCATAATCGGCGATGGCACATTTTATCATTCTGGCATGACGGGACTCCTGAATTTGCTACATCAATACGATCCAACGGACAATATGACCGTTATCATACTCAACAATGGCACGACAGCCATGACAGGTGGGCAGCCAAATGCAAGCTCATCGGCATACAAAGACGGCAGTGACATGCATGTCGATATGATAAAGCTCATTGAAACGATGGGTTTTGATCGCATCAAAGTGGTGGATCAATTCAACTATAAAGAAGCTAAGGCGACAATTGATGAAGAAATTGGGCATGAAGGCCTTAGCATCGTCATCACAACGCGTCCATGTGCATTAAAGTTTAAAATTAAATCACCGAATTTCTATGTGGATCCCAAAATTTGCATCGGTTGCAGAACTTGTGTTAAGACAAATTGTCCACCAATCCACATGAAAGCCTATGAGGGCATAGAAAAATTAAAATCTTCAATTGACCCTTCAATGTGTGTGGGATGTTCTATTTGCTCGCAAGTTTGCCCTGTAAATGCCATCAAGAGAAGAGAGGTAATTGACCATGAATAAAATGATGTCAAACAGTGGTACCGTTAATATAATTCTAGCAGGAGTGGGTGGACAAGGCCTCGTACTATTGACAGATATGCTTTGTGAAGCGGGACACCGTGCAGGATATGACGTTAAGAGCAATGACGTCGTCGGTCTTTCTCAACGTGGGGGAAAAGTATGGGGTAGCGTCAGACTTGGTAAAAAAATACACTCTCCAAATATTCGAAAAGGCGAGGCGGATTATATATTGGCGCTTGAACCACTAGAGGGCCTTAGATGGCAAGGATTTCTCAAGACTGGCGGTAAACTGTTTGCCAGTACGTCAGAAATCTATCCAGTGTTTGCCATAGCAGAGCAAGCTGAGTACCCACATGACCTGGAGAACCATATCAGACCCGATATTGATTTTGTTAAACACGACATTCATACGCTGAGCATGAAGCTCGGTACGGTGAAAGTAACCAACGTCATGATGATGGGGCTTTTAGCAAGTCAACTGGTTATTTCAAATGAAATATGGGAAGCTGTCATAAGGGAAACGGTTCCAGAAAAATTTGTCGACGAGAACATAAGGGCATTTGAACTTGGCAAATCGCTATAAATTTATTATTGAGGAGTAATTTCATGAGAAAAATAAACGAAATGGATCTAGATGCCATCTATGAGCTTTGCCACTTGCTCAGGGAAGAAAACGCTAGGATGAGCTTTACCGATATCAAGGACCACAGTCAAATCAATGAATGGTTATCCGATCCATTGGTTTCTGTCTATGGCGATTTTGGTGACGATGGTCAGCTAAGAGGCTTATTGAAGGCGACACGAGGCAAAGACAACAAATCACATAGCGTCTACTGGGCGGCGGCGACACATCCTGATCATAGAAAGATGAATATTGCGCATCGCTTGACACTTTTTGCACTTGAGGCGCTTAAAGAGGAGGGGGTACTGATCGCACGTACTTATATCTATTCTTGGAACCAAGCGTCTATTGCCACCATCGAAAAATGTGGCTTTACTATGAGTGGGCGCATCGTCATGCACGAGTTTGATGAACTGACACAAACCTATATCGACGACCTCATCTATTATAAGTTGTTATAATTTTACTTGCTTTTACTCTGGAAAACATGTATAGTAGACTAATTGTGTCGAAATAATAATAGGTAGTTTTGAGCATTTGTGATATAATAAACTGTTTGATAGAGACCTAAAGAAAACGCATAATTGTCAAATGAACTATACAAGATATTGGGCATTGTTCCCATCCTTGTTTAAGATATATTTATGAGAGGAATTATAATTTAATGGAAAAAATGTTATTTAGTGAATTAAACTGCTCAAAAGAAATTTTGAAAGCTGTTGAAGATATGGGCTTTGAGGAAACAACGCCTATACAAGCAATGGCTATACCCGTAGCTTTAACGGGTAAGGACCTTGTAGGACAGGCGCAAACGGGAACAGGAAAGACGGCAGCGTTTACCATTCCTATGTTGGAAAAAATCGACTTAAACAACAGAAACGTACAAGCTTTGGTTCTGTGCCCAACACGTGAACTTGCTGTACAAATCTCTGAGGAAGTCAACCGCATCGGCAAGTATATGAAAGGCCTTCATATTCTTCCAATCTACGGCGGTCAAGACATCGAAAGACAAATCAGAGGGATCAAATCTGGTGCTCAAGTCATCATCGGAACGCCTGGTCGTGTACTCGACCACTTAAGACGTAAAACACTTAAGATGGCAAATCTTCAAATGCTCGTCCTTGACGAAGCGGATGAGATGCTCAACATGGGCTTTAGAGAAGATATCGAACTCGTTATCGAAGAAGTGGATCACCCGATCCAAACGATGCTTTTCTCAGCGACGATGCCAAAAGAGATTTTAAACATCATCAACAAATATCAAAAAGACCCACAAATATTAAAGGTGACACATACACAATTGTCTGCCCCAAATATTGAACAAGTCTACCTTGAGATGAAAGATCGCGATAAGATGGAGATTTTAACGCGCCTTATCGACATCTACAACTACAAACTCTCTATCGTCTTCTGTAACACGAAAAAACGTGTTGACGAAGTGACGGATATGCTTCAAGCACGTGGTTACATGTGTGATAAAATTCATGGTGACATGAAGCAAACGCTTAGAATGAACGTAATCAGCAAATTCAAGCGCGGCGATATCGAGATCCTTATTGCAACAGACGTTGCAGCACGTGGCCTTGATATTGACAATGTTGAAGCTGTATTCAACTACGACATGCCAACGCATGAAGAATACTATGTTCACCGTATCGGCAGAACTGGCCGTGCTGGTAAAGAAGGTATTTCATTTACATTTATCACATCTAGAGACTTCCACCTTCTTAGAAGCATCATGCGTTATACAAAATCTGATATCAAGCCGCATCCGATTCCAAAGATCAGCGATATTGCAGCGATGAAGCAAGAACTTTTCATGAACAAGATCAAAGAGCGTATTGAAGCGGGTATCGATCGTAAATTCCTTCAATTTATTGAAGAGTTTGCTGAAAACTCATATTCACCACTTGAGATTGCAGCAGCTTTATTCCAAATGGAACTTGAGCTTGAAAATGTGAAAGAGATTGATTCTGTTGATAACTCAAAAGCACCTTCAAGATCATCTGATAGAGGATCTGACAGAGGTGGCGACAGAGGCTATGATAGAGGCGGCGATCGTTCGAAGTCAAAATCGAGATCAAGCGCTGGTATGATTCGTATGCATATCAATGTCGGTAATAACCACAATGTTAAACCGAGAGATATCGTTGGTGCGATTGCTAATGAAGCGGGTATCGAAGGTAGATTGATTGGTAGTGTTGATATTTTTGATAGCTTTACATTCGTAGAAATTCCTGAAAGCCATGTCGATCGCGTCATGGAAAAAATGGATAAGCGTATGATTAAGGGCAAGCCTATTTCGATTGAACCTGCTAAAGACGGCAAGGGAAAACCAAAAGGTCCATCTAAGTATGGTGCTCAAGAAGGCTCTTCGAAACGTAAACCAGCTTACAACAAAGAGGGTGGATCTAGTCGTGGCGAGTCAAATCGCAGCGATTCATACCGTGGAGAAGGAAGCAGAAGTGAAGCGTCAAGAGATAGAGATAAAAAACGCGTTAAAACTGTGAAACCACAACAATAATTTACGACAAAAAATATCAAAACGGGGCTGTCGGGAAATAGATAGTTTCTAAAAAAATAATTATTATCAAAAAGGAAATCCTCCTACCAGTGTCGAATAGACATAGTAGGAGGATTTTTTGCATGAAAAAAGATGGTCTCTAACCACCATCTTTAATCCGTTTTGCTCGTGCATTATTCATGCAAAAACAAACAACATGTACCCATATTATAACGAATTTTTTGAGTTAGGGCAACTTCGGATAAATTATAATTTATACCAAATTGGTGTTCCATCAGATGATCCTGTACACATCGTAAAACGTGTTATGAAAGAATTGGATTTCTCCAGTTTATTAAATCAGTATTCGAGACTAGGACGAAAAGGTTACAACCCCATCATGTTGTTTTCAGTATTAGTCTATTCATCGCTTCGAGGTGTAAGAGCAGTAGACCGAATTGTAGAACTTTGCACGAGAGACATTGCCTACATTTGGCTTGCTCAAGGCGAAAGGCCACAGCGCGATGCTTTCTATGATTTCATCAATAACAAACTAACGAACGAGATTCTTAAAGACTTACATTATCAGTTCATAAGAAAACTAGAAAAAGAAGGCTTTGTGTCCTTAAAAGCCCTTTTCATTGATGGTACAAAAATTGAAGCGAATGCCAATCGTTACACTTTTGTTTGGCGCGGCAGTATAAACTACCACCTTGTAGGGCTACTAGATGCTATTGAGAATGGCTATAATGATTACAATACCCTGATTACAGAAAATGCTTACGATGTGAAGTACACACTTTCCACCATGAACATGTTCATTATTGAAGGTATGGAAAAAGTGCGCGAAGTCATTAAAAAGAACCGGTCAAGAAAAGTGAACGACAAGAAAAAGTTATCCAATAATGCTGTCATTGAGATTGATAACATGTCGCCGCTAGAAATGCTTAAAATACAAGCGAAACTTATGACGATTGCTAAAAGAGAAGGCGTTGCATTTGTTGATGGAAAAGGCCAACGGAAAAGTGACCTTCAAAGGCTATACGAAAGATTTGAAGCCTTTGGCGAGCGATTGATGAGGTATAAAGAGTCTTTTAAAATCATGGGTTCTGATAGAAATAGTTATTCTAAAACAGACCTGGAAGCAACCTTTATGAGGATGAAGGATGATCATATGATGAATGGTCAACTCAAACCGGCTTACAATGTACAGATTGCAGTTGAAAACTACTTTGTGGTACATAGTTATGTGAGTGCCGATCGCACAGATTACAACCCTTTGATACCGGTTCTTCAGATGCATCAAGAACATCTTGGTCGCTATCCGAACGAAGTGACTGCGGACAGCGGTTATAGTAGTGAGAAGAACTTGCTTTTTCTTCAGCAGGAAGGGATTGAGAGTTTTATTAAGCTTCAAGAACATGAAATGATGAAAAAGCGTGCTTACAAAGGTGATATTGGTAAGTATAGAAATATGACGAGAGTAGACTCAGGTTATCTTTGTGCAAATAATCGACTGATTACATTTGATAAAACAGAGGTAAACTATTCAAAAGGCTATAAGCATACACATCAAGTTTACTCTTGCAAAGACTGCAGTAATTGTGAACTTAAGCCAAAATGTTTATATAAATATGACGAAAACAAGCATAGTGCTAAAAACAAAGTGATAAAAGTCAATGAATGCTGGGACAGTCTAAAAGAGATTTCGCACAATAATATTCACAGTGACAATGGAATCCTAAACAGGCAAATCCGTTCCATTCAAACAGAAGGTTTCTTTGGAGATATGAAAGCAAATGACGACTTTAGACAGTTTAACCATCGCTCACAAGATAAGGTGCTAAAAGAGTTTATGCTATTCGCTTTTGGTAAAAACATAGACAAATATCATAAATTTATAACAGGTAAAATCAAAAGATTTGAAGGAAAAATTGACCAAGCTGCTTGATTTAAATTAAGACGCCCAACTCTAGATAAGACATGTTTTTGTTGTGCTCAAAATCAAGACCTTACTAAAACAGAAACAAAATCTAAATAAAAAAACTGCTAGAAAGGACTCTAAGTAAGCCGCATTTCTAGCAGTTTTCCATTTTTATTGTTTTCAGTGGTCAATTCGGGATTTTACCGATTGCCCC
>CAYLNI010000061.1:0-4068 GCA_964384705.1 uncultured Fusibacter sp.
ATAACTTCTTTGTTTTCCAGTTAACATATAATCTCCTAATCACGTTCCAACGATTTCTTAATCGTAGAACTCAAATTCTAAATCAAAAATGCGCACAGTGTCACCATCTACGCAACCTTGCGTTCGTAAGTGGTCGAACACACCGCTCATTTTAAGTGCATTTTGGAATCTTCGTAGGGATTCTATATCATCAAGATTAGTTGAATACAACAAACGGTCGATATAATCTCCCTCAACACAATAAACGTCACCATCCATGAAATAACGAATGTCTTTTTCATTGGATGTATCGATAAGTTCTACAAAATAATCGTCTTCGTCGATCAGCGGCTCAATTTCTACCGTATCGAGCAATGTCGTAACTCGGCTTAGAAGCGCGTCTACGCCCTCGCCTGTCGCTGCTGACATCGGAAATACTTCATAACCTTCCGCTTCAATCTTTTGTTTAAAAGACGTATAAGCTTCATCATCATACAGTAAGTCCATTTTGTTTGCTGCGACGATTTGCGTTCTCTTAGCAAGTTTTGGGTTATAGCCAAAAACTTCAGCATTGATTGTGCAGAAATCCTCATATGGGTCTCTGCCTTCAAGGCCAGATATATCGACAATATGAATCAGCACTCGGGTTCTTTCGACGTGTCTCAAGAAATCGAGCCCTAAACCAATGCCGTCCTTTGCACCTTCAATCAAACCAGGTATATCCGCGATGACAAAGCTTTTGCCTTTGATCGCTTCTACAACACCTAAGTTAGGTTGTAAAGTCGTAAAGTGATAGTTTGCTATTTTAGGTTTTGCTTGAGTGGTCGCTGCTAAAAATGTCGATTTACCGACATTTGGATAGCCAAGCAGTCCAACGTCTGCCAACATTTTAAGTTCCAATGAAATCGTTCGCTCAGCACCGTGTGTACCTTTTTCCGCGAACGTTGGCGCTTGTCTCGTAGGCGTTGCAAAGTGTTGATTGCCACGACCACCACGCCCACCTTGAGCAAGAACAACGCGTTGTCCAAGCTCTTTTAAATCGGCTATGACTTTTCCAGTTTGAAGATCACGGATAATTGTGCCTTGCGGTACTCTGATGATAAGGTCATCCGATGCTTTTCCACTCATATTTTTTTTGCCGCCATCGTCACCAGGTTCAGCGACGTATTTGGTCTTGTACCTGAAGTCCATCAAAGTACGCATACTTTCATCGACAACGGCGATAACGCTGGCACCTCGGCCACCATCTCCGCCATTAGGACCACCATCTGGCGTGTATTTTTCTCGTCTGAAGCTTACGACACCATTACCACCGTCACCGGCTTTGATCACAATCTTCGCTATATCTACAAACATTTTACACCTCGTATCTCTCTACATACAATAATAAAGCTTTTAAATAAAAATGTCCATCATAGATGATGGACATTAAGACTAAGCTTCATAAACGCTTACTTGTTTTTTATCTCTACCTTTACGTTCGAATTTAACGACGCCATCTACTAATGCGTATAATGTGTCATCTCCACCTATACCAACGTTAATTCCCGGGTGAACCTTAGTGCCTCTTTGTCTTACTAAGATTGTACCGCCGCTTACTGGTTGCCCATCAGCTCTTTTAACGCCAAGTCTTTTAGATGCTGAATCACGACCGTTTTTAGAAGAACCAACACCTTTTTTACTTGCAAATAACTGTAAGTTAAAAGTTCTTAACATCTCCGTGCACCTCCTTGATCTTAAGTTTAACGTACTTAGAATAAGTACCTTCTATACCTTCAATACCGACCTGAAATGTTCCAAATATAATATCTACAACATCACTATGATCGTCTTCTTTCAATTTTAATTCTAAATAACCATTATCAATCTTTACAAATAAAGATGTTTCAGGGATGCCTCCAATGCTTTCAACAGCATTGACCAAAGTCTGAGCTAATGTTGATACCGCTGCACATACTAAATCCTTTCCGGGTTCGTCAGAATAAGCGTGTCCGGTAATTTTGGCGCCACTGTAATGATTATTTTTTTTTGTAACTTCAACCTTAATCATGATGGATTATAAGCTGATTGATTCGATTTTAACTTTTGTATATGGTTGTCTGTGACCTTGTTTCTTTCTATAGTCTTTTTTAGACTTATACTTGAAAATAATCACTTTAGGACCTTTGCCGTTTTTAACTACTGAAGCTACTACTTTAGCGTTTGCTACTTCTTCGCCAAGTTGAAGACCGTCTTCAGTTGAAACAGCCAATACAGATGTAAAATCAACTTTATCGCCTGCTTCTACATTCAATTTTTCGATGAAAAGTTCATCGCCTACTTGAACAGTGTATTGCTTACCACCAGTTTGAATTATTGCGTACATATCGCACCTCCTCTTTCCTTACTCGCCAATGCAGGTACACTTATGTGTTTTAAAACCTACTATCGTGCGGCTACCCGATAAATATTATCACACATGCCTACATATGTCAATGCTTTGCCGTGTGTATTCGGTAATTTTTTTGACTGCTCAGGTTGTGTTTCAATTCCACCTTAAGCATCAAGTTTTCAAAGACATTATTTTGCTTTAAAAAAACAAATGGTGCCTCTTCAACCTCAACGGTAACATGTTTTGTATTCGTGTGGTTTTGCAAGCGTTTAAGCTCGCAATATAACGTATGAAGGTGAAGATACATCATATCACCATCATCATAGTTTTGACTGAGAAGGTCCTTATTGGATGGTACTTCGCGCTTACGCGTCATCTCCATGATTCCAAGTGACGTGAACCCTTCAATTAGTATGCCATGGTTTTTATCATAACCATTTGACAACAAATGTTGGATAAATGATAACCTTTCATCATGCGTCATATCGATAAAATCGATCATAATCACTCCCGAAAGCTTTTGCATCAAAACTTGTTTGAGAATCAAATCAGCTGCAATGGCATTGACTTCAAAGACATTCTTTCGCTTTGAATGATCCATACTGTATTTCGACGAGTTGACATCTGCTATTGTAAACGCTTCAAGTTCATTGACCGTTACTGAAACACCTTCTTTTGAAAGATGGCGCGTCATTGTCAGTGCTTTTTCTATAGTAACACCGTGATCTTGAAGCAATGTCGTCTGTGAAGCCTTTACCACAATTTTATTCTTCTCTACACCTAAACGAACCAACAAGTCTCTATCACTTGTATTTTCAACATAGAATGTGTCGACTTCGTGTGCTTTCATCATTTCTTTGATTGAATTTTCAAAGGCTTCAACGTTGTGTATGCACTTTGTCGTATGGATAAGCTCTGTTTTTTTGACTAAGCCCTCCCAATACTGCTTCAAAGACTGCGTTTCATTCATGATGTCCTCATCGGAAGCATCGCCATTGAGAGCGGCGCTTCTAACAATCACGCCATATTGGTTTCCAATGACATTTTTTAAGAGTTTTTCCAGGTTGTCGATTGATCTTACGCCACTTGCTTTTCTAGAAACTTTAACACCTTTCATGTAAGGCATGAAAACAACTGTATCACCAGTCAACGAAATATCCGTTGATAGCTGAGCGCCTTTCATTTGATAAGGTGCCTTATCGATTTGTGCGATGATCAATTGTCCCTTTTTTACTAATTTGGTAAGGGGTTGATCTTTAACCTTTGCAGGTGTCAGTTTACAAGCACGAAGTAAATCGTTTCTTTGTATATAGGCATTGGCGGCCACACCGATATCGACAAATGCACCATCCATGCCCTCTGCAAGGGCAATGACTTTTCCGACATAGATATTGCCGACGACATTTGACTTAAAGTGATTGTCAATCTCTATGGCGTCAATCTGTTTCGTCACGGAGTCAAAAATCGTTGCAATGCTGAGTATTGGCGTATGATCGAGTGTAAATACTTTCATGATTATTCCTTTATGTTACGCTTTCATATCATAAAGGGGTTTTAAAGTCCCTTCATCGCTATATAACAACATCAACCGTTCAATTCGAACGGCTTCGACTTCTTGAGTCATTTGAAAATGCTTGCACATCACTTCAACTAATTTTTCTGGATTGAGACTACCTTGGCTACCTGTTTGTAACACTGCGCGCAAGATGATTTCATTG
>CAYLNI010000061.1:4115-5295 GCA_964384705.1 uncultured Fusibacter sp.
ATTCAATAAATTCCAAGACATTTAGAGTACGCATATTGCCATTTTTCGCCTTTTTTTCAAAAGTCACTTCACCCGCTTGAAGAAAGTTGACAATCCACTCATCAAGAGGTAATTGTTGAACCGGCTGTTTGAACTCAACTTTTATCAAAAACTCTGAATGTGATAATGACGCCATCAACGATTTTTTCGTTTCTACGTATTGAGCCTCTACTGCTTTGATTCCCTCTGGAAACTGCATCGTTAAAACACTTTCAATAGATACTTCCCGATCGAGCTGCACTTCCATGATTTCACACTGGCTTGAATACCCTACAGAAAGTGGTGAAGCAAATGTCATTTTAGGAATGGGATTGAAGCCCCCGGAGTATGACAAAGGTAGTTTGTTAAATCTAAAAATACGTTCAAAGAGTTTCATGAGTTCAAGATGACCTAGAAAAGCCATATAATTTTCTTTTGTATAAAGAATTCTTAAAGTTACCATTAACAGTCACCGCCGATCAAATTGACATTCAAGCCACAACCGGTACAACCGTCGCGGCAATCCCCAGTACCTTCAGCCTGCAGCGCTTTTTTATATTCGCTGACGAGATACGCTTTATTGATGCCGGCGTCTATGATGTCCCAAGGTAAAAATTCATCAAAAGAACGCTCTCTAGCTGTATAGAAATCAGGGTCGATGTCACATTCTCTAAACGCTTCCAACCAGACCGACATTTTAAATGAATCCGCCCAACCATCAAATTTACAACCAAGTGAATACGCTTTATGCAATACGGCATTTAAACGTCGATCGCCCCTTGCAAATACCCCTTCAAGCACACTTGTAGAGGGATCGTGATAGTTGTAAACGACTTTCTTGTTGAGTAGCTTTGTCTTTAAATGGTTGATTTTACTATAAAAGCCATCGATGCTCTCCTGAGCCATCCATTGAAATGGCGTAAATGGTTTTGGCACGAAACACGATGTACTTACGGTTACTTGTACGGATTTCTTTAGATATTCTGGCTTTACATTTTTAAAGGTGAATGTTCCCAAATTTGCGATTTCAGCAATCCCATCAAGATCCTCATTTGTTTCAGTTGGAAGACCAATCATGAAATAAAGCTTAACTCTATGCCACCCAGCAGAAAAAATACTCTTATAGGTATCGAGAACATTTTCGTCCGTTACTCCCTTATTG
>CAYLNI010000061.1:5305-9262 GCA_964384705.1 uncultured Fusibacter sp.
ATGACGTTTCGAAGTCTTTGTGTGCCCGCTTCAGGTGCAAAAGTCAAACCCGTTTTTTTAACTTTTTGAATTTCTTTCACGACATCGATGGAAAAACTGTCTAATCGCAATGATGGGAGTGAAACAGCAATATTATCTTTTTCGTATTTATCGACAAGTTCGGTCACGAGTGGTCCAATGCCACTATAGTCCATGGTGCTGAGTGATGACAATGATAGTTCCTCAAAGCCAGTGCTTGTGAGGATTTTATCCACGATATCCACTACTGTTTCAGGTTTTCTCTCTCGAATTGGACGATAAAGCATACCTGCCTGACAGAAACGACACCCTTTCGTACATCCTCTGAAAAGTTCAATAACTGCACGGTCATGGACGATATCGACAAATGGGACAATCATCGTTTCAAGTTGAAAACCACCATCAAAATCTTTGATAAAACGCTTTTGAATGCGCTCTGGTACATCCGCTGTACGCTTATATCCCAATAGAATATTGTTTGAATCATATTCCGGTTCATAGAATTTCGGTACGTAGATTCCCTTGATATTCGCAGCTCTCAAGAGCATTTCATTTTTATTGATCTGACCCGCTTTGTATGGGCGATAGACTTCTAAAAATTCTAACAACAATTCTTCTGCTTCGCCAATAAAAAACATGTCAACGAATTCAGCGATAGGCTCCGGATTGTAAGCACATGGCCCACCAGCTATGATGAGGGGTTCTCTATCATGGCGATCTTTGGCATAGAGTTCAATGCCTGCTAAATTAAGCATATTCAAAATGTTTGTATAACTTAATTCGTATTGTAATGTAAACCCTAATATGTCCATATCACCTACTGGTGATTTCTTTTCGAGAGTAAAAAGCTTGATTTGACGCTCGCGCATCGCTTTCTCCATGTCTGACCATGGTGCAAACACGCGTTCACAAAAAACGTCATTTTGTTGATTTAACAAATTATAGATGATCTGCATACCCAAATGGCTCATGCCCACTTCGTACACGTCTGGAAATGCAAAGCAAAAACGGATCATATCATCTGATAATGATTTGTTAAATGTGTTGATTTCTCCACCAATATAGCGTGATGGTTTCTCTACCTGGTGAAGTAACGATTCTAAATTCATTGTGCCTCCTAATTGTGGAAATTGCATCCTTAGCTATTAAAAAAAGTGCCCTTTTTCCTTCTGATGTAAATGGATTCCGCGATGCCTATGGCAATCATGCTCGACATGATGGATGTGGAACCATAACTGAAAAATGGTAATGTAATGCCTGTAACTGGCATGCGACCTAACGTCATTGCGATATTCTCGATAATTTGAAAGGCAAACATGAAAACGAAACCAATAATGATGTTAGACCCAAAATCGTCCTTCACCCTTCTGCTTAATGTGATCAATCTAAGCAGCATGACCATATATAAAAATATGACCAACATACCGCCTACAAAGCCTGTTTCCTCTACGAATACAGCAAAAATAAAATCCGATTCTTGAACTGGCAAATAGTTTAAGCGATGATACACGCCTTCAAATAAGCCTTGTCCGTACATTTGACCGGATCCAATGGTGATTTTAGACTGCATAACATGATAATTGCCTGGAAGCGATACGTCATTTGGATTCAAAAATGCATCAATTCTCTGACGTTGATGGGTTTCAAGTCTCGGATAAATGAGAGGAATTGCAGCTGCAACTGAACCGATTCCAAGACCGATTTGCCAATATTTTAAGCCGTTAACCAACAACATACCGAAAGTTGCAGATACGAAAACGAGTGCCGTTCCGAGGTCTGGTTGTTTTAGTACAAGTGCAAGTATCGGAAGTAGTGTTAACCCGGATTTGACAACATCTTTAAAGGTATTGATGCCACCGGATTTTTCAATAAATTTGGCTAAAAATATGATATAGGCAATTTTTGCGATTTCACTTGTTTGAAAATCTATGGGGCCGAGGTCAATCCAACTACGCGCATTGAAACGCGTGACGCCTATCCCCGGTATAAAAATGATGACGAGCAGAAGAATCGCAATGCCATAAATCCACCAATAAAATTCTCCGAAGACCTCATAATTGACAAACTGAAGCAAAGCGATGATCACTAATCCAAAGATAAATGAAATTGCCTGCATTTGAACTTGACGTGTGATGCCGAAGTTCATAACATCTGTGGCACTTGCAATCGCCAACATGCCAAGACCAAAAATGATCAAAACGATGCCCATCAGGACATAGTCAAAACTCATAAAAATTCTCTTAAAATTCAATGTAACACCTCGATTTAAAAAAAAGGTCCAAAAGGACCTTTATTTACCGTTTCAAATTCTTAATCGGAATACTTGCAACTAATACTGGTTTACCAGATGCGCTATCCTTAGTGCGTGTGATCTTAATATCAAAATCCGATGGATCGTAATCAACATGCTCTGAAATTGATGATAATATGTCTCTTTTAAGTAATTCCAAAAGTTCAGGTGAACAGTTAGAACGATCATGCACTAAAACCAATTTCAAACGATCTTTGGCAATGTTTTTACTCGTCGGTTTATTGCTTAAAAATCCAAATAAGTCAAACATATACCCCTCCTATTTGCCGAATGATAGTGCTCTTTTTATTTTGTCAAAAAAGCTCTCTTGTACGTCGAATTCCAAAAACGGTACTTCTTCCCCAATAATACGTTTAGCGATATTTCTAAATGCCATACCTGACAGAGAATTTTCTTTTAGGACTGCTGGTTCACCGCGATTCGTACTCATAACCACTTCTTCATCGTCAGGAACAACACCAATGAGATCAATCGCTAAAATGTCTTCGATATCTGCAACGTTCATCATTTCACCGCGTTTAACCATGTCGACTCGAAGTCTGTTTACGATCAATCTCGGTCCATAAATCTCAGCTGCTTCGAGCAATCCGATGATTCTATCAGCATCTCGAACAGCAGATACTTCAGGTGTCGTTACGACGATCGCACGATCTGCACCTGCAATTGCATTTTTAAAGCCTTGCTCGATACCTGCTGGGCAATCTACCAAGACAAAATCATGCGTTTTTTTCAAATCAGCAATGAGTTCTATCATTTGCTCAGGATTGACCGCATTTTTATCTTTCGTTTGAGCGGCTGGTAATAACGACAAGTTTTCAAAGCGCTTATCTCTAATTAATGCTTGCTTTACTTTACAAACACCCGTTACAACATCGACGATATCATAAACGATTCTATTTTCCAGTCCCATGACAATATCGAGATTTCTGAGTCCGATATCGGCATCTATGACACATACCTTTTTACCGAGTAGTGCTAATGCTGCTCCGATATTGGCAGTTGTGGTCGTCTTACCAACGCCACCTTTGCCAGAAGTTACTACAATTGCTTCACTCATTATATACACCCTCCAAATCCTTCAGCGTTCTATTGATCATTATTACATACACACTTATGCGTCACAATCCATCAAAAGGCTTATTTTAATGACATTTCTCTATCTTTATGACGCCATTACTTACTGTAGCCTTTTCTGGAACCGTTGTGTGAAACGATTCATCGTCGCTTGGTGGTACTGAAATATAAGTCGAAATGCGTATTTGTGTCGGTTTGAGAAGATTGGCGATAACGATTGCTTTATCATTGCCCGCAGAACCAGCATGTATAAACCCTAGCACTCTACCCATGACGATGATGTTGCCTTCAGCCACTATTTCAGCACCTGGATTGACATCGCCTATCACGATAACATGACCTGGATAATGCACCGATTTGCCAGAACGCATCGTGCCAAATACGAAATGCGTATCTGAAAGATAGTTGACCGTTTCGGCCTTTACAAAAGGCTCAGGTTGAACGATCTTTGTCTCTTCCAGCACTTCTGTACTGACGGTTTCAACTGGTCGCTTGGGCGACGCTTCTACAATCGGCGATATTTCTTCTGGCTCTTCTAAGCTTTCGACTGTTAT
>CAYLNI010000061.1:9407-10554 GCA_964384705.1 uncultured Fusibacter sp.
TATCAAAATCTTCATCCGGATCTAAGTTCAAATAAAGTCCGTTTAATTTTCCTTTAAACTCAACGGGACCTTTTTGGGCCATTTTATCACCACCAAAATTTGACATGAGTATAAATATTGCATCTCTTATATTTTAACGTATTTCAGTAGATTTCACAACTCAAACTCTTATTCTTCTACTTTTGGTGCTTCTAGTACTGGTGGTTCGACAGCAGGTGGTGTCAGATTAAAATATTTCGCATAGATGTCTCGGACAACTGGTGCTGAATAATAGCCTTGACCACCTTGTGGAATGATGACGACCACTGCAATTTCAGGATCGTCAAATGGAGCAAATGAGACGAACCACGAATAGTTGTCATAAGGCAACCTGAATTGATTGAGGTCTTCATCCGTCAATGTGTAATCCGTTAGTACTTTGATTGCATCTCGCATTGCAGTACCTTTATTCAAATAGTCCTTTTGAATCAAGGCGTTCAATTTCTCTTCTCTTGCGAGTTTTTCTTCCTCAGTGGTCGCTTCATCTTTTGATTTTTCAAGGGTTGCCATCTCTTCGCTGCGCATCTTGATGATCTCAATCGTCTTAGCTTCCACGTCTTCGATTTTTAGCCCAGGTGCAAGGTCTCCAAGATATTCAGTTAAATAGGCAACTTCATCAAGTGGTGGAATTAACCCTTCCTTTTGAGCAGTTCCCGTCTTGCCAGCAACATCTAAAGGAAGTGTTTTAAAGATTCTGGCAACAGAACTCGCCGTCCCCTTTGTCACTTGTAGCATTGCTTGCTTAACATAATCTAAATTACCGTTTTTATCAAAGCTCTCTGTGACATCGGCATTTTTAGTGATTGTTTGATCACCAATTTGCTTGATGACGGAAAGTTCATTGAGGTAACCACCATTTGCAACCGTTGCAATATATCGAGCTATCTGAATCGGTGTATAGGTATGATCACCTTGTCCGATTGATAAGTTGAGCGTATCACTTTCATACCATTTCATAAGATTGAAATAGTCATATTTAATGATGTCAGCAAGTCGCTCTGTGAGTGCAGGATCTTCGCTACTTCCAAGTGCATAGAGCCGTTTTATGATCTCTGGTCTCGATGGGTTCTCGTCGGACCAACCAACGATGCCATCAACCAAAGCATCA
>CAYLNI010000061.1:10583-10986 GCA_964384705.1 uncultured Fusibacter sp.
CGATTTCAGCTGGGAAATAATTCTTAGCTATAAAATAGAGTTGCGACGAAAGGAGTGCCATAATCGTTTTCTTTTTCTTCTCTGGATCAGGAAGGCCTAAAGACACTTCGCTGATTTCAACACCTGATTTTTCATGAAGGCCAAAGTTTTTTGAATACTCCGTCATGATTGTAGGATTCATTTCAAAATTTAAAGGGGTATTTCTATAGTGGTCCTTGCCGCTTGCAATATTAAAAAAGTAATAGTTGCAGGACACTTCAATCGCTTTAAAAAAATCGGTGAAGCCGTGTTTGCCACCGTAATCGTTCCAATACCAGCAACCAAACCTGATACGGTAAAACCTGCCAGCCATTGCTTAGTAGGTGGATTATGAATCGGACGGCAAATGTCCTCGGTTACTTGG
>CAYLNI010000061.1:10996-11639 GCA_964384705.1 uncultured Fusibacter sp.
ATCATTTTATAAATGGAACCCGGTTGAACAGCCATCATAGTTACTGTATTAAAAAGTGGTCTGGCGGCCAAAGGATTTCTTTTATTTACTGGATTCAGTGCATTCCAATCCTCTTGATTAATACCTGTTGAGAATAAGTTCAAATCATAAGATGGATAACTCGCTGAAGCCAGTACTTCACCTGTCTTAACATTAACTACAACGCCAGCTGCCGTCTCGGCATTAGCGTATTTTTCATATTGATAATCGCCCCAAGGGCTATCGTAAATGCCACCAGTTTGCAAATTGAGTAGTGCCTTTTCTAAGCTGGTTTCAAGGACTTTTTGCAAATCGAGATCTATGGTTAAATAAATGTCATCACCAGAAACAGCATCTTTGCTTTCTAAGCCATATGCGACTTCATCTACGTCAGCTACATATTTACCGTAAACATCGACTTCTATATATTTAAAGCCGTTTTCACCGTGTAAATCGGCTTCATAATTACCTTCTATGCCCGTTTTACCAATGACTTGATTGCGGTTATATCCACCTTCAGTAATAAAAGATTGGATCTCAGCTTCAGTAGCGATTTTTCCCATGTAACCTAAAATATGCGCTGCAGTCGACTTATTTGGATAAGTTCTTATGGTTTCATAAGTAA
>CAYLNI010000061.1:11658-11915 GCA_964384705.1 uncultured Fusibacter sp.
AAACTCATAACCACGTTCTTGTACGAGTACGGCAGTTTCTTTAGAGACAGATGCCGCCAATTTGATTGGCTCGTATTTTAAATAACCTTGTTCTTTGATCGTATGTTTAAAAATGAGTATTTTGTATGCATCTTCGTCAGAATAACTGTCAGCAATTTTAAATTCAGAACGGCTTCTGATTTTTTTAAATGCCTCTTCAGCTTCAATTTCTGGATCAAGACCATACATCTTCAAAAACGTCGTCTTATATATTTCTT
>CAYLNI010000061.1:11942-15176 GCA_964384705.1 uncultured Fusibacter sp.
AATAGGCAAATACTTACCTTGATTGTACAGGATGCGATAGGCTTCATACGCGCTTAATTCGGGATTGATGTAGTTAACGGATCTAATGTCGTCAAATACTGCTTGAGCAGTCCAAGTTTCATCATAACCATTGTCGATAAGCCACTTCTTAATGCTTTCATCAAAACGATATTTGTAGACACCATTCTCAATAAATATCGGAAACTCAAGGTGCTCCTCACCTTGCTTCTCAAGAAAATCATAGATTGAAATGACAATTTCTGAAAAGTTGTCCGTTGGCACTACGCTGCTGTTGAGTTCTATTGCAAAACCAATCTGACTCGTTGCAAGAATCTGTCCGTTTCTATCGTAGATGTCACCACGCTTTGCATGTGTCTCAATCTGCTTGATACGATTGCTGATCGATTTTTTATAAAATTCCTCACCGTGCGTGATGGTCACATCATATAGACTGTATCCCAAAAATAGAAAGATGAATACAAAACCGATAACGATATGATTTTTTCTATTTTTCAATAAATTAAGCATTGAAATCTCCCAACTTGTAGCCATGCACTTTTTTGAAGGCTTTTGAATAGATTAAATAACCCAGAATGCCATTATACAACACTTCCGTCGCTATCTTGATCGCCATCAATTCAAATGGTATAGTCGATTGTACAAAAAACATGATGACATAAAAAACAAAGTGATAAAAAAGCGTACCCACTGCAATCAAAAACACAGGTGTTATGAAATTGCCTTTAAACATAATTTCAATCAGATTGACGGTTATCAAGACAATCAGACCATAAATCATGAAATTGACACCTATCATTCTTCCTAGGAATACATCTTGCATAAGCCCTGATAAGAGCGCAAATAAATAGGCTTGTCGGCTGTTCCCTAACGAAGCCAGTATAATAGACAAAATGATGCAAAAATTTGGCAATGCATCATTGATCCTAAAGAGCTGAAAAATCGTGCTCGACAATATGAAGTTGACGATGGCTATGAGGATTATATAACGATATTTCATATCAACCACCACTTCCAGTTGTTGGTGCTTCAGTTGGTGCTTCTGTTGTTACTTCAGATGAATCCTCTGTCGTATCTTGTGTCGTTGAGTCACTATCACTTTCTCCATGATAAGGGATAATCATAACTTTGTTGATTTTCTTAAAGTCAACTGCAGGTGTCACTTTTATTCTATTGAGAATCAAGTCCTTATCTGTGACGACTTCATATATTTTACCGATGAGGATCCCCTTAGGATACATCCCCAACCCCGATGTCACGATAAAGTCGTTTACTTTAACAGTCGCTTTAGGATCGAAGAGCTCACCAATCAATTCGTAATTAGTTGTGCCGCTCAAAACGCCATCATAATCATCACTGACTCTTAACATTTCAAAGCCAACGGAAGACTTTTGGTCGATAATCGATATGACCTTACTCCAGTTTTCGCCCACTTCGTAGACGAGTCCAACAAGACCATTGCCATTGATGACTGTGCTATTTTTGGTTATGCCTTGGTCGCTACCGGCAGCAACGGTAAACATATTGAACCAGTTCCCCATGTCCTTTGAGACGACGTTACAAGAAATATAACCACTGTTTTGATTTTGATCGACATATTTAAGGGCTGATTTCAAAGCATCTAGTTCACTAAGTTCCTTTTGTGACATCGTCAAAGAAACGATCTGCTCTTTAAGCATTTCGTTTTCTAGTGATAAGTTTTCATTTAAGTCTTTATAATTTAAAACATTAATGACAGGTTCTGTCTTTTCATCGATGAAGTTGCCTATGGAAGTAAAGAACTTCTGAATGGGCATAATCATCGAACCCAACTTGCTTTCAATAAAGGTAATTCTTTCTCTACCGCCAAACGAAAGTGCCATTAAGACGATAAGCAAAATACCGATGACGACCAGAACACCCCTTTTGTATCGATTATTCATTTAGTCCACCAATATTCATTATAACGAGCGAGAGCTTATGAATACCTCTCGAAGTTCATTGAAACTTTCTACGGCTTTGCTTGTGCCAATTGCAACACAATCAAGTGGGTTTTCAGCAATTCTAACAGGCATACCTGTTTCTTTTTTAATGAGCTTATCGAGATCAGTAAGTAGTGCACCACCGCCTGCTAATACGATTCCTGATGAATAGATATCCGATGCAAGTTCTGGTGGCGTTTTTTCAAGTGTTGACTTGATGCCTTCAACGATCGCTTGGATCGGCTCTCTAATCGCTTCAAAAATTTCACTTGAATGAAGTACCAATGTATTTGGAAGACCGGTTACCAGGTTTCTACCAGTGATCTCCATGTGACGATCATTTGTAGGCATCATAGCACACGCGATCATCATTTTAAGATTTTCAGCAGAACGCTCACCTATCATCAAACTGTATTTTTTTCGCACGTAGTTGATGATCGAATCATCAAGTTCATCGCCAGCAATTCTAATCGAACGGCTTGTTACTATGCCACCAAGTGAGATAACAGCAATTTCAGTTGTACCACCACCGATATCGACGATCATGCTTCCTATCGGTTCTGTTATCGGCAAGTCAGCGCCAATAGCAGCAGCCATAGGTTCTTCTATTAAGAAAGCATCTTTTGCACCGGCAGATAATGAAGCTTCATATACAGCACGTTTTTCAACTTCTGTGATTTGTGAAGGAATACCGACCACTACTTTTGCACCTGTAAATATATTGATATTAGGAACGGCTTTATTGATAAAGTATTTTATCATCTTTTGAGTAATATCAAAATCAGCTATAACACCGTCTTTAAGGGGTCTAATGGCACGAATTGTACCTGGTGTCTTGCCGATCATTTCTTTAGCTTCTCTACCAACTGCCAATACTTGACCTTTTTCATTGATGGCCACAACGGAAGACTCTCTTACGACGATGCCCTTACCTTTAACACATACAAGTGTATTTGATGTTCCTAAGTCGATGCCAAGTTGCTTATAAAATAATCCAAATCTCATAAAATTTATCCTCTCGTTTTTAAAGTTCTCCATAAGTATTACATTATTATGGATTAAGTACCGTATTAAAGCGATAAAGCTCTTTAAAGCTGGTTTTCTTCTTTAAAGCTATAATACTTATCTCGTCCAATTATTATATGATCAATCAGCGGAATGCCGATTAATTGCCCTGCTTCAAACAATCGCTTTGTGATATTGATGTCTTCACGACTTGGATCAATATGTCCAGATGGATGGTTATGAACGACTA
>CAYLNI010000062.1:0-6133 GCA_964384705.1 uncultured Fusibacter sp.
GTAACTGCTGGTTTTGTAGGTGTTGCTACTGGTGCTGTAGGTGCTGGTTTAACAGGTGCTGGAGTCGGAGCTGGAGCTGGAGCCCAAGTTGAAGCCGACGACGTCGCATCTACTGCGTAAGAGTTGAAAGAAACACCTGGAGCTGCAACGAGTGTTAAAACGAGAACAGCAGCAAGTACTAAAGCTTTAATTCTTTTAGCCATGTTATTACCCCTTATTAATTTTATTTTACGTACCAAGTTTATCTGATTCATACTATTTTTTTCTCTTTGTTAATAAATAAACGTTCAGAAAGTCAACTTAGCCGTACTGCACTATTGTAACAAAAATTAAAACAAATGCGAATACTTTTTTTTGTTTTATCATTGTTTTTTTGTAATGATATCAAAAATCGACTAAAGCCCTAGTTATCCACATAATCAGCATAGGTCTTAAGACCTAATCCGTTTAAAATCTTTTTGATTGGTTCAACATCCTCTTTATTGACAAGGAGCATCTCCTGACGCTTTGCATTGTGCTTTTTAAAGAGGAAATACTGATTGCCTTTCATCTCCAACACTTGATAGAATGCGACTTGGTCAAATCGCGTAAACCATACTTTTCCTGCATGGGTATTTGTAACCAGACCATCTGAAAGTTGAATCATCGTCCATAATACAGCCATTTCAATACTCATGACCACAACCAATAACCTTACTGGCAAATCGTAATCAAGTGTAAGCCCAGTCACCAGTATAAGAACTGGTATCAATAAACCAAGTAAATAAAACAGCGTTTTTGTCTTCCTTTTGTCTTTAATTCGGTAAAGAATTGTGTCCTTCGATATGACGCGTTTCCTTAAATCGTTCGCAAGTATCATGGTACATACCATTACCATCAACCCATAGCTGTAAAAACTACTATCCATCAATCCATTCCTCCATTGTCTCATTTAATTATCTTACTATATATATCGCGAATTATAGTCATCATGTTGTGACATCTGCTACATCATAAGCAACAACCGTTGATAAGTCCGACACATCCATACAGATTTGTAATCCAATTCGGCCTGCGCTGAATATGATTTGATCAATTAAAAGAATCATTTCATCAAAGACGGTCTTAAATTGCGTTTTCATGCCGATTGGTGAACAACCGCCTTTGACGTATCCTGTCGTAGAAAGTAGCAATTTTAAAGGCAACATCTCAATTGATTTTTCACCGACTGCTTTGGCAGCCTTTTTTAAATCAAGCGCTGCATCTACAGGAATGACAAACACATAATGTTCACCGCTGCTACCAATCGTCACAAGCGTTTTAAACACTTCATAGTATGCCTTTCCAATCATGTCGGCAACTGATTTACCATCTATCGCGTCTCCACCTGAATCATAAGTGAATAATTCGAAAATAAGGCCGGCGCTTTCACATTTTCTGACTGCATTTGTTTTGTCACTCATATAAAATCCCCTCGCTTGTAAAAGACTCAATCTCTTAAAAGACTCGATAAAGTATAGCATATTTTTTTGGAATTTACATAATCCCAATTCAATTTAACCGAAAAAAACCGCACCCATTTTCAAAGGTGCGGTGGTCGAATGTTAGATTTATTCCAATAGCAAAGGGTTAACAATTTGCGATTCAAACGTCTCGATAAAATCAAAACCAAGCTTGTAACGCATCTTGTTTTCATACATGCGGTCATCGGCAATTTTAAAGAGCTCACTCAATGTCGTACCCTCATCGCCAAATAAAGCAATCCCATAACTGTATGAACATATAATCGGTTTATTTCTATAGGTTATTGGATTTTCACTGAGCAGTTTCAAATGGCCATCGATGCGTTTTCTAAGCTTCTCCTGACTACAATTGAAGAATATGCCAACGAATTCATCGCCACCGTATCTTGCAAGCATATCGCTTTTACGAATCAGATTTTTACAACTCAAAGCAAAGTGCTTAAGCAGAGCATCTCCAGCCATATGGCCGTATTCATCGTTTGTGCGTTTTAAGTCGTTAAGATCAAATACGACGAGGTTGAATCGTTCATTGTATCTTTTTGCTCTTTCTTTGATAATTTCAAAGACTTCATCGAAATAATGTCTGTTATATAAGCTCGTCAAGCTGTCAAATCTAGATAAAAATGCTTTTTCTTCATACAATAACTGATTGGAGATTGCAATCTCGACATTGTTTCTAACAAATTCCATGAGTTTCACATCGTCGTCGTCGAATGCGTTGATACAGGTCGAATCGACATTTACCACACCGAAAAACCTTCCTTTTATGTAAATCGGCGCTGAGATAGTCGAACGTATAAAGTCATCTTTCCCCGATGTCGTGTTGATTCTATGATAGTCTCCAAATTCTTTCAAATCATTGATTTTTGCTATTTGGTCAAGTTTCTTTCCTATGGACTTATATAGAAAGAGTTCTTTAAACGGGACTCTGAAATCCTCTATGCCCTTTTCTTCAAATCCGATCTGCGCTACTGGTCTTAGAAATTCACCTTCAAGCAACATGACTGTTCCAAGACTTGCATGGTCTATGGAGCTTATCGCACTCCGCAGAATCACTCTATATAGCTCATTGATGCCCTCTGCCCTTACGATTGACTGTGTTACCTCGAGCATGGATTCTCTAAGTTTTAATAGCCTGGAGAGATGGCTCTCTACTCGCTTCTTCTCATTGATTTCCATTAGATGCATCAACACATGTCGCTCATCGTTATAAGTTACGACGCGTGATTTATGTTCCACCCAAAAGATGTTTCGATCTTTGGTTTTAACACATAATTCACCTTGATCAACATAAGGCTCACCTGCCAATGCTCGATTGATTGTCGTTTCAAAGACATCGACAAAAACAGGGTTGATAAAACTCAAAATGCTCTTCTGGTTGAGTGTTTCCACATCAAAGCCAAAGACATGTTTGAACCCCGCATTTACGAATAAGACCTTCTCAGCATTCAAAATAAGCGTCGGCATAGAGATCAGACGATCGAAGACGTCAAAATCTGTTTGATTTAGGTGAATCGAATCATTTCCCCTTTGTGTAAGACACATATAATCATCCTTTGTTAAGCCTGAATTATTACAACTTTGTTACAATACACCTATAAAATACCATTAGAATCCAATTTCGTCAATTTTATATTCTAAATTTACGAAAAAGTACGATTCACTTTTCGAAAAGCGCTTGATATATAGAACTATTCTTGTTAAAATACCGGTCCATTTCCGAATAATCAATCTCATAAGTTGGATACCACGCCGCATAAGGTGCTATTTCATATAATGGATAGTATATTTTCATAACATCCGTTTCAAAATTAATGTTAAAATTACCTTTCATAAATGTGTCTAACCGCATTTGCTCCGGCGTATTCTTGTCAATGTAGAGAAAGGCATTATCATCAGCAATAAATTGCCTATCGATGATCTTTGCCAGTGCCAATCGCCAATCCACATCGTCATAAAAAAGCGATTCAAACGGCAGCAATTCTCCCGTCGATAAATCATAATGACGCGTCGACCAGATAGAATTTGGATGCGCAGCACCAAAGCCATACCAGTAGCCAACTGTCTCATAGTTCAACACTTCTCCAACAACGGAAAGCTCATAATCGAGCTTCGCTGTATAATCGATTTTATCGATTTGATTGTAATCCACCATCTCTTCAGGATTCAATGAAAAATCCGTTATTTGATACGCGTTGACACTATCAAAAATCGCTTGATTAAGCGTCGATATAAAGTCTGAATCGATTGTAGCATCGGCTGCCGAAAATAAAGGGTAAAATACACTGATGCCAATGTAAGGCGACATAATTTGAGTGTTATAAGTCAAGCCATCGATAAGCGTTTCAGATTTAAAGGATTCATCAAGTGTTGAACCATCAAGAGACATGGACCAACTCATGCGCTTCTTGTCATCATCCAGTGGCATGATAAAAATTCTACCACCCTCTTGGCGTGCTGTAACAGGAAAATAGAAGGTTGGATAATCATCCAATTGCTTGCCGTCATCATCAATGAAATAGGATCTGTTGCCATCGTTTGCCAGGAATAAACGATCCCGAACTGGGTGCACATAATAGAAGCTCGTTTCACCATGACCTTCACCAAGCCCGTCGATCAAGTCATATTTGATGACAGAATTGCCATCCAAGCCATATCCTGGCCAAAACTCCTTTGCCTCGGCGTATAAGTAGTGCCATGTGTCGACTCTGGAAATCAACCCATTCGGCTCGAACACATAGGATCCCGTTGGATCAATCAAACCGTAGATGCCTTCTGCCAACTTACCATAATAAATGATGTCCGCTGGTGGTTCAACTTTGACGATTGCCCTGCCACCATAAAATTCCCAAGCTTCTAAAAAACTCGGTTCAATGACGACATCCCCCTGTTTATCCATGTAACCAAAAAGGCCTGTCTGTTCATCGACAAAAACACGCCAACTTGAGCTCAATCTTTCATCTTGAAGTATCGGATTATCATCTCTTCGGGCATCATCTAATAACGAACACCCAGACAATGACATCACAAGGATAAATAAACCAAGCAAAATAATGCGTTTCAAAGATATACCAACCCCTCTAGCCATCAACTAATTACTTTCTATGTACCTGTTGTGCACCTGTTGTGTACCTACTATGTACCTACAATTCCTCAACAATATGTCCTAGATTTTATCAACCTCTCACTTTGTTGACTATATGATACATTAATATTGTTAAAAATACAATCAATGATATAATAATGGAAATTGCATAATCACCTTACAAGTTTCAAAGTTAAATCACACTTGGTGACAATGACTTTATTACGTTATTATCATCTAAGAATTCTTGAATTACAAATTATGCGATTTCCTCAATAATGGAAATTAGAAATTATGCGAATTCCTCAATAATGGAAATTGCATAATCAGGAGGGCACATGCACTATTTTGAATATGGCGATGAGGCCATAAATTACTTAAAAAAGAAAGATAAAAAACTCGGTGCAGCAATCGACCGGATTGGACCAATACAGAGAGAAATCATGCCAGATCTATTCAAAGGACTCATAAGCAGCATCATTGCGCAACAAATATCGAGCAAGGCAGCTGACACGGTTTGGAAGCGGTTTGAGTTACTCGTTGGCGATGTAACACCTCACAATGTTTCTCAAGTGGATGTCTCAGACATTCAAACCAGAGGCATGTCAATGAGAAAAGCCAGCTATATCAAGTCCATCTCTGAGATGATACACAGTGGTGCATTTAACCTGGACGAACTCGCAACGCTTCCAGATGAAGAAATTACAAAGAGGCTTAAATCTCTTCCTGGCATAGGGATTTGGACGGCAGAAATGCTCATGATTTTTTCCATGCAAAGACAAAATATCGTGAGTTGGGATGACCTTGCAATCCGCCGAGGCATGATGCGCCTATATGGTAAAACAGAGCTCGATCGTGCAACCTTTGACTATTACAAAAAAAGATATACGCCATATGGCAGCGTGGCATCGCTCTATTTATGGGCTTTATCAGTAGAACCAATTTGAAGTATGAAGCTGAACGCTATTTCTAAACTTTAAATTTAATATGGGGGTGCTATGAACTGGTCAATAGGGAAAATGGCGTCAATGGATGCCAAAACACTATATGAGATTATCGTTTTGCGATTCAACGTGTTCATCATAGAACAATCGTGTTTTTACGATGAATTCGATAATAAGGACTTTGAGGCGATTCATGTCTATGGAAAAGATGACTCTGGAAAAATTATTGCCTATCTCAGAATCCTCGAACCTGGTGTCACCTATGACGAAGTATCCATTGGACGCGTCGTCGTAAGCTCAGAATATCGCAAAGAAGGCGTCGGACGCGAGCTTATGCAAATGGGTTTGAGAACAGTCCATGATCAATATGGTGATGTTCCAATCAGGATCTCTGCACAAGCGTATCTTCAGGCATTTTATGCGTCGCTTGGCTTTGAGGCGCAATCGGAAATTTACTTGGAAGATGACATACCCCATATTGAGATGCTTTTTAATCCCATAAATTATAAGAAATGAAACCTTAAATCAGTGATTAAAATGTAAAAAAAAGATGCTTGGACAGTCAGTTCGCTGTCAGCATCTTTTTTTGTCATTCTTATTAT
>CAYLNI010000062.1:6246-13865 GCA_964384705.1 uncultured Fusibacter sp.
CAAGCGTTCCCAATAAACTGCCTTCACCTTTTGAACTGCCACCGTGTGCTCTGGCACTTGAAAGAATTCTATCAGCCATACGGGAGAAAGGCAACGACTGGAGCCATACTTTTCCAGGTCCTCTTAGCGTTGCCAAGAAAAGACCTTCACCGCCAAATACTGCACTTTTTATGCCTTTGACCATCTCGATATTATAATCCACACTACCTGTCAACGCGACGAGGCAACCAGTATCAATTTTCAAGACTTCACCTTGCGCAAGTTCTTTCTCGATGATCGTGCCACCTGCATGTAAGAACGCCAATCCGTCCCCTTCCAACTTTTGCATGATGAACCCTTCACCACCAAAGAATCCAACGCCTATTCTCTTTTGAAAAGCGATGCCAATAGAGATACCCATAGCTGAACAAAGGTAGGAATCCTTTTGCGCAATGAGACGACCGCCGTACTCTGTCAAATCCACTGGTAAAATTTTGCCCGGATAACCCGCTGCAAAAGCAACTTTCTTTCTGTCATTTGAATTGTTGGTAAACTGTGTCATGAATAAACTTTCGCCCGTTATAACGCGCTTGCCTGCACCCATGAGTTTACCCATAAGACCACCACCAGCTTGCTCAGTACCATCTCCAAAGATGGTTGTCATATCGACGCCAGCTTCCAAATACATCATTGCGCCAGCTTCAGCGAGAACTGTCTCTCTTGGATCCAGTTCAATCTCTACGAATTGCATATCGTCTCCAAACAATTGATACTCAATATCATGCGCTCTCATATTGCCTCCTATTATTCTATATTAATTTGATATTAGCATAAACATTACGTGTACTCAATCTATTGAGACATTTCTAATCAAACCTTAACCATTTATACAAAAATACTCATGACAAGGGCTTGCTCATAGACAAGGGCTTGCTCATAGACAAGGCTATATTCATCCTTATTTTTGCACGCAATATGACAGGACTTCACCGATAGGCGCATTGATTTGAAGCAAGGCTCTATGGTCTTGGGAGGTCTTGCTCTTGTTGATCAAGATGAGTTTGTTGCCTCTATAATAGTCCAACAATCCTGCTGCTGGATAAACGACTAAAGATGTGCCGCCAACGATCATCAAATCCGCTTGCCGTATCGCTTTGATAGCGGCTTCTATGGTTTGTTCATCCAATGATTCTTCATAAAGCACGACATCGGGTTTCACCATGGCGCCACAAACATCACATTTTGGTACATTTGTACTGTGGATGATCTTGTCCAATCCATAAAATTTTCCACATTGCATGCAGTTGTTTCTGTGTATCGACCCATGAAGCTCAAATACGTTTTTTGAACCGGCCATCTGATGCAATCCATCGATGTTTTGTGTGATGACAGCCTTGAGTTTGCCACGTGCCTCAAGTAGAGACAAAGCAATGTGTGCGGCGTTCGGCTTTGCATTTTCATAAATCATCTTTTCCTTATAAAAAGCGTAAAAGCTTTCTGGATGCTTCATGAAAAAGCGATGGCTCAATATCGTCTCAGGAGGATAAGCGTATTTACTAAGCGTTTCAAAGAGACCATCCTGTGATCTGAAATCCGGAATGTTGCTCTCGGTAGAAACGCCTGCACCGCCGAAAAAGACGATGTTTTCACTTTCATTTATGAGTTTCTTTAGTTGATCTAATTGATCTAATTGATCTAATTGATTTAATAAATGCTCATGATGCGATTCGTCGGATGTCTGCACTAGATGCCTCCTATTCAACTTAGAAATGATTCATTAATAAACGCTCTTATAATATTTTTATTAACCCTTTGATTATACCCTATTTTAATGGCGACTTAACACATTGAGTCTAAGCCTATTTTTTGTTCAATGGCGCGTATTCATTGAATAAATGGGTAAAATTAGACTATCATCCAAACAGCAGAAGGAGAATAGGCATGGGAGAAAAAGACACGAATTATAAAAAACCATCCCTTGATGTTTTAAAGGGACAATTGACTGAACTACAATTTCAGGTAACACAGCTTGGCGAAACTGAACACCCTTTTAATAATAAATATTGGAACCACTTCGAAAAAGGACTTTATGTCGATATCATTTCTGGAGAACCTTTATTTAGTTCAAAAGATAAATTTGAATCTTCGTGTGGTTGGCCAAGCTTTTCAAGACCCGTTTTCAAAGAAGCGATCCGTTATCTTGAAGACAACACGTTTCATATGAACCGCATCGAAGTTAGAAGCCAAGAAAGCAACAGCCATCTTGGACACGTTTTCGACGATGGTCCTGAAGAATCAGGGGGCTTGCGTTATTGCATCAACAGCGCTGCACTCAGATTCATACCCAACGACAAACTGGATGAAGAAGGTTATAGCCTCTATAAAATCGACTAACTTTTTACACCTAAAGATATTGCATAAGCTATATCTATCTATTAGTAGCAATCAATTATATCTGTATAGAATATACCATTTAAAAAGCCTCGAAAAAGGCTTTTTATTTTTTATTGACAATACTGTGCGTCGTACAGTATAATGTAATCAAAGGTGGTGATTATATGGCTGAACTTGAATCCATCGTTCAGAATTTAAAACAGGAAATGAAACGCGGAACATTGGTACTGGCTGTATTAACTAGAGTTGATGAACCACAATACGGCTACACGCTCATCACTGAACTCAGTGAGCTCGGTATGGCTGTTGAACAAAACACACTTTACCCGTTGATGAGACGCCTAGAAAAACAAGGTCTGCTTGAATCGCTTTGGCAGATAGAAGAAAACAGACCGAGACGGTACTATCAAATAAGCTCACTTGGCAGAGATGTCAGAAATGCTCTTATAGCCGAATGGCAATCACTTGAACTGACGATGTCAAAATTAGTAGGAGGCACTTTATGATTAAGAATTATCTATATACTATAGGAAAATATTTGACTCCGTCACAGAGAGACGAAGTCTTGAAAGAAATTGAGGCCAATCTCTACGATTACCTCGAAGAAAACTTTGGTAAAAAGGAATATACAGATGGTGAGATTGAATCTGCGCTTCGTGCAATGGGACATCCAAAAACAGTGGCACAGGCCTATCAAACAAACCCACGAAGCTTGATTGGTCCCGGTTACATCGACGCCTATTGGCTCGTTGTGAAAATCGCCCTTATCGGATCCGCGATCGGTATCACAGTTGGAAATATTATCGATTTATCACCAGATAGTTCAGGTGCATGGCTCTTCATCAAACTTGCTGGTGAAATCTTTTCCTCAGGTGTCGGTGCGCTTGGTATGGTCACGCTGATTTTTGCACTTATTGAGCACTATAGCCCGCAGGAAAACATAACCATCTCTGAAACATGGAAAATAAGTGACCTTGAAAAAGCACCAGAACCAAACCAAAAAGTCAGCTTGTTCGACTTGATCATCGAGACGTTCTTCATCTGTTTCGGGCTCGTCGTCATGAACTCAGCGGCGCCAATTTTTGCATTCAACTTAGAAGATAGACAGGTTCTTCCGATTGTTAACATGGATCTTTTTGCACCATTTATCGTCATGATAACGCTTGTCTTAGCGTCTTCCCTTTTGCTCAATATCTACTTGATGATCATCCGAAAATGGCAGACATCAACGCGCATCATCACCATCTTGCTAGACCTGATCGGCATCGGTATTGTGACGAAGATCGCTTTAACTCCAGAAATTTGGGATTTAACTGCATTGAGAAGCATACTCGGCGATGCCGCAAAGGTAGACACTTGGTTTACGATGTCCATCAATATCGGCCTTGCAGTTATGATTGTCATCTCAGCATTTGACATATTTGGACACATTAAAGTGATGCTTAAAAAATAGAATAAAAGCCCCTTGCAGACTGATATAGACTGCAAGGGGCTTTTTTGATTCGGTTGTTATATATGTTTATGTTGATGTTACACCTGCTGCAACTTCGCTACAAATTCGAAACGCTCGTTGTTAGGGCCATCAAAAAATATAATTTCTGCATTGCCCACGACTCTTGGTTGTGTGTATTTGACGCCGAGGCTATCAAGGCGCTTCATCTCATCTTGGAGGGAATCCACTTTAAATGCGATGTGTTCAATCGGTCCAACCGTCCTCGGTTCGTTCTCAGGCTTCAAAATCAACTCGACGATGGTACCTCCAATTTCCATAAAAATCAGATGACTTGCAGGATAATGGTATTCTTTAATCAGTTTTGCCTGTAGTACCTCTAAATAAAATGGCATCGTCCTATTCAAATCAAGTACCTTGATGCCGATATGTCCAAATTTCATGGTAGCCTCCTTTTTATGATTATTTGACTCTATTATACACCAAAATATTGGCTAAAGGTATGTCGTAAATTGGCTGGTTTGCATTTGAATAACGATCATTTTGGATTCGTATGACGCATCATACGCATATGGATGGACTCTGTTTCGGATTGCAAGCGCAGATATTTTCTGTTAGTATAAGTCTAATATCTGAGAAACTCTCATAATTTCATATCCGACCATCATGGTCCAACTTTATGGTTTCAATTAAATGGAGGCTAACGCATTGAACGCAAAGACACCTTATCAGAAAAAGCCTGAATGGCTCAAAGTGAAAATAGAAAATCCCCGCAACCTAAGCAAAGTCAATACTATCATCCAGTCGCTCAATCTCAATACGGTCTGCCACGGAGCAAATTGTCCAAACCGTTTGGAGTGCTTTTCGAAGCGCACAGCGACATTCATGATCCTCGGTAGTGTGTGTTCGCGACACTGTAGATTTTGCAACATCGAAAGTGGTAAACTCTTGCCACCGGATATTGGCGAACCGTATCGCGTAGCTGAGGCTGTAAAGCAACTCGATCTCAAACACGCCGTTATCACGTCGGTCACACGAGATGATTTGGAAGACGGTGGTGCTTACTTTTTTGCGGAAACCATCAAAGCCATAAAATCTACGTCTCCAGATACCGTTATCGAAGTCCTGATCCCTGATTTTAAAGGCAATGAAGCGGCACTCAATCTCGTTATGGACGCCGGTCCAGCTATCATCAACCACAATGTCGAAACGGTCATAAGACTTTATGATTCTGTCAGACCTGAAGCGGATTATGCACAAAGTCTCGAACTTCTAAAGCGCGTCAAAGCCTACAACCCGAAAATACTGTCGAAGTCAGGGTTTATGTTGGGTCTTGGCGAAAACGAAGATGAGATCTATAAGTTGATTGACGATTTAAAGGCCGTCTCTGTGGATATCTTGACCATTGGGCAATACTTACCCCCATCTGATCAACATGCCCCACTTGTGGCATATATTCATCCAGATGCGTTTACCGAATATGGCAAATACGCACAGAGCATCGGCATCGGTAGCGTTGCCTCCTCACCGCTTGTAAGGAGCTCTTATAATGCCCATGAGGTGAGTGAGTCGATGGTGCCAGGCAGATTGACTCATGAGTGAGTTGGTGAGTCGGTGGTGCCAGGCAGATTGACTCATCGGATTGAGTTAGTGGTGCCAGGCAGATTGACTCATCCCAGGTATTTCGAATCATCAGATTGAACAAAGGGCATAATCAAAATGAATATTAATCGTAAATGTTGAAAAGTCTGTACAATACGCCAATTAGCGCTTGTACAGACTTTTTTTATACTATCACGTGATGTACTTAGTGAATCAATCAGCCAGGCAGATTGACTCATTGTACACAATGAGTCGATCTGCCTGGCACCAATGAATCACTGGATCGTAATCGTTCTGCTCGAACTATCATACGCTACAGCAAGGCCAATGCTCTGTCCCACAAACTTAAGCGGCACCATGGTTCTGCCCCCAATGACTGACGCGGGTACATCAAGCACCATCTGCGTGCCATTGACGGTCACTTTGTCGCTACCTATCGTAAGGATGATGGTGTTTAGGGCATCCTTTGCCAAAATCGTTTTAGTCGCTGCGTCATACGTTACAGTCATACCAAACGTTTCGAAGATTTTCTTCATGGGTACCAATGTTCTGCCGCCCACGACAACCGGTGGCTGGTCAAAGCTTACTTGACTATTTTTATAGACCACTTTGATCGCTGGTTGCGTCAATGTCACCACATAATCTTCCACTGTGGCAATCTTGCCATCAGCTAAATAGGCTTTTACAGTGATTGTAGCCGTGGTACTCGTCACTTTTGTAAAATCATACGTAAATTCAAACGGAATTTTTGTGGATGTGCTCACGAGTGCATTGTTTACATAGTATTCAACTTTGCTGATGACGGGCTCATACGATTTCACATAAGAGGCCAATGTGACTTTGCCTTTGTTGAGAGTCGCTGAAATTTTTTCGTATTTATAAGAAGCACTTTGATCCATTTTGGAAAGATAAAAGTCGCTTTTGATGATTTCATTATAGGCAAGTTTGACCCTAGTATTATCTGATAAGACATAACTCTCGCGTGCGCCTGCGACACCTTTGGCATCGTAATAGTACATCGCTTTAATCTCTGGATATACTAAAGGGATGTAAGCGTAGAAGCGCTTGATATTGTTGATGGCCCAGTCGGTATAATCAATGTTCGGCTCGGTTGTTGAGAAGTTGGACACAGCGCCTTCCACGATCATGATTGGCTTTCTCTTGCCATAATCAGCGACGATATGGCTGAGGAGGTCAATTGGATTGCTTTTCAGTTTGGTATCTTTGTTTTCTGCCGTGTAGCCTAGCGTCGTGTAACAGCTGACGCCAACCCAATCCACATAGGCATCGCCTGGGTAATACTCGGCCATGTTGTCCCATGGGTGAAAGTTTGGTGCCCAGACCATTGCGACATTTGGCGCATCTTGTTCCATGATGTCATGGATCAATCTAAATTTCTCGATGTATTTCTTGGGCTGCATGCCCCATGGTGTCCAGTCGCCATTCATTTCTCCACCGAATCGTAGGAAAATGGGGATTCCAGATGCTTTGGCATCCTTTGCGAACTGACGGATATATGCGCCATCAATGACTTTGTCGAGATCTAGCGGTTGCATGTGTATTTGCAATGAACCGCCGATCGCTTTCATGTTATCAGCCTGCTTTGTGGCAAATGGCGTTTCACCGAAGTTGTTGTAATAAAGGAGTGACGCGTGTTGTTTCCCATAGACAGATTCGATCTTTGCTGGATCAACACCGTAACCAGTAAACAACGCTTTGTTGCCTTCCCCATAAACGCCAATATACAAACCACTTACCGGTTCATGCTTTGCGAGAGGACGGCTAAGTGGTACAACTGTAGAGATGTCTTTCTTAACATAAAGCATGAGCTCTGATTTGATGTCATCCAGTTTCTTTTTCACTGATACAAATGCCCAGTTATGGACTGTCGAACCGCTCAGTGCACTGAAATTTAAGTAGGAACTATACGCTTTTTCATAGTATAAAGTCGCTTTTTTTGAATCAAAAACTTTTGGATCGATCTCACCCGCATAATAATCCCCCGCTTTTTTAGCGATGTGGCCACCATTTTCATAGGCGTAAAGAGTCGAATACCCACTATAAAGTTTTACGAGCTCTTCCCAGTAGTAGACTGCCATTGCGTAGTCTTTTTGCTCCGCATAGAGTATCGACTTTTCAAGCAATGGCCAATCCCCCATCTTTTCCTCTGCCGTGAAACTGGCTGAAGAGAACA
>CAYLNI010000062.1:13978-14186 GCA_964384705.1 uncultured Fusibacter sp.
TTTTTCTGTTATGCAGATTCTTTCTAGTCATAGTTCCCCCTTAAAGTTTTATTATTATATTTTAAGTATCGGCATTTGGGGCAAAAAAAATGAGTCAGTGGTGCCAGGTAGATTGACTCATTGTATACAATGAGTCAATCTGCCTGGCACCACCCACTCAGCCGCTCAACCACTCAACCAAGAAACTGTGACAAATACCGTTTACTCA
>CAYLNI010000062.1:14207-15150 GCA_964384705.1 uncultured Fusibacter sp.
AGCACAGCATCTGCGCTACCTTCAAATGCACGGTCTTCGATTTCTACGCAGGCAAACCCGTCGTAGCCGATATCGGTTAGTGCGCTAGTGAATTTAGACCAGTTGACATCGCCTAGACCAGGCAACTTTGGCGCCATGTATTCAAGGGGGTACGACATGGTGCCAACGTCGTCCAATTTCTCTTTGTAGACCTTTATGTCTTTAAAGTGTATGTGAAACATTTTATCTTTAAATGCATAAATTGGCTTGATATAATCCATCATCTGCCACACGAAGTGGCTCGGGTCGTAATTGAGCCCGAAATAATCGCTTGGAATCCTCTCGAACATTTCGCGCCAAATCGTTGGCGATGTTGCGAGGTTTTGACCTCCTGGCCATTGATCCACTGTAAAAAGCATCGGACAGTTTTCGATAGCAATTTTCACTTTCAAGAGCTCTGCAAAAGCGATGAGTGGTTTCCATACAATTTCGAATTGATGTAAATTTTCTTTTACAGTCTTTGTCTGATCGCGCCCGATAAATGTCGTCACTAGCCCAACACCGAGCTTGTCTGCAGCGATGATGACTTTTTTTAAGTGCTCAATATTGGCTGTGCGTTTGATCGGATCGCCATCCAAAGGGTTTGGATAAAAGGCAAGTGCGGATATCGCAACACTTTTGTCAGCACAGTATTTTTTTATTGCGCTCACCTTTGCTTCATCGAGGTTCAAAACATCTATGTGACTAACGCCAGCATATCTGCGTGTTGCATCGCCTTTAGGCCAACATGCGAGTTCAACGCAGTCATAACCCAAATCTGCGGCTGTATCAATCACTTGCTCAAAGCTACTATCTTCAAGAATGGCGCTAACAAATCCAAGCTTCATTTTGTGCCTCCTTCAGTGATTGGATCAACCGCGTTCTTTGACCCTTTACTCTCAGTGAGTCGATCTGCCTGGCACTT
>CAYLNI010000063.1:0-2091 GCA_964384705.1 uncultured Fusibacter sp.
ACCTTTAATAAAATTGAATAAACCCATCTTTATTTACCTCCATATTTTTTATTTATTAACTCTGATAAAAGTGGCGCTCTCACACATTATTATACTTATTTTACCATCATTACGAAAAAAAACACACGGCTTCTTATAAAATCTGTTTATAAACAAATTATTCTTAATTATAAACAATTTATAAAAGCCCTTGAATGAAAAATCTGTATCGCATATACTTTGATTGACTTTAAACGAAGTGACAAAAACAACTTTAGGTTAATGATCGCATTTATTATAGGAAAACAAATAGAGATAAGCAAAATTAGGAGGCATAATATGAGTTTTGAAAAAGTTAAAAGTATATTAGTAGAAGAGTTAGATTTAGATGCAGAAGAAGTAACACTTGAAAGTAAAATCAAAGAAGATCTTGGCGCGGATTCATTGGATATGGTTGACTTAATCATGTCAATCGAAGATGAATTTGAAATCAAAGTTGCTGAAAGCGATGCAGCATCTATTAAAACTGTAGGCGATATCGTAAGTTACATCGAACAACAACAAGCATAATTACTTAAATAGTTCATCCACCACATGAGAAAATCCTCGGCATGCGCCTTGGATTTTCTTCAGTAGTAGGAAAAATAAACTTTTTATAAACTTTGGAGGCTTTGATGACTAAAACGACTCTCACTACCTTACTCGATATAGAATATCCCATCATACAAGGTGGTATGGCGTGGATATCAGACGCTGATCTAGCCGCAGCCGTATCAAATGCTGGAGGACTTGGCGTCATCGCAGGCGGAAATGCCGAAAGACATTTCGTAGAAATACAAATTGACAAGATGAAACACCTAACGAACAAACCCTATGCACTTAACGTCATGTTGCTCAGTCCTTTTGCGGACGACATCATCGACCTTGCTATCGAAAAAAAGGTCCCTATCGTCATTACTGGCGCAGGCAGTCCTGGAAAATATATAGAACGTCTTAAAGAAGCTGGCATCAAAATTATACCAGTCGTTCCCTCAGTAGCACTTGCTAGAAGAATGGAAGGCCTCGGCGTAGATGCACTGATCGCAGAAGGCACTGAAGCAGGCGGTCATATCGGCGAACTCACGACGATGGCGCTCGTCCCACAAGTTATCGATGCAGTGAATATCCCAGTTGTTGCAGCTGGCGGCATCGCTGATGGTCGTGGTGCAGCAGCGGCATTTATGCTTGGTGCATGTGGCATCCAAGTGGGTACAAGATTCTTAGTAGCAACGGAATGTAATGTGCATCGCAACTACAAGGATATGATCCTCGATGCTAAGGACACTTCAGCGGTTGTATCTGGCAGACCAACTGGTCACCCAGTGCGCATCCTAAAAAACAAACTGTACCGTCAATATTGTGAACTTGAGAAAAACGGTGCCTCACCAGAAGAGCTTGAAGCACTCGGTGCAGGGTCACTTAGAAAAGCAGTCGTCGAAGGTGATGTAACGTACGGTTCAGTCATGGCTGGCCAAGTCGCTGGACTCGTTAAAAAAGAACAACCCGCACATGAAATCGTACAGGAAATTTTCAGTGAATGTGAAGCCGTTATCTTAAAACAATTTCAGTGGATAGCTGGTAAGTAATACTACGAAAATTGCAACATACATTATTTGCAAACAGGAGGACTCTATGAAAATCGGATATATATTCGCTGGACAAGGCGCACAAAAGCAAGGTATGGGAGAAGATTTTTACAAAAACTTCGAATCTTCAAAAGCTGTTTTCGATCAAGCGAACCTCGCACTCGGTTATGATCTTAAACACCTAGTATTTAACGGCCCACAAGAATCACTCAATGAAACAGAAAAGACACAACCTGCTATTTTGACAACATCTATCGCTATGCTTAAAGCATTTGAATCCCTAGTAGATGTCAAACCCGCTGCTTGTGCCGGTTTATCTCTCGGTGAATACTCTGCACATGTCTGCTCAGGCTCTATGGTCTTTACTGATGCTGTGCAGCTCGTGAAAAAACGTGGCGCATTTATGCAAGATGCTGTACCACTTGGTGTTGGTGGTATGACTGCGCTTATGGGTTTATCGCCTGAAGAGGCAGAACATGTTGTAGAG
>CAYLNI010000063.1:2101-5384 GCA_964384705.1 uncultured Fusibacter sp.
CATCAGCGCACGGTACTGTAGAAATATGTAATTACAACGCACCCAATCAAATCGTCATCGGTGGTCACTTATCCGCACTTGAGATGGCACATGAAATCGCAAAAGACAAAGGCGCTAAAAGAGTGATTCCACTCCCAGTAAGTGCCCCTTTCCATACATCTATGTTAAAACCTGCTGAGGACAATTTGTCACAGGCACTTGAAGGCGTCAATTTTCACCCAATGAAAGTGCCAGTCATCACAAACGTGAATGGTAGAATCGTTTCAAGTGAAGATGAAATTCCAATGTACCTTTCGAAGCAAGTCACGCATTCCGTTAGATGGATTGACTGTATCGAGTCTATGAAACATATGGGCATTGATACACTAGTCGAATTCGGACCTGGCAATGCATTGTCTTCATTTGTCGCAAAAATCGACAAATCCATCAAAGTCCTTTCAATTCACGATCTTGAATCACTTTATAACGTCGTGGATACCATCAAAAATCATAACGCGCTTGAACAAGCGATCTAGGAGGCACTATGAAAGTAGCAATCGTAACTGGCGCAGGAAGAGGCATCGGAAGAACCATCGCCGCGAGTCTTTCTAAAGCAGGTTATAAGCTCGTTCTTAACTATCGTTCAAACGTCGCGGAGCTCGAATCATTTGTTCAAGAAATCGGCGCAACTGCCGTTCTGGTTCAAGGTGATATCAGCAACTTTGACGACGCAGAAAAACTCGTTCAGGCAGCTGTTGAGAATTATGGCCGCTTAGATTTACTCGTTAACAATGCAGGCATCACAAAGGACGTTTTATTACTTAGAATGTCTGAAGAAGATTTTGATAGCGTCAATACGACAAACCTTAAAGGCACCTTCAATTGTTCAAAGCACGCTGCAAAAGTCATGTTCAAGCAACGCAGCGGTTCAATAATCAACATTTCTTCAGTAGTCGGTATCACTGGCAATATCGGCCAGTCCAATTATGCGGCTTCTAAAGCAGGCGTGATTGGTTTCACTAAAGCCGTGGCACGCGAACTTGCACCGAGAGGTGTCCGAGTCAATGCAGTGGCGCCTGGGTTCATTGCAACCGCAATGACGGAAGTGATTCCTGAAGAGGC
The DNA here is from genome assembly GCA_964384705.1 of uncultured Fusibacter sp. Taxonomy (GTDB): domain Bacteria; phylum Bacillota; class Clostridia; order Peptostreptococcales; family Acidaminobacteraceae; genus Fusibacter_C. The sequence continues at coordinate 3,203 of CAYLNI010000063.1, forward strand.
GAAAAAAGCCATGCTACAAAACATCCCAATGGGAAAATTCGGCGAGCCTGAAGACGTCGCAAACGTCGTTCTTTTCCTCGCTTCTGACGAAGCAAAATACATCACAGGTCAAGTCATCTCCGTCAACGGCGGCATGGCAATGTAATTCAAATTTTAGGAGGCATTTATATGAGTCATCGCGTTGTAGTTACAGGAATTGGCATCGTATCACCTATCGGTAGCGGTGTAGAGTCGTTCTGGGAAGGTATTCAAGCTGGAAAATGTGGCATCAGCCTAATTGAAGCGTTTGATACAACCAATTTCAAAGTTAAAGTGGCTGGCGAGATCAAGGATTATGATCCGACACAGACGATCAATAAAAAAGATTCAAAACGTATGGACAGATTCACACAGTTTGCAATCACAGCTTCAAAGTTTGCTGTTGAAGATTCAAGCCTTACAATTGATGCAAACAATGCTGAACGTATCGGCGTTTACTTAGGAAACGGCATCGGTGGTCTTATTACAATAGAAGAAACAGCTGAGAAAATGATGACAAAGGGCAATGACAGAATTTCACCATTCTTCATTCCAATGTCCATATCAAACTTGGCAGCTGGCAACGTTTCAATCGAACTCGGTATCAAGGGCTCTTGCCTCACTTACAATACAGCATGTGCTTCAAGTGCAAGTGCAATTGGCGAAGCATTTAAAGACCTCCGTTGTGGCTACCATGACGTCATTTTGGCAGGTGGTACTGAAGCTACGATTACGCAACTTGGTATCGGCGGTTTCCAAGCGATGACTGCGCTTTGTGAATCACATGATCCAATGCGTGCTTCCATCCCATTTGACAAAGACAGAAGTGGTTTTGTCATGGCTGAAGGCGCTGCAATGCTCGTTCTTGAAACACTTGAGCACGCAACGGCTAGAGGTGCTAAAATATATGCGGAACTCGTTGGTTACGGCACGACAAGTGACTCTCACCATATTACAACGCCAGCTCCAGGTGGTGAAGGTGGCGCTCGCGCTATGAAAATGGCGTTAAAAGATGCTGGTATAGAGCCAACTGATGTTGGTTACATCAACGCACATGGAACAAGCACGCCATACAACGACATCTTCGAAACAGCTGCGATCAAAACGACATTCGGCGACTATGCTTATAAAGTGCCTGTTTCTTCAACAAAATCGATGACAGGTCATCTTCTCGGCGCTGCAGGCGGTATCGAATCTGCTGTTTGTGCACTATCATGCAGAGACAACTACATCCCAGCAACGATCAATTTCACTGAAGCAGATCCGCTTTGTGATCTCGACTACGTACCAAATCAAGGTAGAAGCCAAGAAGTCAACTATGCCCTTACAAATTCTCTGGGCTTTGGCGGTCACAACGCATCACTTATCTTTGCAAAATACAAAGGCTAGGAGCTAAATAAATCCTATGATACTCAATAGCAATCAGATCCAAGAAATTATCCCTCATCGCTATCCATTTCTACTGGTCGACCAAATCACGGCGATTGAAGAAGGTGTAAGCGCAACGGGTATTAAAAATGTCACTGCCAATGAATACTTCTTTTTAGGTCATTTTCCACAGGAGCACGTTATGCCAGGCGTTTTAATCGTCGAAGCACTTGCTCAAGTCGGTGCGATCACCATCTTGAAAAAAGAAGAAAACAAAGGCAAAATAGCGTATTTCGCAGCGATCAACGACTGTAAGTTCAGACGTAAAGTTATCCCAGGTGATACGCTCACACTCACCGTTGAAATTATCAAATCTAGAGCAAACTTCGGCGTAGGTAAAGCCGTTGCACGTGTCGGCGATGCCGTCGCCTGTGAATGCGAACTCTCTTTTATGATAGGTTAGGAAATCATTCGATTTTCTATTGCTAAATGAATTCTCCTTAATACTTCCCGTGATTGATACACAGCCTATAGGACTGATTATCTTTCGCGGGACTTTTTTTGTGTCACACTTTACATTTTCGTAACATCATGATATACTTTTGCGAAATTGAACGGAGGTTATCACATGGAATCACTCAACAACTTTAATAAAATCGTCATTAAAATTGGCTCCTCTTCATTAACACATGAAAGTGGCCTACTTGATTTATGGAAGATGGAATGCTTAGTAAAGCAGATCGCGAACTTATATAATAGTGGCAAATCGATTATCGTCGTTTCTTCCGGCGCGATC
>CAYLNI010000063.1:5461-7652 GCA_964384705.1 uncultured Fusibacter sp.
CATGCATATGTACGAAAAGTTCTTTTCTGAATATGGCATCACAGTGGCGCAAGTTCTACTCACTCGAGAGGACATGTACGAGCCCACTCGGCGCGCACACTGCATCAATGCCCTTGATGCTTTGATTAAGCACAGAATCATTCCCATAGTCAATGAAAATGACGTCGTTGCTATCGATGAGATCAAAGTGGGCGATAACGATACACTTTCAGCAGAAGTATGTAAAATGATCGATTTTGAAAACTTAATTATTTTATCAGACATAAATGGGGTATATAACAAAGATCCTAGAAAATATTCAGATGCGTATTTGATACGTGAAATTAACGATTTGGAAACGATGCATGCGATAGATGCTGGCGATGCTGGTTCAAGTGTTGGAACAGGTGGCATGCAGACGAAACTCAGTGCAGCTAGATTGCTTCAAGGGGCAAATAAGACCATGTTCATCGTCAATAGCGGTCATCCAAACGTTCTAAATGAAATGGCAACTGGACAAGAACACGGAACTTTTTTTGATTTTCGTAAACGTTCATAAAGCCGTCAAAAGGTTCCATTTAAATAATTGTTGAATCGATACCATCGATCAACTTAATATTCGAGGAGTGAACATGCAAGATTATTCGTTAGAAATACACCAAATGGGTATAAAGGCCAAAGAAGCCGCTCGTTTTTTAAGAATTAAATCAACAAAAGAGAAAAATGATCTTATATCAGAAATTGCGACTCAGCTATCAAAGGCTAAAGGTGATATCATCTCTGCCAATAGCGCTGATGTCGCAGATGCGAGAGCAAATGGATTGAAAGAGTCGATGATCGAACGTCTACAGTTGACTGAGAGCCGGTTTGACGAGATGATTGATGGACTCTTACAAGTCGTTACCCTATCGGACCCTATCGGTGAAGTCGATAAGATGTGGGTTAACGAAGCTGGACTGACGATCGGAGCTAAACGCGTACCGCTAGGTGTCGTTGCAATGATCTATGAGTCTAGACCAAACGTGACCATTGATGCTTCAGCACTTTGTTTAAAAACTGGAAATGCCGTCATTTTAAAAGGAGGGTCAGATGCACTTCTCACGAATCAATCTCTATTGAAGGCAATACTGACTGCTCTGGAGATATGTAACTTTCCAGAAGGCTGTGTTCAGCTCGTTGGTACAACAGACAGAGACTTTACGAAACAACTGCTCACCGCTAAGCGCTATATCGATTGCGTGATACCAAGAGGTGGTGCAGGTTTGATTCAGTTTGTCTCTGAAAATTCCAGAATACCTATGATAGAAACTGGTATCGGCATTTGCCATATCTTATGATGTCACACAGGCAGTGGCGATCATAAAAAACGCTAAGATTCAAAGACCAGGTGCATGTAATGCAGTTGAAACGGTTTTAGTTCATGCTTCAAATGCGCCAGTCATACTTAAGGCTCTCATCAATGAAATGGCAGACTGTGGCGTCACTCTCGCACTATGCGATAGAAGTCATCAAGAAGCGATTTTACTTGAGCTAGACATGCATCACTGCAGTTTAGCAACTGAAGAGGATTGGATGAAAGAATACCTCGATTATAAGCTTGCGGTGAAAATAGTCGATTCGATCGACGAAGCGATCGATCACATTGAGATTTACAGCAGTGGCCATTCAGAAGCTATTTTGACAGAATCTTACGATCATGCGCAACAATTTCTAAATAATGTCGATTCAGCAGCAGTATATGTCAATGCCTCAACGCGATTCACCGATGGTGGTCAATTTGGCTTTGGTGCTGAGATCGGAATTAGCACACAGAAACTACATGCAAGAGGGCCAATGGGCTTAATTGCACTCACTACGACAAAGTACATCGTATATGGCAGTGGACAAATTAGAAATTAGCACAGTCTGTCATTTTCTTATATTGCATTTATAAAGATGTCATTTTATAATGAGTTTAGGAAATTGCATAACACGGTATTTATTCAATTTCCATAGTTAAGGAGCGTGATTGACAAATGAAAGACAATAATCATAAGATTAAGAGCATCTTAAAACAGGTTATGATTTTCAACGATTTTTACGAAGAAGTCATCCAATCGAGTATAGTGAAAAATCAAGATACAGCTGTCAGCAAACTTGAGTTCAAGCTGCTTCACACTGTGTATCGTCATGAGCGACTCATGATTACGGAAGTATCCGAAATCTTGAACAT
>CAYLNI010000063.1:7719-15132 GCA_964384705.1 uncultured Fusibacter sp.
CGATCTAGAAGATAAACGCATTTACTATATCTCACTCACAGAAAAAGGCAAGAATATCGTAGAGACAACTCTCGCTAGCTTCAGTGACGAAATGTCGAATCAGCTATTGGATCTTGATTTTAAAACGCTTGAAAAACTCGATCAAACATTTTCAAATCTCAATAATCTCTTATCTGAAACACTTTTCAACGCACCAAATACGAGGCACAACTAAGGAATTTCCCCACTAAAAAAACTCGGAGATGCAGTCAATTGATTGCAATTCCGAGTTTATTTTTTTATCTGTGCTATTTCCTTACTTTATGAACTGATCGGTAGAGAGCTCTGAAAAGCTAAAATTCGAAGTTGTCAGTGCGCGATCTTTCATCCAGCTTTGTACCGTGCCAAATGTCACTTCATCTGCAACCTGTGCCTTGCTGAGTTCTGGGAAATCAAACGATTCAGCCAAGCTTGGCGGGAAACCCAATTGATCGATCAACAATTGAATATAGTCGTTTTGATCTGTGTTGTTGAGATAGTCGACGGCTTGGTTATAACCTTCATACAGCTTTTCGATCGCATCGCTTTTTTCATCGATAGCAGCCTCTGTCATGATGAAAATACCTGGTTGTAAACCGAGGTCTAGTGTTCCCATAATCGCTTCACCACCGTTTAGTACAGCAGCTGATGCCAATGGTTCAGGAAGTGTTGCCGCATCAAGTTCACCTGCACCAAGCATTTCAAGTCTAACGGGCATCTGTGGAATGGCAACCGTGGTCACTTTCTCTAAAATACCTGCATCCGCAGCAATTTGGTCAGTAACAAAATCGATAACTGTATTTGCAGAGATACCCACTTCGATTTTATCGAGGGCTTCTACACTACTTTTATCAAGTGATGGCGTGGAAACCATCACGTAGCTACCATAAGTCTGTGATGTGATCTTCGCATCAAATGCCGCGTCATTGTAAAACATGATGGTAAGCATGTCAGCCATTGCACCATCTAAATTACCTGTCTGCATCGCCGTGTCGCGATCTGTGGCACTTTTAAATACAGTAATTTCGACATCGAGTCCAAGTGCTTCAAAATAGCCATTTTCTTTGGCGATTATATAGGGCGCTGCGCCGATATCCGACATGACGCCGATTTTTAACGTTTGTGGTGTCTCTTCTTTTGCACAGCCTGATGCAATCAGTGCCACTGTGAGCATCATCAGCATTAATACTAGTAAATTCTTCTTCATATTGCCTCCTCTTTAACTCAATAATGCTAACATATATTATAATGTGCGTCAAGACTTGCCAAATTGACATAATGACCATAAATGTCTATAATCTAAAGTGTTATTTTAGGAAATTGCAATAAGGAGGATAGTATGCCCTATAAAGACTTAACAAGCTTTTTGAAAGCTTTGAAAACTAAAAATTTGCTCACCGAAATCAATGTGGAAGTGGATCCAGAACTTGAGATTACAGAAATCGCGGACCGCATCTCAAAAGTTTACGGTAACGCACTTCAATTCAACAACGTTAAAGACTCAAAATTTCCACTGGTCATCAACGCCATGGGCACTTATGAACGCCTCAATCTAGGTCTAGGGGTCAAAAACCTCGATGAGATTGCGCACCAAATTGAAGAATTCATGAATATGAGCACCTATGCGACGCTTATAGGTAAGATCAAAGCGATTCCAAAGCTCGCCCCTCTTCCGTTCATTTTTCCTAGAAAAGTCAAATCGGCACCGTGTCAGGAAGTTGTCACTGAGCCCGATTTAAACGCACTGCCAATCATCAAATGTTGGCCCGACGACGGTGGCAAATACATCACTTTACCCCTTGTGTTCACTAGAGATCCTGAAACCGGCCAACAAAACGTCGGTATGTATCGCCTTCAGGTCTATGACGAAAAAACGACGGGTATGCATTGGCACCTACACAAAGACGGAAAAGAAATCTATGAAAAATATAGACGCCTCGGCAAAAAAATGCCCGTAGCTGTGGCACTTGGCTGCGACCCTACGATCATATATGCCGCAACTGCGCCACTGCCTAAGATGATCGATGAGATGATCTTCGCAGGTTACCTTAAAAAGAAACCAGTAGAACTCGTGAAGTGTATCACAAGCGAAATTTACGTACCAGCACAGGCTGAATTTATTCTTGAAGGTTATGTCGACCTAGATGAGAAACGCCTTGAGGGACCATTTGGCGACCATACAGGGTACTATTCTCTAGCTGATATGTATCCCGTGTTCCACCTTGAGAAAATGACACATAAAAAAGAGGCGATTTATCCAACGACGATCGTGGGCAAACCACCTATGGAAGACTGTTATCTTGGCAAAGCCACAGAGCGCATCTTCTTACCATTGATGAAAATCACAACACCTGAAATCGTCGATATGGAAATGCCTCTTGAAGGTGTCTTCCATAACTGTGCCATCGTCTCGATCAAAAAAGCGTTTCCACGACATGCGAATAAAGTGCTTTATGCGCTTTGGGGACTTGGTCAAATGATGTATACGAAAATGATTATCGTCGTTGACGAAAGTGTAAATGTCCATGATTATATGGCTGTTGCACGTGCGATACAAAGCAATGTCATCGATCCGAGCCATTTGCTCATAACAGAAGGACCTCTCGACGCACTGGATCACGCTTCAAACAGAGCATTCCAGGGCTTTAGACTCGGTATTGACGCAACGGTAAAACGTCCAGTTGAAGTGGATGCGTCTTATGCGCAACCAATTGAAGCAATCAACCCTCTCGATGATCTAAACGTAATCCGTGTCAACAAGCTGAACGACGAAAAAACAGTTAAAGAGACACTGCTTGCGTTATCTAAAGATCCATCACACACAGCACGCATCGTCATCGCTGTGGATGATTGGGTCGATGCCGCCAATCTATCCACAGTTTCATGGAAAGTATTTAATAACATTGATCCAGATCGTGATATGGTGATCGAAAAGCGTACAGATGGCCGCTTGTTTATCGGCATCGATGCGACGAAAAAAGGACCGAGCGATGGTTTGATGCGCCCTTGGCCAGATGATATCGAGATGTCGGAATCAATCAAAAATCTTGTGACAAAGCGATGGTCTGAATATGGGCTGGATTAGCAGTAAATTCAATAAATTGGTTGCAAAAATCAACACTTACGGCGAGCTCGTCATGTTCTCGCACACGTTGTTTTCTCTGCCCTTTGCACTTATTGCACTCTTTATCGCAGCGGATGGACTTCCAGAACTTAAGCTCTTCTTTTGGATCATGGTCTGTTTGTTTGCCGGACGCAACGGTGCCAACGCACTCAATCGCTTTGTGGATCAAAAGTACGATGCCCTGAATCCTAGAACGCAAACGCGTCATATGCCTCAAGGAAGAGTCAAATCCTATGAAGTGCTTTGGATCACTGGACTTTGCTATATTTTGTTCGTCTTTGCCGCCTATCAGATCAATACAATCTGTTTTATATTATCACCAGTTGCCCTCGCACTTTTTACGCTGTACAGTTTCACAAAGCGTTTTACATGGCTCTGCCACCTCGTACTCGGCGTCACATGTGCGGGTGCCCCTGTTGGCGCTTGGCTTGCAGTTACAGGGTCATTTGACTGGATTCCACTGATGCTCGGCGCAATCGTCACGCTCTGGGTGGCGGGTTTTGACATTGTCTACGGCACGCAAGATATCGAGTTTGACCGTAAGACGGGACTCTTCTCCATTCCTGCGCGATTTGGGCTCAGCGGCGCTTTACTGATCGCCAAAACGTTTCACGGGTTCATGTGGCTGCTATTGATCGGTGTCGGCGTCTTCGCTGAACTTGGGGTCATCTACTACATCGGCGTTGCCATCTGTGCGGTACTCCTCGCAATCGAACACGGCATCATCGAACCAGGTCACCGCGTCAAAATGAACTTTGCGGCGTATCATATCAATCAACTAATCTCCATGCAGCTGCTCATCACAACAACTCTAGATATTTTTTTAAGATAAGTTTATTTAAGAAAGGACGTCCTATGAAACGCATACTGGTTGGACTCACAGGCGCAAGCGGCAGTGTTCTTGCCTATACTGTCGTGAAATTGCTACTTGAGAATGGACATGAAGTACACTTCGTCGCATCTAAGCTTGGGGAACGCGTCATGGCTTACGAACTCGAGCGCGACTATGCCGATGTCCTCTCTGAATTTGGATCCTTTTCACATTTTGTGCACCACGATAACGACAATCTTTTTGCGAGCGTCGCCAGTGGGTCATATCCTGTGGATGCCATGGTCATCGTGCCTTGTAGCATGGGGACACTTGGTAAAATTGCAGGTGGCATCGCGGACAGTCTTATGTGCAGGGCTGCTGATGTTGCATTAAAAGAGAGGCGTTCCCTCGTCTTAGTGACGCGCGAGACACCACTTAGCGGCATTCATCTTGAGAACATGCTAAAACTCACGCGTTACGGTGCGACGATATTGCCGCCTGTCCCTGCTTATTATAGCAAACCTAAAACCGTACAAGATATTGTAAATCAAACGGCAGCGCGGATTCTCAGCACATTAGGCATCGTCACAGAGGAACAGGTCGTTTGGAATGGAGAAATTTGATGACGCATCAAGCAGCCGTCGCACTTAAGGCCGTCAATATTCAATATGACGCCGAACATATCATAAAGGACTTGACCTTGTCGTTTGAAAAGGGGAAGTCCTACACCATCATTGGGCCATCTGGTTGCGGCAAAACGACTTTGCTATATGCCATAGCCGGTATAAAACCCATGCTTTCTGGGTCAATTGAATTTATGCCACCGGATGCACAAAGCCACATCGCCATGGTCCTTCAGGAGTATGGCCTATTTCCTTGGAAAACCGTCTGGCAAAATATCACACTCGGTCTCGTCATCCGCGACAAGGCACTCAGTTCTGAAGCGAAGACAAATGCTGAAAAAATCGCAAAGGAGCTTGGTCTTCTCGCACATCTTGATAAATATCCACAACAGCTCAGCGGAGGACAAAAGCAACGCGTTGCCATCGCAAGGGCTTGGCTTTTGTCCCCACAAATCATGCTCATGGATGAGCCTTTTTCCGCACTTGACACGATCACGCGCGAAACGCTTCAAAATACCATTATTGAACTCATTGCCAAGCGCCAGCTTACGTGGATCACTGTAACGCACAATATTGAAGAAGCCGTCTTTCTAGGTGCAGAAGTACTACTAATGGCACAAAAGGGCGGTGGCATCGTAAAACGTTTTACGAATCCATTCTTTGGCGATCCTCTGCTGCGTGAAAAGCCGGAATTTTATGCGCTATGTGTGGACATAAGAAAAGCCATGCAGGAGGTGCATGATGAAACGTAACTTGTACGCACTGATCATCATAGGCATCGTCTGGTATGGCCTTCATTTCTTTGTCGATCCTAGGTTAATCCCAGCACCGCATATGGCTTTACTTGCACTTGTTAACAATTGGGACGGTATCGCCCTTCACGTTCTTTCCAGTTTGTATCGCATACTCGTGGCGATCTTTGCCACTTTGATAATCGGTGTACCGCTCGGCATACTCATTGCTACGCACCCACGTGTGGATCGATTGGTATCACCTCTGATATACGCCTTGTATCCCGTACCTAAAATAGCGCTGTTACCGATTCTCATGTTATTTTTTGGACTTGGCGATCTATCGAAAATCATTCTAGTCGGACTGATCATCCTATTTCAAATACTGGTCAGTACGCGCGATGGGGTTAAAGCCATCAATCCAAGCTATTATATCTCCATGAGAACACTTGGTGCGACCAAATGGCAGATATACAGACATATGATCATCCCTGCAACGGTTCCGAACCTCTTGACGTCGCTAAGGCTCAGTATCGGAACGTCAATCTCCGTCCTATTTTTCGCCGAAAATTTCGCCACGCGAAACGGCATCGGCTACTTCATCATGGACAGCTGGCTGAAACTCGACTACAAAGGCATGTTTGCTGGGATTATCGCCATCAGCTTAATGGGTGTATGCCTCTTTGGCATCATAGACCTCTTGGATAAGCGATTTTGTGGATGGCAGCGTAGCTAAGCGACTAAATATTGCTTGAAATTTCACTGAGTACTTGATCGAGTGCTTGGAGCATCTCATCTATATCTTTTTCCGATAACACGAGCGGGGGTTGAAAAGCCAGCACATTACGGTTCATGCCGTTTTTGCCGACTATAAACCCGCGCTCTTTCATTTCTTCTAAGATGGTATCTACGATTTGTCCACCGTCTTGCGCACTAAACACCATGCCAAGCATGAGTCCCATGCCCCTCACTTCTTGTACAAAGGCATACTTTTCACAAAGTGCTTCTAGGCCTTTGCGAAGTTTGTCGCCAAGCTCACGGCTGCGTTCGACCAAGTGGTGCGATTCAATATAGTTCAGTACCGCAAGCCCCGCTGTCGTTGAGATTGGGTTGCCACCCAGTGTGGAAGCTGAAGGCTTGTTAAACGATAAAGCCACTTCAGGTCTTGCACTGAATGCGCCGATAGGTGTGCCATTTCCAAGGGCTTTCGCATAAGTGATGATATCTGGAACGACGCCAAATTGCTCGATGGCGAAAAAAGAGCCCGTTCTTGCAAATCCAGTCTGTACTTCATCGACGATCAGCAAGACGCCATAAGCTTCAAGTCGTGCTTTGAGTCTCACAAAAAAATCAAGTGGTGGCGTATTCATCCCACCATTGCCTTGGATCGGTTCCACAATACATGCAGCGATGGTATCACCATGTTCTTTGAGGATCGCTTCAAGACTTTCAAGAGATGCATCTGCAGAGGCCTCTAGAGTCATGCCGTCTTGCACAAAACCCTTTGCAAAATAGACATCTGGATCGAGGAATGGATCAATGCGCCACATGGGAATCCCAGTCACGCTCATCGTCAGGAAAGATCTGCCATGAAGTCCGCCTTCAAAGGCGATAAAGCCTTTTTTTTGCGTGTGCATTCTCGCAAGAAGCAGTGCGCCTTCGTTGGCTTCCGTGCCACTATTGCAGAAAAATGTGTTCTTGATGTCGCCTGGCAGAACTTCAGCCAGTTTCTCAGCCAAGTTCACCATAGGCTGCGTCAAATAGATGATGGACGTATGCTGAAGCTTATAAAGCTGCGCTTCGATGGACTTTTGTATTTCGGGATTGCTATGGCCACAATTGAGAACGGTAACACCTGCAAAAAAATCCACATAGCGTTTGCCGTCCTGATCATACAGATACTGCATGTCCCCTTTTACGATGTGTGGCGGGTTTTTATAAAAATGCATTGAATTCGGATAGAAAAATTCCTTCTTCTTTTCGATGATTTCTCCTGGTGTCAATAATTTATGTGTTTCATTCATTGGCTTCTCTCCTATCTCTATTCTATTGTAGACACACATAAGGCTGTTATATGATGAAGCCTAAAAACGTATTGCCCCCAGT
>CAYLNI010000064.1:0-6405 GCA_964384705.1 uncultured Fusibacter sp.
TGTACCGATTTTTTGTCTCTGAAAGGTACTTAAAACGGCCAAATGTCTAACAACCAACATGTGGTTATCGATCTTTGAGAATCCAATCAGGCCAACGAGAAGACCATCGATTTTACAGATATAGAATCTACCTTGTGTTTTTGCATAAACCGTTTGAGCAATATTCTGTATCTTTCCAAATGTTGGATTGAACATAGACGTTCCCAGTAACGCCGAAATGTCGCGATTCATAAATATTTCTTCAAAATCGTCAATCTTAATGATTTCCACTTGTGCTCCCCTATTCGTTATTTTATGTTTTTAAGAATTTGTGACCATATTTCAAAATGCACGGCTTTTTCTCCGTCAAATTCAGGGATCGTTCCCAAGCGCCATACGGATAAACCGCCTATCTTGAAAAATTTCGCTAAATCAATTTTTGCTTGAATGCTGCGTTCGTCTTCATACCATACGATGTTTTTACTACCATCTACATCATCTAAAAATGAAATGTAAGGACTTTGAAGATTTATAGAGTATTCAACCGTAGCGCCATTTTCGATACGCATTGCTATCGCTTGATAGGTCGGATGGTAAGGCACACTATTGATGATGACACCCTCTTTAACCTTCCATTGAGCAGTATCCATTGATAGCTGAAGCATGACTTTTTCCGGTTCCTCAACGCCTGTTACGGGATGTGTGATCGCATCTAAGGCATAATAAATCTCGTTGATTGGTGAAAGCGGTGTGACTGTGTAACCTGATGCCATTTCAGTAGACGAAAGACGCTTTGGATAGTAATCGTGTGCCATCAAAATAACCTTGTCCGCATAGCTTCCTATCGTTTTAAAATCGTAACCGTCAAAATATTCAATGCCTGTTTTACCCTGTGGATGTACAGCAACTAATAAATCTAAATCAACCTTTTCAAGTTCTGTATCCAATTGGTTTAAAAATGCGTTTAAATTGATCGCGTTCGCCTCACCTTTAAGTCCCTCAAAGTCGATGACGACACCATCAAATGGTATTTTATAAGCGTTTAGGGTTAATGCATTCATGATTGAATCGACTACAGAAGCTCTCATCGACTCATCTGACAGTATCTTCTCAGCCAGAGTAACCGTTTTCTTACTCGTTGTATCATAAACGGTTTCTTCTTTGACAAATACCATCAAATTTCTATCGAGCGTTTCATTTTCTGTTGCGGTAATTGCGCTTGAATAGCCTGTAGGAACTCTGTATTCATTTGAACCCGTACTCGTCATATTAAGGATGACATCTGTTTTATCTTTGTTGAACTCTAGTCGACTCCAACCAAAGCTCAATGCACTTAAGTCCTCAGAATAATCGATTTGACTATATGAACTGATGGCATAATAGCTGTGTAAATCTTCCAGTTTATTGGAATAACCCATGTATACTTGATTCAACATGGCGTAGGCCTCTTCTTTTTTGATCAATTGATCAGGACGAAATGTCTTTGCTTGATTTAAAGAAATAAAGTTGAATTTTACTGCTAAATTCAATATTGATTCATTTGTCGTCGTATCGACAAATGGCGATTCTAAATCTTTTAACTGTATTGCCAATTTATCCAAAGTTAACGCTTGAAATATAAAGGTTAACGTTTCAAGTCGCGTCAACTTTTTTGTCGTATCAAAAGTTGTAGAATACGCTTTATCTGGATCTATTTTCTGTAGTACTTTTATCAAATCACCTTGTGTTATGCCAGAGCCTAAATTGAAAGTCTCTGTTTTTTCAATAATACCTGCATTTAACATGTTTTGAAGGGGTTTATAGATCCAGTGTGATTGTGAAACATCGGTGAACACAGCATCCGCGTAACTAAACGGTGTTACTGTGAGACTTGTTACCAAGAGCAAGATAATTAGTACTAGACTATATGGTATGCGTTTAAATTTTAAGTGTGTTCTCATCGTTTCACTTCCTATTCTATCTAATGATCAGCATCCGATTCAGACATATCACATCACCGTCATTTTTATGTGAGAAATACAATTGTCATCTTTAATTATAGCCTATTGACCGAGAAAAACCATGACAGCCAGATTACAATCTCGTTAACGAACGTATCAGTTTGAATTCAAATTGATTCTGTAGACGTCATCTTCCATAATGACCGTCCACTTGTCGTAGGTATTGAGCATAAAACCATCTGTTTCATATTGTTTAGTAAATTTAATAAAGACTTCTTCATAACCTACAAATACCCTGGAATAGTAGGTATCCTTCGTGAAACCGCGATGTGTCTCGTTAAATGTATTGGCATACTTAATAAAAGCACTATAGTCATAATTATTCATACTGTTTTTCGTGAGTAAACTGTAGGCAAGATCAAATCGTCGCGTGCTGATGTATTCAATAAATTCTAGAACAACATCGGTTGACTTGATCTCCTTTGAATAAATCAGAGATTCCAACTTTGGAAGTGGCGAATTGAAATTATACCCTTGCATGCTGCGTCTATATTGTTTTCCTTCTATTAAAAATTGAACGTTTTTGACTTGGTTGTTTTCCGTTAAGCTGTTGACCACAGACCAAATGTATAGATCAAAGCGTTCATCTAAAAACAGCGCATCGAGTTCTGGTGTATCCATCAAGTTGATGTAACACGTTTCATGCACAAGGTCGATGGAGATTATCTGGATGCCTAAGTTAAAAATGGATGAAAAATAGGTGTTAGTCGATCCATCAGAAAGCGCGTCGAGGATCGCTTTTTCAAAATTAGAATCGCTTATGGTTACACTTCTCGTTTCAGGGCGCAAAGCATCGTCGTACACGAAATACAAATCTGTACGAATCTTGATACTACCATGTTCAGGTGAAATATACTGATCCACTTCCAAGTTGTTATAGTTTACGTCCATATTGATTGCAAAGGTCCCTATGGCCGCAATTATGATAAGAAGTAGAACGATCGATACAGGAAATTTCATGCCTTGTCTCCCTTACTTTTTGGGCAATGTGATGACCACTTGAGTGCCAACGCCAAGTTGACTCGTCACTTCGATGAACCCTTGGTGAAGCTGTATAATTTGTTGCGCAATCGCAAGTCCTAGACCTGTGCCGCCAGTCTGCCTAGCACGTGCTTCGTCAACGCGATAAAAACGGTCGAAAATAAATGGCAAATCCTTTTCAGGTATACCAATGCCAGTGTCTGTGACGCGAATGATGATTTGATCGCGCATTTCTTCTAGTTCGACTAGTACTTTACCATCCTCTGGGGTATATTTAACGGCATTGCCTATAATATTGAGAAGGCATTGCTGCATTTTTTCTTGATCAAGAGATATTTGAACTTTATTTGTTGCCATAAGTGATAGATTGATATTTTTCTTTAGAGCAATTGGATTGAGCGTTTTATTAACCCATTCAAGCAAATAATTTAAATAAGTGATGCTATAATCGAGCTCAAGTTCATCCTTCTCTACCCTAACGAGATAGAGTAAGCTATCGATGATTTTGTTTAGTCGATCAATTTCGGAATTGATATCCAACATAAATTCACGATAGATTGATTCATCCCATGAAGGTGCAGACAACAAAGTGTCCGAAACGATTTTCATGGACGTCATCGGCGTACGTAGTTCATGTGAGACATTGGAAACAAATTTTTTACGCCGTTCTTCTACCTGAAAGAGTTTGGTCGTCATGATATTAAAGGCTTTACCTAACTCGCCTATCTCATCACTACCTAATATTTCAACTTTAGTATCGTACTTGCCCAGCGTGATTGTCTTAACAGAATCCGTCAATTTTTCAATTGGTTTCGAGATGATGTCTGCAAAAATGATACTGATAAATATAGAAACAATAATAGCCATGGAAAAAATGATAAACAACTTTTCCATGAACTGATTGATATCTTCGAAAATATAGTTTGCTTCGATGGACATGAATGTCGCACCGATAATATTATCACGATCTACAATAGGGACAGCAGCGTACAACAAATAATCGTCTTGATACATATAAATGTTCGACGATTTATTGCCTGACAGCGCAAGCTTCGTTTCTAAGTTGTCAAGAATTTGTCCGTTCATCGTATCAAAAGAATCGACAATAACTTTGCCTGAGGTGTCGACGACAACCGCACGTGCATTATATTCGAGGCTGTTTTGCTTGACGATATCTTCGACATATCGCAAGGTATATTCATTGTCAATATTGTCAATAAAAGGTGCCACTTGATTTGAGACGACAGAGTTAAAGGTCGACAAATTCGTTTGTGCTTCACTGACATTCGTTTTTACAAGAGAATCCTTCACGAAAAACGTCGTCAGCAGCATGACAAAGGTTATCAATATTAAATAGGTGGAAACAAGTTTCCACCTAATACTTTTAAAGAACTCTTTTCTTTTTATTTTTAAAATAATACCCAACGCCCCATTTCGTCAAAATATAGTCTGGTTGAGATGAATTTGCTTCAATTTTTTCTCTTAAACGTCTAATGTGAACGTCTACCGTTCTTACATCTCCAAAGTACTCATAACCCCAGATCGTCTCCAAAAGTTCTTCTCTTGAATAAACACGTTCTTCATTCATGATCAACAATAGGAGCAGATCAAATTCTTTAGCTGTCAGATTGACTTGAACGCCATTGATGGTCACTTTTCTACCGAGCGTATTGATGTTGAAATCGCCAAGATTCAATATATTTGAAGTCATATTTGAGTCGTTTATCTGTACACGTCTTAGGATCGCTTTAATACGCGCTTTAAGTTCAAGCATATTGAACGGTTTTGTGATGTAATCATCCGCACCATACTCAAGTCCTAAAACCTTGCTAGAATCGTCATCTTTAGCTGTCAACATAAGTATTGGTACCATGAGCTTTTCTCTAACTTTTTTACAAACTTCCAACCCATCCATACCAGGCAACATAAGATCTAATATGACGGCATCATATGAATTTTGAAGGATCTTGTCATAAGCTTCTTTACCATCTACAGCAGTTTCCACTTCGTATCCTTCTTGTTCAAGGCTAAATCTTAATCCTTTTAGTAAAATTGGTTCATCGTCAACAACTAATATTTTCTCTGCCATGTTACCACTCCAATCATGATTTAATCAAGGTTCGTGTATTTTCATTGCGTTTCGTTATCAATAATCTGTCAAAATGCTCAAGAAGTATCACAGTCGCTTTACGGGATAATCCCACTAAGTCTCTGAACTGCGCGACGCTGATCGTCGGCTGAGTTTCAAAATGTTTGAGCAGTGCTTGCCTACATATCTGATATTGCTTCGCATCCATTATGTTTTCATCATTAATTTTAACAAGAATTTCGGAATTAATCAAATGATATAGCACTTCTTTGGTAATAATTTTGTTAAATTCTTGATTTATGAGGTCATCTATAGGTACGACCCCTTGTTGATGCGATTCAATATGGGACAAAAGTCTCGAAACGATTGATTTTTCTAGTGGTGAATACTGTACTTGATAATTTTTTATAGCAATCGTTTGTTGGTGTTCTTCAATAAGATTTTGTTGAACCAATTCTTGTATGACGCGACCAAAATCGTGTTTACCTATAGCCGCATAGGACATTCTTGCCGCAATTTTTGACTTTAACGTCTCTTTTTGAATACCTGCTCTAAGTGGATATAGTTTATGCTCTTTTGATACTTCATCAATAATCACATCGACAAGGGCTATCCAATTTTTTTCTAATAAAAACTTTTGATCGCCAATACCATGCACCTCACCTTGTTGAATGAGCTGCTCAAAAAGCGCGTGTCCAATATCAAGCGAAAACGCTGATTTTTCAAAGATTAAATCACTTAATGTAAATATAAAGTCCTCATGACTTAGAACCTCTAGGAGTGTGGCTGTTTGAGAAAATAGTGTTTCTGTTTCGTTTATTTGCGTATGCTTCTTTGCATAAGGGGTCATGATCTGGCCACCACCAAGTGTCATCATCGGAGAATAACTTCTTATGATGATTGGATCACCAGTTTTGCAATAAATGGGTGATTCAAGTCTGAGTTGCACACGCCGCTCTTCATTGGAGAAGATAGGCTTTGTGACAATACGGCAAAGAATCTCTCTTGTGCCATGATAGAGCTTAAGGCGTTGCCAGTGTTTGATCTCTTCAGTCAGCACGTCGGTTTTTAGGAGCACGTCAATCATCATGGTGGCTTTAAATGCTTCAATGGAAGTCAGCGTATCACCTTTATGAACGTCATCCAAATCAAGTGAAACATTCAACGCCGTTCTTTGGCCATATTGTGCAGAATCAACATTTTTGCCATAGACTTGAACCCCTTTAACACGGCATTTTTTCTCACCTGGATACAAGTAGAGCAAATCGCCCTTTTTTATCTCGCCTTCGAGTAAAGTGCCTGTAACGACAGTGCCAAATCCTTTAACGCTAAATACGCGATCGACATTAAGTCTTG
>CAYLNI010000064.1:6522-11355 GCA_964384705.1 uncultured Fusibacter sp.
GCTTATTCTCAAAAACGGTATGCTGTGTCATGGCTTTGATTTCATTTTCAAGCGTAAGGAGTCGCGCTTCATCAACTAGGTCGCATTTGGTAATCAAAATAAAACCTCGATTGATACCCAGGTGTTTGATAATACTAAAATGCTCCAGTGTTTGTGCTTTGATCCCTTCATCCGCTGCGATAATCAGGATGACCGCATCGATGCCCATTGCACCTGCAAGCATCGTCTTTATGAACCGTTCATGGCCAGGTACATCAACAAAACCAACGGTTAACCCATTAGAAAGGTCTAAATGGGCATACCCATTCTCTATTGTAATCCCGCGTTCTTGTTCATCTCTAAGCCGATCGGTTTCATAACCTGTCAAATGCTTTATAAATGCCGTTTTACCGTGATCGACATGTCCAGCGGTGCCAATTACTAAGTGGCTATTCATTTTCATCTCCCCGTAAAACCATTTCGAGCCCAAATGCTAGACTCTCATAATCATCTTCAAAAAGTGTTCTGAAATCAAATAGTAAAGCATCGTCTTCAATTTTACAGATAATCGGAATTTGTAACTTTCGTAGCTTTGTTTGAATGAGATTCAACTGTCGATCGCCTCTTAAGCTTAGACCATATGAAGTCAGCTGTTCAAGTGGCATAGCGCCGCCGCCAACTTGGGATTGCATCTCTTCAATTGCGTATCTCAAACCAATTTTCTCCAGCATCATCTGATTTTTCTTGATGAAAAGTGTCACCTTTTGTAAAACCTCTTCAGAAGTTGCAGAAAGCATGGAAAGCGTCGGTATATGCGAAATGGCCAAATCTTGATTCAAATACTGAATTAAAGTATCTTCGAGAACAGCCAATGACAGTTTGTCGATTCTAAATGCCCTGAGCAGTTGATTTTGCTTGAGTTTATCGATATAGACTTTTTTACCAAGTATGATTCCCGATTGGCTAGATCCTAATAATTTATCCCCTGAAAATGAAAGCAAGTCGACGCCTTCAGAAAGACACTCTGAAATAAGGGGCTCGCGTTTCAATCCAAAGTTGCTGAAATCAATCATGGCACCACTGCCTAAATCTTCGTAAAATGGCACTTTTGTAGTTTGAGCAAGTAGTGAAAGCTCTTTTCTTGAGACTTCGCTCGTAAAGCCCATAATTTGATAGTTACTCGTATGCACTTTTAAAAGAAGTGCTGTATTTTCGGTCATGGCATTCTCAAAGTCCCTTAAATGCGTCTTGTTGGTTGCACCTACTTCAACGAGCTTGCAACCACTTGATTTCATGACTTCCGGTATTCGAAAAGACCCACCTATTTCGACGAGTTCACCTCTAGAGAGGATGACTTCCTTTTGATTTGCCAAGGTATTTAAAACCAACATGACAGCGGCGGCGTTGTTATTGACAACCAATGCCGCTTCTGCCCCTGTCAATTTACAAAGCAATTTTTCAACGTGATCGTATCGCGAACCCCGCGAGCCTAGTTGAAGATTGTATTCTAGAGTGTTATAGTGTGTCATCGTATTGTATAGATGCTTCATCGTTCGCTTCGAAAACACCGCGCGACCGAGATTTGTGTGAAGCACGATGCCTGTTGCATTGATGACACGCTTAAGATTTGGGGACAGTTGAGCTTCAATTTGACGTGTGATCTTGATTATGAGACCGCTTTCATCTATAGAGTCAACGGTTCCCTTCATAATTTTATGTCTTAGCAGTTGCAATTCTTCATCGATGATCGCTTTAACCTGACTTTGATCAATTTGTTGGGTGATATTTTTAGGAAGTAAGTCGATGATGAGATCCACTTTTGGAATTTGTCTGAGTAGTTCATTGAAATTGTTCAATTGGTCACCGCCTGTATTCATAGGATTACATGATAATAAATTTTAGTTGATCACAATATACTTATCCGTTCTCTCTGTAACTGTACCTATAACGGCTACAGGGTGGTCATAACGCTGTTTAAGTGCTGTGAGGTATCTTTCTTCATCATCTGCTGATATCGCTATAAGCAAGCCACCAGACGTTTGTGGGTCAAAAAAGAGATCCAAATAGACATCTTCAATAGAGGTATTGCTTGTGACTTTATCAATTGAATAGCTGCGATTTTTATATGCACCAGCTGGTATGATGCCCATTTCTGCTAAAGGTTTTGCCGCTTCAATAATTGGTATCACCTTGTGATCCAGTTCAAAGCAAACGTCACTACCTTCTGCCATCTCAAGTGCATGACCAATCAAGCCAAAACCAGTGATATCCGTACAAGCATGAACAGGAATATCGAGCTCTTTAAGGATTTCAGCTGGTACGCGGTTCAATGTCTTCATAATCTTTGTCAAATATTGAAGTGTCTGCTGATCGAGAAGGTCTTCTTTTAGTGCGGTTGTCAAAATGCCAATGCCGAGTGGCTTTGTTAAAATCAACACGTCGCCAGGTTTCGCACCGACATTTCTCCAGATTTTATCTGGCGATACAAGCCCCATGACTGAAAGGCCATATTTTGGTTCGTCGTCTTCTATGGAATGACCACCAACCAGTAAAGCTCCTGCTTCCTTAACTTTGTCAGCGCCACCTTTCATGATTTCTTTCAAAATGGAAGGATCGAGACAATTTGGAAATCCAACAATATTCATTGCGAGAGTCGGCGTACCACCCATCGCATAGACGTCGCTGAGAGCGTTTGTTGCTGCTATTGCACCAAAATCGTATGGATCGTTGACGATCGGTGTAAAAAAATCTAATGTCTGTATAATCGCTTGTGTATCGTTTATTTGATAGACGGCGGCATCATCTGATGACTCAAAACCGACGAGTAGCTGCTCGCTTTCAAATTTCGGGAGGTCGCACAAAACTTGTGCGAGGGTCTCTGGACCAATTTTAGCGGCTCATCCAGCGCTTCGTGAATAAGATGTTAACTTTACCATTGAAATGCCTCCTTTCGAGTAACTTATATCTATTATAGCAACTTATTTCGAATAGTTCACGGTAATATCGTCATAATCTTTTGTAGTTTTTTTTCACCAATCCCCTTGACCAACATCAACTCATTAAAATCACCAAATGGTCCGTACTCTTTTCTATAATCCAGTATCGCTTGGGCAGTCACCTCACCTATCCCTGAAAAGGTCATCAGCTCATCCTTTGATAGTTGATTGAATGCTTCCAAATTAAATGTTTTTCCCAGCTCTGCACTATATGCAAGCGGTTCAGTAGCTGTACTAAGTTGATTACTTGTTTGCTCAGCAGTCTGTGTTTGCGTACTTGTTTGTGTTTGTTCGACACTTTCACTAGTCTGACTTGACGAAGTTTCTGATGTAACCGAAATTTCAGAGGTTTCAGTTGATTCTGTGGGATTCATAGATTCAATAATGAAAGCATTTTCTTGATTATTCGAGAAAATTCGTATGCAGATAAACAATGCGATAATTCCTACAACCACTGCGTTTAAAGGATTTAAATCATTTTTTATGGACTTGAAATCAAACATGGACACCTCGATATGGAATATTATGGAAATTATATCTATCGTATCATATATTTTTGATTTTAAAAAGAGTCATTATCACTTATAATAGGAGTATACGTTTTTTAGGAGGCAATCATCAATGACGTTCAGGATCACAAAATATGCTTCAGATTATGTAAAATCAAAGCTACGTAAATTCACGCTGATAGGTCTATCAGCATTCATAACACTTACAGGTTCAGCAAGCACCTATGCATCGGAGTACGATGTCAATGCTTCTGATCTCATCGCAGAAACTGCCGTATTAATCAATCAAACATCAGGTCAAGTCCTGTTCGATAAAAATGCAAATACACCTATGTATCCTGCCAGTACGACTAAAATACTGACCGCTATCATCATTCTCACTGATTTACCTTTAGATGAAGTGGTAACGATCGATGCTGAATCACCGTACGCTGGCGGAAGTCATATTGCGCTTGAACCCAACGAGCAACTAACCGTTGAACAATTGCTCTATGCGCTCATGATAACGAGTGCAAACGACGTTGCTGAAGCGCTTGCCATACACCATTCTGGGTCGCTCGAAGCTTTTGCTGACGTCATGAATGAAAGAGCTGCTCAGATGGGCGCTATCAACTCGAATTTTGAAAACCCACATGGCTTACCTAATCCTGATCATCTAACAACAGCATACGATTTGGCCATGATCGCAAAATTCGCAATGCAAAATGAAACTTTTAGAAAAATCGTTAAAACGACGCGATATGAGATTCCACCAACAAATGTCAAAACTGAAACGCGCTATTTGAATAGTACAAATAGTTTTTATGCTGGCATGGAGGGTTCAAATGATTTAATTACCATTCGGGGACAAAAAATACCGATCGCATACGACCTCGTCACAGGAATTAAAAGAGGCTTCACTGATGAAGCGATGAACTGTTTGGTCAGTGCAGCATCAAAAGACGATAAGTCTTATATCTCTGTGGTGTTAAGATCAAATGGGATTTACATGTACCAGGATACCAGACTGTTGCTGGATTACGGCTTGCACGGCGTCGTATCGCATACGTTGCTTCAAAAAAATGATGTCGTCGAGACATTGACGATGAGCAATAAAAGAAAGACGCAAATCCCCATGATCGTAGAACAAACCGTTGTGGTTGACTTGCTTGACGGTGTTGATCCAGCTACACTAGAAAAGAAAATCACGTTGTTACCCGCCATCGACTTACCTGTAAAGAAAGGTGAAGCCATGGGCACGCTATCCTACTATGATGGCGATAAACTCCTAACTTCCCTACCTCTCGTTTCAAGTGATGACTTTATTGGAGAAGATTTGGTGACTGAGGCCACTCACTTTTTTGTTACAG
>CAYLNI010000064.1:11374-14457 GCA_964384705.1 uncultured Fusibacter sp.
AGCTGAGAGACCAATGTTTTCAAAAGCATGGTTCTTCTTTGTTTTTTCAAGACTATTCATAGCAGTACTCGTATGGCGTGCGATCATGACTGCAATAAGACTCCAAAAGTTAAAGCGCAAAAGACTAAAAAAACGACAATCTAGAAAGAAACCCTCAGCAGCGATGGAATCAATGAACGCATAAAAATAGCTCTATAACGGAAAACGTTATAGAGCTTTATTTTTATCAATTTTGTAATTACTCTTTGTAAGCTACCATCTCAATTTCAACATCAGCCAGTAAAGGCAAGTTTGCCACTTCAAAAGCTGCACGAGCTGGTTTGTGCTCTGAAAAGTACTCAGCATAAACGGCATTCATCTCAGCAAATTGCTTGATGTCATTAAGCAATACAGTCACTTTAACGACATCATTAAATGTACAGCCAGCCGCTTCTAAAATCGCTTTTGCATTTTCAAGCGCTTGACGAGTCGCTTCTTTAATATCATCCTTCACGAGTTCACCTTTGCCAGGAATCAATGGAAGTTGACCAGAAACATAGACAAATGAACCTGCTTTGATTGCTTGTGAATAAGGACCAACTGCTGCTGGTGCTTTATCTGTAGATATTACCTGTAACATACTTTTTTCCTCCTAAATTCCTTACTTATTTACCTTCTCTGATGCCATCTAAATAGTTGTAAATAGTATATCTGGAAACCTGAAGTGAATTCGCGACATAGTCGATGGCGCCTTTGATTAAAAAGACACCTTTTTCTTCAAGATCCTTAACAATATTGACTTTTTCATCTTTGGTCAAGTAAATAACCGGTCTGCCGAACTTATGAATCGTACCTTCTACGATGTCGTATAGCACGTCATTGACTTTATTGATCTCACCGATGACTTCGATCTCTTTTTCATCGACTTTGCAGAGTTCATTCATGACGTTACGTGCACTCAGCATGTCTGTGATATCAAAATTGATACACATACAGCCTATGATGGTGCCTTCTTCATCCTTTAAAAAAGTCGTTGTCGATTTCAATTCTCTTCCAAGTGTACTTTTTCCAGTATAATTGAAAACATCATGACCTTCCTGATGTTTGTTGATTTTCTTTAGAATCGAATCTGTCATTTTTGTGTCAATCGTACGGCCAGTTACATGTCCATTAAAGATTGCAACGATGGAATTGTCTAAATTTTGAAAATCGTGAATCACAACTTCACAGTTCGAACCGAATGTTTCGGCAACACCTTTTGCAATAGGAACAACAGCCATCAATACTGGGTGTATTAGTTTCTCCATAATTTTCTCCTTACACTAATTTGTATAAAGTTTATTGTATATTAGTTCAAATGAAAACTCAACTTAAAAATGTTGACTAATTGTCACAATTTAAGTCTTGTCGCATCGTTCCATATACGTTCAAGCGCATAGTAGTCACGCGTTTCTGCGTTAAAAATGTGCACGATGACATCTCTATAATCAAGCAAAAGCCAACCACCGAGTGATCGCCCTTCCTTGTGTTTCATCGTGATCCCGAGTTTATCAAGCGCTTCTTCAACACCGTCAGCTAGGCCATTCATATGCGTTGTCGATGTGCCTGTGGCAATGATGAAATAATCTGCAAATGAGCTGATGCCCTTAACAGATAATACGACGATATCCTGTGCTTTTTTATCGACGAGTGCGTCATGTATATGATGTGTCAAACTCATTATTTGATCCATATTACCCTCAACTATTTTTTTGTCGTCTAATTTGTTTAATCATTTGTTTGGTATATGCATGCATGCTCATTTTTCGATTTGCAAGGTTAGTTGCACATTGATCATCAAAAACGAGTATGGCTTCATCCAAACTTTGATAAGCTAATTTACGGATGACTTCTACGCCGTCAAATGTCCTTGATTGTTCGATGACGTCAGCAATATACACGATTTTACTGAGCAGTGACATGTCTAAATGACCATAAGTATGCCATCTTATGGGATCGAGTATCTCTTCATCAACGATATTGAATGATTTCTTTAATATGCCAGCACCAACTTCTCCATGCGCCAAATTTGGAATGGCGACAATACTTGGATCTTTATAAATGCCAAATTCTTCGATATAATCGACCATCTTTTTGCTTTTAAGCTCTTTTGCAAAATCATGACATAGACCAGCGAACTCAGCTTTAACAGGGTCAGCTCCATAAAGAATCGCGAGTTTTCGGGAAAGATGCGCTGTTTCAACACTATGTTTGAAACGCTTAGGCGTTAAGTGACTTTCAAGATAATCATAGAGTTCTGAAAATCGTGGATGATGTTCTTTATATAGAAAATGATTATGAATATAGGTTTCAACTGCTTCTGGTAATAAGTATTTGATGCTTTTTTCTTGATCGACTCTATCTCTAATTTCAGTCGAGCTAATAGCAAGTGCAGGTATATAACACAGATCAATTTGTGCATCGAATCTTTGCTTTAGCGACTCTATTTTTTCCGCGAGTGCTCGTGTATCAAAACCGGGACGCGTCGCTCCGATAAAGTTCACACGTTTAATCAAGTCAGCATAGTCCTTCCATGATTCCAAAAGTAATAAGGCATCAGCACCCGTGATAAAAAATAAAGTATCCTCGGGTTTAAGCTTAGCCTTAAGGGTTTTAATGGTATCTATGGTGTACGTCACGCCTTCTTTTTTAATCTCGATATCCGATACAAGAAAATATGGATTGGTTTCAGTGGCAAGTTTTGTCATTTCAAAACGTCTGGTTTTATCGGCAGTATCATTTGAGTCCTTGTGAGGTGCCTTTCCAACCGGGATAAATATAACGTGATCCAAATGAAAACTCGTTCTGATTTGTTCTGCTAACATGAGATGGCCGTAGTGGATGGGATCAAATGTCCCACCCATAATGCCGATACGTTTGCCAGAAATCATTGGACTATTGACCTCTTTTATTTGATTTGAAAGTTCTTGATGACTTTAACGCACCTGTTGCTTTAGTTTCGCCAAATGATGGTTTGCCTCTATTCTCCTTTTTTGAAGAACCATAAGCGATGTTTGCACCAAATTTTCTTGATGGCTTAGAGCTCTCTGAGTCACCGCCAACTT
>CAYLNI010000064.1:14489-15080 GCA_964384705.1 uncultured Fusibacter sp.
ATTTGACACCAAACGTTTTTGTCTGAGCTTCCGACGCAAAATCAGATGATTTATCGGACTTGCGACCAAATGATCGACTACCAAATTTGGATGATCTGTCAGAAGTTTTCTCTGAAGAATCTTCTGAGCTTCTCTTTTTATTGAAGAAATTGAACTGCGGTTTAGCTGCAAGCGCTTCTGCCGCTTCGACTTCAGCTTTTCTAGCTTTTATCTGTGAACGCTTGCCCTTTAAAGGTCTTGACTTTTTGCCACCTTTTTTAGTCAATGGTTCAACTTTCTTGCTCGCAACGGCTTTCTTTTGTTTGTTGATTTTAACGCGTGAGTTGTCAGCACCAGGTATCTCGATCATTGGATCAATTCTTGATTGTCTGTAGATCGTGCATTTATTGCCTATGGCTTGAACAAACTCTGCGTTGAGTGCTGTACAAATCTCATTTGCTGCATCCACTGCAGATTCTGAACTATTGTCCAACACGTTAATTTTTACAATTTCATGTTGATCCAGCAATATGCTCAATTGGTCAAGAAAAGGTTGTGAAATCCCCTCTTTACCGAGTTGCGCAACTGGCTTCATCGTATGAGCCAAGCTCT
>CAYLNI010000065.1:0-2180 GCA_964384705.1 uncultured Fusibacter sp.
GAATACGACCATTACATGCCCGAGCTCGTTCAGACCTATTATGAAGCACTTAAGGGTAGACGTGCTGCTGACCTTGAATTTATCTCCAATCAAGTGATTGCACTCAATGGTGACATCGTCTACAAATATACGCGTAGCAGAATACTGTGGCATCAACTGCAAGGTCATAAAGTCTTCTTTATCTCTGGCAGTCCAGATTTTCTCGTTTCAAAAATGGCTGAGAAATATAACATTGACGGCTACAGGGGCACGGGATACATCGTCAATTTCGAAGGTAAATTTACAGGCGATGTCATTCCAATGTGGGATTCTGACAGTAAAAATAAAGCAATCGACGAATTTGTAAAGGATTATGACATCGATCTTTCTAAAAGCTATGCCTATGGTGACACAAACGGCGACTTTTCCATGCTATGTAAAGTTGGACATCCTGTGGCAATCAACCCAGCTAGGGAGCTTCTTCTCAACATCAAGGCCACACCAGAGCTCGTAGAAAAAGCCATCATCATCATCGAACGCAAGGACCTCATCTATGAACTCGATGCAAGCGTCAAGATCATAAGCGAAGACCAGCTTCATCTATAAAAATCGTGCAACTTTTACGATTGAAAGATGTAAGCATTATGCCACATTCATAATAGCAAAAGTGTGAATCGACGCTATTTCCGCGTCTTTTCACACTTTTTTGATTGGTTTGATGATTTTAGTATGTTATAGCTTTTCTTTTTGATTTTTAAGGGTGACTTCATACACGTCTTCACGGGTATGCTTAAGAAGTGGCAATTGATCGCGAATCTGCTCGACTTCCGTGAAGTCGATTTCTCCGAGGAGATAGCCTTCAGAATCATCAAGTCTACCAACGATATCGCCCCATGGATCGACGACAATCGAATTGCCATAAGAGATATAAGCAAGCGAATAGTCTCTAGCAGGCGCACAGCCAACTGTAAACACCTGATTGTCTACTGCGCGCATTCTAAATAGAAGCTCCCAGTGTGCAGGTCCCGTATTCATGTTGAAGGCGGCTGGATAAATGATCATGCGTGCACCTTGATCCACCATGATTCTGGCGAGCTCTGGAAATCTGATGTCATAACAGATCGCAACGCCAATTTTTCCATATTCCGTATCGATCACAGTCGGTGAATCACCTGCATGAAGCGACTCAGATTCATTGAAATACTGACCGTTTTCAATATCAATATCTAGAAGATGTATTTTTCGGTGTTTGCCAATTTGTTCACCTTCCGGATTGAATATGAACGACGTATTGTATACATTGGTGCCATCCGTTTCTGGTATTGATCCAGAAATTAGGTATATTTTCTTTTCTCGTGCGACCTGACTCAACTTTTGCCAAGTCTCGCCACCTTCTGGTTCTGCATAGCTTGGAAAGCGATGAGTCTCATAAGGACAGTTGAACATTTCAGGTAGGACAACTAGGTTAGCACCTTGATCCGCCAGAAATTCGATGTTATCTATGGCTTTTTTTACTGAAAGTGCCTTGTCGCGATTCGTCATCATTTGGACGAGTCCTATTTTTAGCTTATCCTTCAATTCCCATCACCTCATTATAGATTGCCTTTGAAAGTCTCAAAATATCTGCCTGAACTTCTATTCGATCTTTCAGTGCGCTTTGATCTGTCTCACTGTACTTTATATGCTCTGTCAGCGGCATGCGTAAATTGTTGAAGATGAGTTTTAACGTTATTTCAGTGCCAATAAACTGATTTGGATAATGGCTTGCACCACCGACGGAAACAATATACCCCTTCTTACTTAAAATGTCAAGTGAGTCGGCAAACGGTTTGTTGTGCGCAAAGTCACACAGGAAGATCATCTGACAACGATCTACCAACGTTTTCAGTTTACTCGTGACACCATTGAAATACACAGGCGTCGCAATAATCATGATATCCGCTTGCCTAAGCGTCTGATAGACCTCAGTCATATCATCCTCATGAACACACTTTCCCCAATTGTTTTTACAATAATTGCAATCGATACATGGCTTTATCAAAAGCTTGTTTACATTGACTATCGTAAATGATACGCCCATTTCAGCCAACTTATTTGACATCGTGTCAACCCAATAGGCTGTATTTGCATTTGAACGATGGCTTCCCATCACCAAAACAACATTCTTCTTCATCTAAGTTACTTCCTATCGTTTGTCATAT
>CAYLNI010000065.1:2202-2489 GCA_964384705.1 uncultured Fusibacter sp.
TGTCATATTGACCACCTCTTTAAGTTGTTTACATAGCTCGGGTGCACCTGCTACAAGGTTGTACTTGCCATCATAGATATCATAAGTACATTGGCCGCCCGCTTCAGTGATCATAAGTGTCCCTGCTGCCATATCCCACCACCCCAATCTCAGTTCCCAATAAGCGTCATAAACACCTGATGCAATCAAACACAGGTCATAGGCTGCAGCACCAAGGCGCCTTACACCTTTGACTTTCGGGATGATGATCGCGACATTTTCTGAGTTGTTGTTTGCAGCCGTTGCGC
>CAYLNI010000065.1:2508-9667 GCA_964384705.1 uncultured Fusibacter sp.
GGAAAACCTGTCGCAACAACTGACTCGTTTAGCAAGTGTTTGCCTGATGCAGAAAGTCTCGTCTCACCTCGGAAAGCGCCTTTGCCAAGCTCAGCACAATAGAGTTCATCTAACATCGGAACATAGACGACCCCAAAAACTGGTTGATCACCTTTCCACCTTGCTATTGATACCGCAAATATTGGATGACCAATCGAAAAATTCGTCGTGCCATCAAGTGGATCGATAATCCAAGTATACTCTGATTGTGATTCATGTGGTTGGTAACCGCGTTCTTCTGAAAGGATTGCATCGTTTGGAAACAAGGCACGCAAGCCGTCTACGATGAGATGATCACATGCCATATCAACTTCAGTGAGCATATCGACATCGGTACTTTTGGTCGTTATTTTAAATGAATCGGTTCTGAAATATGACTTTTGTAGCGCACCGGCTTCTTTTGCCAGGACGATTACAGCATCATACATTTTATCTATTTTCATAAGTTATCATCCAATCTAATTGCGTTTCATTAAGGTTCTTATAAGTTACGCTTCTTCTAAATTCGTCTTACCCGTTTTATGCTCAATCTCTATGGCAATCATAGACGTCTTCATAAAGTCAGTACTGACATATTTAAGGCCACCCACTTCAAACTCAGGCGAATACTTGTAGATGAATTTTTTCAAAAGCTCAATTTTTTCTTCTGTATTCTCAATTAATCGCGCTTTGCCAAAACAAACAACGCTTTCAAAATCGCTTGAAAATCGCTTTGCGACAACAGAATGCCTACCGACAATCGTAAATGAAACCTTTTCATAAGCAGCTATGGCATCTAATTTTGAACCTTCAGGTGCACAGTGTATATAAATATGCGAATCATCAGAAACGTAATTAACAGGTACCGCATAAGGGTAGCCATTTGTATCGAGTACAGCCAACTCACCGTATTCACCGTTTTTTATGAGTGCATCCACATGGCTAGGTGCCATCGCTTTCTTATCCCTACGCATTGGTTTAAACATCTCTTACCTCCTAATGATTTCTTAGTCATAATTCAACGGGTTTGCCCCTATTAAACTATACACCGATTTAATAGACTTGTGAACGCCATTTTTTAACATTTTGCAAATGGCTTAGAATATTGCATAAAGAAATATGTTTAAAGCATGGGCAATCAGGTTACCTATATATAGAAACGCAAAGAATTAGGAGGTTCAATATGAGAGAACAAATAACAATGGGTGGTAATCCCGTAAAAATGCTAGGTGAAGAAATCAAAGTCGGTGATAAGGCGCCTATGTTTACAGCAGTCAAACCTGACTTTACGCCATTTGATTTTTCCGAACTTGATGGGAAAATAAAAATTATCAGTGTAGCGACATCCATAGATACTAGAATTTGTGAATTTCAAACAATTCGATTCAATGAAGAGGCGACAAAAAATCCAAATGTGGTCGTTTTGACGATTACGGTTGATTTACCTCAAGCGCAAAAGCGTTTTTGTGTCGCGAATAGCATCGAAAATTCAATCGTCGTATCCGATTATCAAAACCTTGATTTTGGCATGAAATACGGATTTGCCATCGAAGGGATTCGCCTATTATCTAGAGGCATCGTCGTCGTCGACGACAAAAACGAAGTGCGTTATGTCGAGTATGTCAAAGAAGTTGGCACACATCCAGACTATGACAAAGTTTTGGCGTTTGTGGAAACAATGGCGTAGAAACAATGACATAAAAAAAACAAAGCATCTCAATCGTCTGGCTAAAAACCAAACCGTTGAGATGCTTTTTTATTGGAATGATGCATTTTTATCTAAGATGCATTATTATCTAAATAGAAACATTGGCACGAGAATCGGGACGAGCGTAGACAAGATAAGACCCGTTGAAAATGAAAGAATGGCCGTTTCACTGCTCGTATTTCTCGAAATGATGGGGAGCGTGGTGTCCATTGCTGTAGCGCCTGCTGGTGCAATCGCTTCTATAAAGCCGACGCGCGTTGCAATGATGGGAATAATCGCTATCGCAAACACTTCACGCATGACGTTTGTCAAAAATGCCAAAACGGAAAGTTCTGATGAGTATGGTGCGATGATAATAGAAGATAATGTATACCAACCGAGTCCAGATCCTATGGCTCCTGATTCATTGAGTGGGTATCCAAGCAAGTAGCCCATGGCGATTGCGCCAATCAAACTTCCCACTGCAACGCCGATTGGAACGATGAAAAATAGAGCCCCAGTGCGTTTGATATCTTGAAACACATTCTTATTTTTTCCGATATCTATACCAACAAAAAAGAGCAAAAGACAAAGACCAATTGTGAGCATGGTATCAGTAACACCGTACCACTCAGTTGGTACAAACAAACCGACGACTGTGCCGACTACGACCGCAAGTATGATTTTAAATGTCATTGGCACGACCTCTTTTCTTATTGAAAATTTTGAGCAGAACATGGACGACGGCAACACTTCCGATAATCGTGAAGATCGCAAATAAAATGGCATGTAGTCCAATTTGTGCAAATGCTTCTAATACGCGGTCATCCATGCCAATACGTAAGCCCATGATAAAGAGAAGTGCAAACAAGCAAGCAAGCTGCAGCTTGTCAATCTTGTTCATGAGTTGGCTGTGAATCAAGCCTTTGTAGCTAAGAATGCCCCCAACGATCAGAAGACTAAGATAAAGTAAAATACTACTCATTTTCTACGTCCTTTATAGGCACTAGGCCTTTGTATTCCAACGCACCGGTTGGTTTCAACAGTACTTTTACCGGGTAAATTTCTACCCCTTTTTCAAGCGCTCTGTAGAACGCTTCATAGAATTTCGGGTCTGTGTCGCGTTTTGGAACAAACAACTGTGCATCACTGAGAACGAGCAATAATACCCCCGCACGATCTCCTGATGCCTTGATGTGCATCAACTCTTCCAGATGTCTCGTGCCTCTCACTGTTGGCGCATCTGGAAATTTTGCAACACCCTCTTCAGATAATGAACACCCTTTTACTTCTACCCATATGGTTTCACTGATGTGTTGATCGCTTTCAACTTGTGCTAGAAAATCAATTCTTGATTGTCCATATTTCGCCTCTGCCCGCATCGTTTTAAAAATGCCAAATGGGTTAAGAATTGGATCCTTCAATATCGCCTCTGCTATGTAACGGTGATAGCCAGAATGCACGAGGACATAATCATCCGCTTTTTGAGCGGCAATCATATCCCACTGTGTTTTCCTTTTATCACCGGGTACATATTTGACGAGACACTTGTTTAAAGGGTACAGAAGCTCCTTCAACCTGCCTGGGTCATGTACGTGTACTGAGACAACCACACCATCGATCATCACATTCGCCAAATATCGATTGGGGCGATCGATGAATATGCCCTCTTTCAAGTTATCAATTTTAATTAATGCCATCTGGCTATCTCCCATTGTGCCTAAATTGATGCGACCACTTACTTTTATGGCAATACATACGCATTTGACTCTGCAATCTGCTTCCCTTCACTGTCATAAAGTTTAGCCATGACGGTATCACCAGAAGCTAGAGCGCTTTCAACAACAATTTCATTTTCGCTGACAAATCGGAACGCCACCTCTGACTCACCGACTGTGAGTTTCATGGCTTGATAAAAGTTGTTGCCCTTAAGTGTTGTCATTCCACCATCCGCTGTTGCCGATTCGATGTCGATCACGGTGATCGTTTTATTATACGCAGTGTTGTTTTCAACAAGCCATGGTTTTAAGCTTTCTGTATCTTTGAGTTTGTCGAAAATTGAGACATACAGCGATTTGATGTTCATGAATTGTGGTGAATCCTTCTCCACTTTTGTTCCATTGCTATCATAACCAAATTCTCTAAAATAGAGTGGCATCTTTTCACGAGCAATGGCAAGCACTTTGAGATAATCCGGCATTTCAACCTGAGCTTCTTCTAAAATAAGACTCGTGATAAATGACGCATTCATCGTTGGCAGCTCTTCAGAAGTGTCATCGAAATTTGACCAGATGAGATATGGAACTGCCATCATGCGCAAATCATTTTGTAATAAATAGTTATCTTCATCGCCGACATAATCCACTTCACGGTACGTTTGGTAGTCTTCACCAAGCATTGGCAAATGATCACCATAGAATACTAAGATCGTTGGTTCTTCGCTCTCCCTTAGATAGTTTACGAGTCTTTCAAGTTCAACATCTGCCATATACAATCCTTGGACATAGTTTGCTAGAAAATACCGCGTAGAATCTGTGAGCTTTGTTTTGATGTCGATATCGAACTGATCAGATGTAAAACGGTGATTGCCGTAAGGCCCATGATTTTGCATCGTAACAGTAAAGTTAAATAATGGTTTTTCAGTTGTCTCTATGGCGTCAATAATCAAGTCGGTCGTATATCGATCAGACATATAGGCGCCTATGATTTCTGGGTCATTCATAAATTCGATTGTCTCAAACGTGTCAAAACCTAAATGTTCATAGACAGCCGTTCTATTGTAATACCAAGATTGGTAGGGATGAATACCCGTAGTCGTATAACCTTGGTTTTTAAAAATAGATGCAAGTGAAACCATCGGTTGATTGATTTCATTTGGATAGACCATATACCAATCGTTGGAATAGTTTTTTAGCGTCATGCCAGTCAGTATTTCATACTCGGTATTTGACGTGCCACCTCCGACTACGGGTACATATAGCTCGCCGTATCGGCTTTCCTTTCGCAGTGCCTCGAAATTTGGAATAGGATTTTTATTAAATTTCACATCGAGTTTGTTGATATCCCAAAAGGCCTCGCTTTGAATCACGATGACATTTGGTTGCTTTTCCAATGTCTTTTCATGCGTGCGACTATTATATTCCGCAATATATTGGTCATATAAATTCCCAGCAGTCTCCAATTGTTCTTCGTTGAGAATCACCTGTTCACGTGTGTTGTTTGAAAGAGAATAGATAAAACCCGTCTTGGAGATATCGATATCTGCGGCATTGATATTTTGACCGATAGACAAGATCCCTATACTGATTAGCGATAATGTAAATGCTGCAAGACGATGTTTTTGAAGCGTGCTTTTTTTGAAAAACTTAAATAAAGCGAACCCTAGTCCGATTGCGACGAGAACGCCAATCCCAATCATGATGATCGTCTTTAGGTTGAAAATCTCCGGAAGCAATATTAAAACTTCTTTGAGCAAAAATATGTCATCATATAAAAGAGGCACGTTTCTAAGTGCAAATTTACCGATATTGATGAAACTCAGAATGACCGTTATAAAACTCACGATTATGGTCACCCAGACAATCCGTTTTGTCAAAATGAGCAAGATGCCAGAAATGGCCATCAGCGTGAATAGATTCAGTGAGAATAAAAACGGCGTCTCAACAATCCATTTTAGTGTATCGACAACGCTTTTTCTAAATAGTGCTTCCATGATGAATAAAATCAACAGATACACTGTCATCATCTTCAGCAAGGGTATACCATTCAATCGCCACGATTCTATCAAATTCAATTTTTTACCTTTTTCAGTTGTGATTAAATTGCTATTTTTCAACACTGGCTCCTTCCAATTCCTTTATATAGTTTACATACTGATGTATGTCGTATTTTCTTTCAAGTCCTGCAGCATTCATATATCTACATTTTCCAAATATTGCACGCTCTCGCCAAGGACGATCGTGTTTGCCAAAGCACCACGCGATACCTGCATAGCCATTGGGATCCCTACCGTCGAGTTCGTATTTGTCATTTAAATAACACAGGATTTCATAGGCCCGTTCGGGACTCTCAGTCCACTCGATGACTTTCTTTCCCCAGTACATACGCATGGTACCATGCATATGACCTGTAAGGGTCATCTCTTTTTGTGCTGCATTCCAATAAGGGTCATGTGTTTTTCCATTTTCCAGAATCTCAAGATCGTATAAATAGTCTCTTGTGTCAGACCGATGTGCATTGAGTGTCTCTAGTGCCCATTGTGGCAGTGTTTTACTTAAGTCAAAAACATCAGTACTACCATAATATATATAATTGAAAGCAAGTTCTCTTCGCACGATCAACTGTTCTAAAAATGCATTCGCTTCGATGCCAGAGGCTAAAACTTCACGTGCGATTGTCAAAGGCGATAACTGTCCAAAGTGAAGATATGGACTCAAATGAGAGCTGCCATGTAACGATGGATCTGATTGGTTCTCAGAGTATTTTGCAAGCCCACCTCGAATAAAGGCCTGTAAATGGCTTTTTGCCGCCCTCTCACCACCTATAAATAAAGAGCTGGGTTTAATGGCATCCAGAAGGGGTAAATGTTCCTTTATAAATTGGTCGACGTCCTCAATTTTTAGCGTCTGCATTGATTTAAAATGAACAGGTGAAAGGACATCTGTCATTTCTAAATCATCTAAATAAGTGTCGAC
Source organism: uncultured Fusibacter sp. (assembly GCA_964384705.1). Lineage (GTDB taxonomy): Bacteria > Bacillota > Clostridia > Peptostreptococcales > Acidaminobacteraceae > Fusibacter_C. The sequence goes on from CAYLNI010000065.1 coordinate 8,908, forward strand.
TTGTCTCATGATTGAGGGTCTAATTGCATAAGCCGCATAAGCTTCCTTTGCGTAAGCGCGCTCTATCGGTACGATTAGATTTGTTTCCACTTGATAGACATCTTTATTAAGCAACTGAGCAATTTCGGTCCTTATTGTGCGTTCAAAAACACTATAACCCGCATCAAAGACAACCAATTTCGCATCCTGCGCCAGTTCGACGATTTCTACAGATGGCTTTCCTAATCTAATGACAAATCCAATGCCTCTAGACTTAAAATCCTCTTGAATCTCAGCGATCCCTTGCAACATAAATGTAAAATGCCTGAGATTTGCACTTGGAAAATCTGGCATAATGACAAAGGCTACAACAAGTGGACAGCCCAGATTATTTGCCATTCGAATGGCAAATTCCAGAGCATGATTATCACCCATGCGTTGTGCCGACTGCATCCAGTAGAGTACATAGCCGCCATCTGAGTCGATGCCAACGTCTTTTATTTTTGATAGCCTATGTTCTGAGATCATGAAATGCCTCATTTCAGAATAAAAGTTCTTATAAGAATGGCAACGACAAGACTAAAGTGCTACAATAGAAGAGGCGTGTCCAAATGGACATCAAAAAAAGTCGAAATAGCGAATCGTGAAAGATAGGCATTAATATACGGACCAATTATATCAACAATCGGTAATTGAAGTCAACAAACGCTTTGTTAACTTAAGGAAATTGCATAATTCCAATTTTATGATATTTCACATAAAAAAACGCAAATAAGCCATT
>CAYLNI010000065.1:9727-10501 GCA_964384705.1 uncultured Fusibacter sp.
AGGTAATTATGCAATTTCCATCCTTAATGAACACGGTCATCGCAAGGAGGAAACATGAACATTTTCAGACCAAAGTTTTTTACCACGATCAAAAATTACTCAAAGCAGCAGTTCTTGAGTGACTTGACAGCGGGTATTATCGTAGCGATCATCGCACTGCCACTCTCTATTGCACTTGCCATCGCATCCGGTGTATCACCAGAAAAAGGGATGCACACAGCTATTATAGCTGGTTTCTTGATTTCTTTCCTCGGAGGTAGCCGCGTTCAGATTGGTGGACCGACAGGCGCCTTTATGGTCATCGTTTATGGCATCGTCACTGAATATGGCATTGATGGCTTGATCATGGCAACCATGATGGGTGGCTTTATAATGGTTCTCATGGGTGTTTTCAAACTCGGAGGCGTCATCAAGTTCATTCCTCACCCTATAACAACTGGCTTTACAAGCGGTATTGCAATCACCATTTTCTCATCACAGATTAAAGATTTCTTCGGACTCGATATCGGTAGTGTGCCTGCAGAATTTTTAGAGAAATGGAAGCTCTATATCGAATCATTCGGTACAATTGATATAACATCAATGCTTATAGGACTTTTAGCTCTAGCAATTATCGTCTTTTGGCCAAAACATAAAATCAAAATTCCAGGTTCATTGATTGCACTAATTGTGACAACACTCGTTGTACAGCTCGGTCATCTAGACGTTTTAACTATAGGTACGAAGTTTGGTGAACTTTCATCGGCATTGCCTATGCCATCACTCCCAGCTTTT
>CAYLNI010000065.1:10528-13259 GCA_964384705.1 uncultured Fusibacter sp.
CACTTGATTGCACCAGCATTCACCATCGCAATTCTCGGCTCAATTGAATCATTGTTGTCAGCTGTGGTCGCGGATGGTATGATTGGTGGCAGACATCGTTCCAACACTGAACTCATTGCACAAGGTATAGCCAATATGGCTTCCGGACTATTTGGTGGTATACCAGCTACGGGAGCAATTGCACGTACAGTCGCAAACATCAACAACGGTGGTCGTACACCCGTTGCAGGCATGGTTCACGCAGTTGTCCTCCTACTTATATTATTGATTTATGCCTTTGGCTCAGATGGTGCCACTTTCAGCACTGGCTGCCATACTGATCGTCGTTGCCTATAACATGAGTGAGTGGCGCGAGTTTTTATCTCTTCTCAAATCGCCTAAAAGCGACGTTGCCGTTTTACTGGTAACTTTCTTCATCACGATCCTCATAGATCTCGTCATGGCGATACAAATCGGTATGGTTCTAGCAGCACTTCTCTTTATGAAGCGCATGGCAGATGTCACAGAGGTCAGTGAACTGACGAGAGATACAGCTGAAGAAGACGACAGCTTTACACCGTCATTCGACAGAGCGATATTACAAAGATTGCCTAAGCATATACAAGTCAACGGTCCAATGTTCTTTGGTGCAGCCGACAAATTCCTTGAAGTTATCAACGAAGTCAATGGTAAAACCCAAACGATCATCTTGAGAATGCGAAACGTTCCAGCTATGGATGCAACTGCAGTACATGCGCTCAAGCGCTTCATCAAATCTTGTCATAAGTACAAGATAAAAATTCTCTTATCAGGACTCAAACCACAACCATATGACGTTTTAGAAAAAGCAGGTGTTATCGCAGTTATCGGTAAAGAAAATTTATTTGATTTATTTGAAACCGCATTGACTTATGCAGAATCTTATCACTATCAACTTTCTGGTGAAGTTGTTACAACCGATCCAGATATAGAAAACAAGGAGTAATTATGTATGAAGTAAAACTCCACGAAAAACACGTGGAAAAGTATAAGAAGCATTATCCGCTTATTTTTAAAGAGGCGATCATCGGTTTTCAAATGCTTGAATCGTCAAATGTTGAAGAGGGTTCACTCCTCAAACTTGTCGATGAAAGAGGCCGTTATGTCGCCACTGGTTACCTTGGTAGACAAAACAAAGGACTTGGATGGGTTTTAACAAGAAACGAAAAAGAAAAAATCGATATGGTATTTTTTCAACGAAAAATCTATCAGGCCATTGAAAAACGACTTGGTCTGTATAACAACCCTAAAACAACTGCCTTTAGAGTCTTTAACGGCGAGGGGGACGGCATCGGCGGATTGACGATCGATTTCTTCAACGGTTATTACCTCATCAATTGGTATAGCCAAGGCATCTACTCATTTAAAGAACAAATCGTCGAAGCACTAAAAAAATCCGTAGAATATGATGCGATATACGAAAAACTCCGATTTGAAGGACAAACGCCTGAAAATGCAGATGGATTCATCGTTGGCACACCTGCTACTTTCCCAATCGTCATCAAAGAGAACGGCGTCAACCTTTCCATTTTCTTCGATGAAGGCGCTATGGTCGGGTTATTTCTTGATCAACGCGAAGTAAGACGCACGATTCGCTTTCAATATGCGAAAGGAAAAGCTGTCCTTAACACGTTTTCTTACACAGGTGCTTTTTCTGTATTTGCCGCGCTTGGTGGTGCTAAGACCACAACGAGCGTCGATCTAGCAAATCGCAGCATGGAGCACACTCAGAAGAACTTTGAACTCAATGACGTTTCTCTTGAAAATCATCAAATCCTCGTAGAAGACGTCTTTCACTATTTTAAATTCGCCCTCAAAAAAGGCCTTAGTTACGATTTGCTTATTTTGGATCCACCGAGCTATGCAAAATCTAAGGATTTCACGTTCAGTGCGGAAAAAGATTATCCATCTTTACTTGCAGAAGCCATCCGCATCACAAGAAACAACGGTGTCATCGTCGCTTCAAATAACTCAAGCACAATCACACTAGACAAATTCAAGCAAATCATCGGTCGCGGCTTCAACGAAGCTGGTGCGAGATTCGAAATTCTTGAAATGCATCAACTACCTAAAGACTTCAGAACACACCATTTATATGAAGAAAGCAATTATCTAAAAGTCGCTTTTATAAAAGTCCTTAAGTGAAAAAAAGACAGTGTCCACCTAGCGCTTTAGCGTTAAGTCACACTGTCTTTTTATTTAAGGAAACCGATATTCAGACCTAATAATGGATACCATTTTCATAGTACGCACTTGGTTCCAACTCATTGAAGTACACACAAACATCGGAATAGCCTAAATCCAATACAAACTGAGTTATGACTTTCGCGACCTCTTCTTGTTGTTCACGTGATCTCTTGAACCAATTTACAGTCACGAACGGATAGCCACCTGTATTTTCCACACCGTTTGATATGAACAAAGTCGGTGTCCATTCTGTGGTAAAGTGATCTGGTGGACAGTTCACGATTTTTGATATTTCTTGAATAATAGGCTGCTCTATTTTTTTGACGTCTTCAACGTCAATTGCTTTATAAACGATATGTGGCATAAGACCTCCATCTAGATTTCATGTTAAAATGTTATCACAACATTTTCGTACGGTCAATCCTACCAATATAAATTAGTCTAAATTGCATAATTCTATAAACTATATTAAAATAAAGATTACAGAGGAAATAGCATAATTCCAAATTCAAGATATTTCTTACAT
>CAYLNI010000065.1:13276-14986 GCA_964384705.1 uncultured Fusibacter sp.
AATGACGCAAACAAGCCATTTTTACCATGTGAAAATCTTATTTGAGACTTATTAGGTAATTATGCAATTTCCATAGTCAACCATTTACCATGTTCAATAAGAAAGGCGCTTAAATGAAACGAATGATACAACTCATAGTGATGCTTGCAACACTCTTACTAATTTTAGCGTCATGTACTGACAGTTATGATACAGTGGAAGTTGCCATTAGACCTGAGGTTCTAAAGGGAACGGATGAAATGCGCAGTCCAGAACTTGTCATTCATTCCATAGTGGAAGAGGAAGAAGATCAAACGATTGCCGTTCACTATCCGATAACGGGACATAAAAAGATCGATGCCATCCTATCTGAATTTGCACTGAATCGAATAGAACTATTCAGGCAAGATACAGCCAATATACAAGTGACTAACGAAGAAGTATGGCCTTATGAACTCCATATCGACTACGAGATCATCTACGAAACGCCTAGACATCTGTCGCTGATTTTTAGAGAAAGTAAGTATTTAGGCGGTGCACAACCCAGTTCCACCATGTACACTTATAATTTCAACTTGGAGCAAGGTCGACAGTTGACGCTTAAAGACTTGTTCAAAGGGTCATCTGCTTACCTGGAGATCCTTTCGCAATATATAAGGGAATCATTGATTGAAAATCACGTACTGAACATCACTCTGGATGAGGCATGGGTTACAAAAGGCAGTCAGCCACTTGAATCCAATTTCAAACATTTCGTGATCAAAGAAAATAGCCTTGTCATCTTATTTGAAAAATATCAGATTGGTTCAGCGTTTATAGGAGAACCTTCTCTTGAAATTCCTTTTGATGTCTTCACAGCCCATATTGAACTAAAGGAAGTCACACTATCAGAACCCTCAACAGAAATGACACCTACCGAAACAACTGAAAGTCCAGTACAGGTAGAGCCAACAACTATAGAAACGGTGGAAACCACCACCTCTGAACTTATTTCAACAGATGAAAAAGTCATTGCACCCGTCTTAAACCGCAAAAAAATCGCTATTACCTTTGAAGATGGTCCTCATCCAATATATACACCACTTATATTGGATACTCTAAAATCGCGCAACAAGGTGGCAACGTTCTTCGTCATGGGCAATCGTGCCAATGAATACCCGATGCTCATAAAACGCATCTACGGTGAAGGACACCTACTTGGCAGCCACTCATGGAGTCATGCACAACTTACAAGGCTCAGTAATGAAGGCATCCTCACTCAAATTAAAAAAACAAATGATACCATCGCCAAATATACTGGTTTCACACCATATATATATCGCCCACCGTATGGGATATACAATGAAAATGTCATATCAACAGCCGATATGCCTGCAATTTTATGGTCAATCGATCCACTTGATCTGAAATTTGACGACTCCGCTTATATAACAAACTACGTCCTCGACCACGCCTTCGATGGTGCCATCGTACTATTACGAGACACCAATCAAAACACGACACAGGCATTTAGCGCAATCTTGGATGGCCTCATCAAGGAAGGCTTCGATATCGTCACGGTAGGTGAGCTACTTGAATTAACCCCCGAAAATAGTGACTCAAATGTCCGAATATTCTCTAGAGGGGCAGAAATTAAGTAGGAAATGATATAATTCAAATTTTATGATAAAAAAAACGGGGCAATCGGTAAAATCCCGAATTGACCACTGAAAACAATAAAAATGGAAAACT
>CAYLNI010000066.1:0-8695 GCA_964384705.1 uncultured Fusibacter sp.
AAGACCACCCAATAACGGCATCAATATTGCTATAAATTCTTTCGCAGTAAATGTCATATTTCCACCTTTTAATATAAATTTCCAATAAAAAACACCACATTGTTATACGTAGTGTCTGGCGCTACTCAATGACTGTCGCCAATCCTTAACTGGCGCCAATCAGTCACAAATCGACCTTATTTCAAATCAAAAAACTGATTTTGTCTCAAGGCTTCATATAAAATAATTGCGACTGAATTGGATAGGTTCAAACTTCTAAGATGTTCATTTTTTTTCATTGGAATCTTGAACCTTGTTTCACTATATTTTTCATGAACATAGGCCGGCAAACCGGACGTCTCACGTCCAAAGACGATGAAACAGTTGTCTTCAAAGGCAAATTCGTCATAGTATTTAGATGCCTTTGTCGTTGCAAAGTACAACTTTTCGCCACCATATTTCTCAAAAAAAGCGTGCTCGTCTTCGTGGATTTCGAGGTCGAGATACGCCCAATAATCAAGTCCAGCGCGTTTCAAATGTTTATCGTCTATAGAAAAACCCAAAGGCTTGATGAGATGCAATTTAGTGCCCGTTATCGCACAGCTTCTTGCGATATTTCCCGTATTGGGTGGGATTTCAGGCTGATACAAAACGATGTTGATTGCCATGATTTACTCCAATTCTATTTTTTGATTCCGATATCGAACTCGATTTCACCAAGCTCTGAGACCAGAGGCACACAGATGGTTTCCATACCCGCAGAAGAAATCTCTATCGCGGTTCCCTTTACAAGTGATGGGGGCGTTATATCGATTTTTGCACCTGCATTGAATAATAGCGTGGCTGAATTGCCCATGATCATATTACCGAGTTCCGATAATGCACTCTTTGCCATTTCATCAATTTCATCGACTGGCATACCCATCATCATCCCTGAGGCAATCTTTTTTGCCATATCCTCAGTAAGGCTGAATACGGCTTGACCTTTGATATCGCCTGTTATACCTAATATGATGACAATTTCTCTTGTCGGAAATGGGTTCGTTCTTATATAAGGTCTTCCGACGCTGAATTTATCTGTAACAAAATTGTTTAATACTTCAGTAGATGCTTTAATAAATGAATTGATGTATTCTACCTTCACCGATATTCCTCCTTACTTGAATCATTTCTATCACTATAATACCATAAATTCTTTTAAACCATGTAACCTTTTTTCTCACGAATGATTGGAGGAAATGAACCTTTTATTGATTTATGCCTTGAATAACTGGATAACCCATCACATATTCAATTTTGTTTACGCCACAATTATCGATTCTAAACTTCCAGTAGCCTGTGTTGTCACCAAAGCACAGATAGCTCAGCAAAGACTGTATCACACCGCCATGCGCGACGATGGCGATCTTCGTATCCGAATCCAATGAATATGGCTCTATAATAGTCTTATACGCCGTTGTAACGCGTTCAAACATTTCTTTAACACTCTCGCCTTCAGGTACAACAAAAGTCTCAAAGTCAACAAACCACTGGTTCAACAGAGCACCATCTTGAGATTTAATCTCCGATAATTTTTTATCTTCCCATATGCCGAAATTCATTTCTTTAAGCGTATCAAGCGCGACAACTTCAACTGTTTGGTGCTTGGCTATGATTTTTGCGGTCTCGTGAGCGCGTTTTAAAGTGGAGCTGTAGATGGCATCAAACGCCAGTTCTTTCAGTTTTTCGCCTGCTAGAACGGCTTGACCCACGCCTTTTTCAGTAAGCTCGACATCGCTGACACCCGCAAACCGCTTTTCAACATTTGCAGTCGTTTCACCATGTCTGATCAAATAGATTGTCATTTTTATTCTCCTTTGTAACTTGTTTCTTTGCTCAAGCTATGTTGCTCTGCGGCCAATGCCCATTGTTCTTTTGCATAATTTTTTATGAGTCGGTTCTTATAGGCGAACTCATGTCTGACGACCATATCGAACCATCTCACGGATTCTTTGAAATTGCCCAATTGGCGGTTCAGCTCTCCAATGAGATAGATGATCTCGAGCTCTTTTTCTTCGGCTTCTTCGTGTTTCTCTTGTTCGTAGCTTTTTATAAAAGCCTCAAGGGCAAGTGTCACATATCTTTTCGTTTCACTTTCGTTGCCTAGCTCATCATTGAACCATGCAAGTCTCAGTAAAAGCTTGCCGATAATGGCTTGTTTCTCCTTTAAGATCGTATAATTGACAAGGGCAATCATGTGTACTCTGATCGCGGCGCCAAGATCCCTTTCCTGAGTAAAATCTTGCGTTTTCCAACTTTTAGAGACCGTGTTCTTAATCGTCTCTTTACATTTTGCAGACGCTTCTTTTTTAAAGTCGTTTTCAAATTTGGCATACCCACATTCTGGACAACATATGATGCCATAAAAGGTTGGGTTTTCACCAGAGAACAAGGTGTGAAAATCCTTCCTTCGCTCTTTGGCTCTTATTGCTGAAGTTTTGACTTGCTTTGATGTGAAATTATTTTCACAGATCGGACACGTGTATTGCCGATCGAATAACATGCTCAAATTAGGTTCCATTAATTGTTCCAATAGATGTCTATTGCATCCCCTTCATTTAAAATATCTGTATAATTGGCTCTAGAGCCGTTGAGTTTTAGCACCAGAATGCCCTGTGGCTTTGTCAAATCAAATACGATGTGATCAAAGATGTCCACGAATACCATTTCATTTTTCGTTATAGGCATCGTAACAGGTTCACCATTGACTGAAACACTCAGTTCGCGTTTGTCCCCATACACGCCATCGTTAGTCGGTACTTGATTGAGTCTGTCGATTTCTGTACGGATTGGTGCTTCGTATTTTTTATAATGATAATGCGAACCCACTTTCACCGCGTCAGTTGGTTCCAACCTCGTGTCTCCTATAAATATTGCAAAACTGGAAAGGTCAAGTTCCACCGCTTCAGCAAGCTGTTTAACGGTTTTTATGCCACGTGTCACTATGATATCTCCATCGATGAGCATGTAGTCACCTGTTCGGTTGACACCGTTCACACTCACGAATTCAATAACAGTGATGGCTTGTCCATTGAGTGTTATCTTACCATCCAATTTGATAAGATCTTTCAATGTGATTTTTCTCGGCTTGCCCTTTTGTGCAGGGACAACAGTGATCAAATCCTTGTGATTGATCCTCGTATCTAAATGTGCAGTCGCACCATTGATATAGATCTGTGCCGGTTCGCCGTAATCGCCTTTAATTTCACGCATGTCACCATCCACCTGAACACTAATGCTGTCGCCACGTTCTGAGATCAAGCTGCGTGCGTTGTATCCTGTCAAAATCAAAGCATCAGAAACCTGAAGCGGTTTGGAATTGAATAACCTAATCGCAGTTTCATTGACATTGACTTGTATGAAATCTTGATCGCGTTCCTCAAATGCTGTGACCCCAATACCGATAGGTGTAATAAACTCAGGACCAGTCAGTACGTCACACTCAAATGAAACCATATCCAAATTTTCCACACGTTTGATCACGACGCGTTCTGGAGCCAAGGACAAAGCCTCAGCCAAATACTTTGTAAATCCCGGTATCTGTGCACCACCGCCGATGCAGAATACAGCACTTGGCGGTTTTTTATTGAGCTCTAGAATATTGTCGGCAATTTCTTTAGTGATGCCCATGACTACTGGATTGACCTGTTCCATAATCTCATCCGTGGTAAGCGTATGCGACATGCCGATAACGTCTACAAAGGCGTTTGTTTCATTGATACACAAGCCTACTTTCAATTTTTCGGCATGGTTAAAGTCGAGTAGATATGTTTGAGCGATTTTTTCTGTGATTTCATCCCCGGCTTGAGCCACCATACCATATGAAACTACCGAACCATCTCTTGATATGGCAATATCTGATGTGCCTGCACCAACATCCACTAGTGCAAGGTTTAAGAGACGTAAATTATTTGGAATGGCCACGTTGATCGATGCGATCGGCTCGAGCGTCAAGTTCATGACTTCGAGTCCCGCTTTGTGTACGACAGAATAGAGACTGTCTACGACGATATGAGGCAAAAACGTGGCAATGATATCGGTGCTGAGCTTTACACCTCTGTGCCCGATGGGATTGAGAATCATATTTTTATCCAAATAATAATTGATGACGCTATATCCAACGCAATAGTAGCTCGTGTGAAGGTCTTGAAGTTCTGACAGTTTTTTTTGTGCCAGTTGTATGGCTTGCATCTCGATGCTGTCTGTAATCGCTTTGTCTATTTCTTTTGTCACATCGATTTCTAGTTCAAATAAGGCGCGCTCTGTTTTAAGCGATCGACCTGCAGCTGCGATCGCCGCTTGTTCCAATTTAAAGCCATGACGCGCTTCCAAATTATCGACAACTGCTTTAACGACCTCAGTGACTTTGGCGATGTCGTGAATTTGTCCGTCGAACATGGCGCGATCAGGGTGCGCCATCACTTCATGGTCGAGCACAATATATTTCTTGCCTTCTTTTTTTGACAAAATGCCAACGACACTTCGCGTGCCAATATCTAAAGAAAACATTAAGTTTTTAGGCATGGGATTGAGATGGTTTGAACGCATCATTTCGACTCCTGAGGATGTTTTTTATAGTATTTGCAGTACGCCTTGACGTCACAAATCCCACATAGTGGGCTGCGCGCTTTGCAGACGCGTCTGCCGTGAAATATGATCATATGATGGGCTTTGGTCCACATGGCTCGATCGATGCCCTTCATCAATTGCACTTCTGTCTCTTCAACAGTTTTTGCATTTGCAAGACCAATGCGATTCGACACTCTGAAAACGTGTGTATCAACTGCGATAGCCGGTGTATCAAATGCATTGCTCACGACGACGTTGGCTGTCTTTCTACCGACACCTGGCAGTTTAGTGAGCGCTTCATGCTGGCTGGGTACATTGCCTTCATAGTTATCCACCAACATGGTTGCTGTCGTTTTGATATTTTTTGCCTTCGTTTTATATAAACCACATGGTTTTATGATTGCTTCTATCTCTTCCAAAGGGAGTTCTGAGAGTGCAAACGCATCACCCGCTTTTTCAAACAGAACTTTCGTCACTTGATTGACGCGCACATCGGTACATTGTGCACTTAATATTACGGCGATCAGCAGTTCAAAAGGCGACTTGAAATCGAGTTCCGCCTGAGCATCTGGATAGAGCCTTTCAAGGATATCAATCACTTCTTTTATGTTCTTTTTCGTCATATGGCCCTCACTATTCAAAGTTTATTATACCATATTTATAAAAAAAATTAGGTGGAAATGTCCACCTAACCATGAATTATGAAATTTCCTCAATTTATTGTTCTATAAGATCTATAAATCGTCCAAGTGTAAAGAGAATTAAGGTATACAGTGGTATCGTCACGACAGCCGCTATGATCCTCCCTGGTAAAAAAGCGATAAACCCTTGATCGAATAGAATAGATAGCCAAAGAGTATTGAGCAAAAGCGCATTGATGACATACGTGAGGCTCACGACAAAGGCGATCTTATCAAAGTGAATTTTTTGTTCTCGGTTTCTAAATTTGTACGAAATCGCAAATGGTAACGTCACAAACAAAGCCGTCACAAGAACCATAAGAATAATCAGTGGTAAGGCATCCGCATCGTTATATATCGGTCTACCATTTTCAAATGTGAGGACATCCGTACTGAGCATCAACACATATAGTCCAATGCCAAATGCGATCATAACGAGCGCATTGATGAAATTAAAGTTAAGTTTGCTATTTTGAATTTTAATTTTCTTGAATAAAATCCCTGATATGATGCCATACAAAGCTGCTGACAATGTAAATCCAGGGAAGAAGGTGCCACCCATCGGATTGATCAAATAGCCGATCACATCAGCTACAACACCTGTAAGTCCACCTACTAAAGGGCCAAACATCATACCAGACATGATGATGGGAATGTTGCCAAACCCGACACGTAAAGCTGGCAGTCCGCCCAATAATAACATGATTGATAAAAATCGCGTAAGAACGATACTCACCGTCGCCAAAAAGCCAGCTTTTACAAGTACAGAAGTAGGCATCCGCAATTTTGGTTTATCCGTCTTTGTTGGATCTGATTGCATGATTAGCTCCTTCCATCAAATTCTATAGCAAGGCGTCGAGTTCATCCACCACTGATTTGAATACTGACAATGCGTTCATGACAGGCATTTCAGTTTCCATATCAGCGCCAGCTTCACGTAAGATGGCTATCGGATAATCTTTAGATCCACTTGATAAGAATCCTAAATAGTGATCAAGCGCTGGTTTACCCTCTTTTAAAATTTGATCTGCCAATGAAATCGCTGCAGAAAAGCCAGTAGCATATTGGTACACATAGAAATTGTAATACATATGCGGTATTCTTGCCCATTCGTATTTGATAGAATCATCAATGATGACATCTGGGCCAAAGTATTTTTTATTGAGATTTAAATAATGCGTGCACATAAAATCTGCCGTTAGAGCACCGCCAGCTTCAACATGTGCATGAATATCGCGTTCAAACTCGGCAAACATCGTCTGTCTGAAAATCGTCCCTCTAAATTGCTCCAAATAGTGATTGAGAATGTATTTTTTCTTTTCAGGATCCGTCACTGTTTTAAGCAAATAATCGTTAAGCAAGGCTTCATTTGTAGTTGATGCCACTTCAGCGACAAAGATTGAATAATTGCCATAGACATAAGGTTGCTCCTTGCGTGTCATGAGACTATGCATGGAATGGCCGAGTTCATGAGCAAGTGTGAACATGCTGTCAAGGTTGTTTTTATGATTGAGCAAGACATAAGGTTTAGAGTCATAAGTGCCCCAAGAATATGCGCCACTTCGTTTGCCTTCTGTCTCAAATACGTCGATCCAACGCTCCGAAAAAGCGGATTTTATGTCATTTTGATAGCCATCTCCGAGAACTGACAACGCATTAGTCACCATTTCTTTTGCCTCATCATATTCAATTTTGAAGTCGACTTTTGAGATGATCGGCGTATAGATATCGTATAAGTGTAGCGCGTCAACGCCTAGTACGCGTTTTCTAAGTCTCATGTATTTATAAAACGTCTCGAGATTTGCATTGACTGCCTCAATCAATTTATCGGGTACAGAAACGGGAATATTGTTTTCGAACAACGCCGCTTCTCTTGACGATGCATGCTTTCTTACACGACTATAAAACACATTTTTCTTTACTTCACTCTGCATGAGCGACGCAATCGTATTGATGTGTGCGCCATATACTTTGTAAAATTTATTAAACGCATCTTCTCTTAGAACGCGGTCTTCATTCATAAGAATCGAAACATAACTGCCATTTGTCAACTTATGCGCGTTGCCAGAGCTGTCTACCGCATCCTCAAAAGTCATGTCCGCATTTAAAAGCATGCCATAAGCATTGCTTGGTACGCCAGCCAACTCTTCTGTCTGCGCCAAAATACCTTCAATTTCTTCTGTCAATGTATGCGGCTTACCTCTAAACAAATTTTGAAAGTGCTTTGTATAAAGCTTTAACTCTGGATGATCCAAGAGCTTTGAAAAAGTCTCGTATTCCAATTTTAGGATTTCAGGAACCGCGAAAGACATGATCTCGCCTACCTCAGTCATAAGACTTTCAGAGCGTGCCACTAATGCTTGATATGTCGACAGTTTTGTGTTTTCATCTTGTTTGAGCCTAGCATAAGTGACGACATTCGTCAGACTTTTTGAAAGCGTTTCCTGTAACTGAATAGCTGCCAACAACGTTTCTGAACTTTCAGTGAGCTTGCCTTTAAAGGCTTTATATTGTTCTGCAAGTGTCTTCACATTTGAGAATTCAAGCTCCCAAGCGTCATCATTTTCAAAGAGATCACTTAAATCCCATAAGTACCGTTCTTCGATTTCTTCTCTTAGCATAGTCCCTCCACCTTTTGTGATTGCTGTTTTCTCAATTGATATATTTTGTCTGATCTTCACTGCCTTCAAGATATTCTTTTAACTCTGAAGGGATATAGATCAATTTTAAACCACAATTGTAAAGATTGCCTTCCGGTTTACACCAAACTACACGTCCGATGACGACGTAATTCATATCATCGACTTCTATATTGATGCTGATCGTCGTATCATTCTCGAGCTCGACATTTGATTTGATACCAAGACCGCCTGCAGACATATCTATCAAGGATATTTCCACTGGTGCATTGATCACGACGTTGTGTTGCGAGGAATGAAAGTTAAACGACTCAATCATCCCCAATTGGCTTAACCGTTTCTCACGCCTTCTTTCCATAGTCGTCCTCCTTTCAAACGGCTGTAAAGCACAGTTTTATTGATCTTTTAAACAATTTATAAACGCGATGACAAGATTTGGATCGTATTTTTTACCTGACTGCGCCATCAAATCATGTATTGCTGCCTCATGGCTCAGTGCCTTACGATAGGGTCTGTCATGCGTCATGGCCTCATAACTGTCAATTACAGCTATGATACGCGATAATAATGGTATTTCTAATCCCTTTAACCCTTGTGGGTAACCAGAACCATCAAAGTTTTCATGATGTGCGAGTACATATTCACCTATACCCGCTAAACTAGGTGTGGCGACAAGTAAATGATAACCTATCTCAGAATGTTTCATGATTTCTTTAAATTCTTCTTGAGAGAGCTTGCCTGATTTCATGACGATGCTTTTGTCTACTGAGACCATCCCGATATCATGCA
>CAYLNI010000066.1:8722-9338 GCA_964384705.1 uncultured Fusibacter sp.
AACATCAGTTCCTCGATGACTGCGACATTGAGGTTTAAAAATTTGCCCATTTTTTCTGCAAGGACAGTCATTCGTTCAGAATGCAAGGTCGTTTCAATGGATTTTGCTTCTAACTGAGCTTTTAGTGACTCGATCATGTTCATTTTAATCTTTTTTGTTCGTCTTAATTTATTTCGATACATTTGATGATCAGCTTCTCTAAATATGCTATCTAGACTTTGTGTCATTTTTTTGCGAATGGAATAGCCTAATGAGATGTCAACGACAAACGGAAACTGAACGAGTTTTTGACAAGCGCTCTGTATCGCGTCAATCTTTGCAGGTATGTTTCTCGTTTGAGTGATAATTGCAAATTCGTCACCACTTAACCGCGATATGACATCGCCTTCTTTATCAAAGATGGCCATTAACACTTTCGATACTTCTATGAGCATTTGATCACCCATTTTATGACCAAAAGCGTCATTGACCATTTTGAGGCCATTGATATCGCCAATGATGATGCTTAGATTGTGCACATCTTCATTTTCCAGTCTGCTTAATTGTCTATCAAAATATAACCGGTTATGTAAACCAGTAAGCGTATCGTGTTCTGTTAAGAATTTGATTTTTGCCT
>CAYLNI010000066.1:9436-14978 GCA_964384705.1 uncultured Fusibacter sp.
GTTTCACCAGCCTGATTGACCATCTCAATTTCAATGCGCGTATTTATATGCTCAAGAAAATAGGCAAACACACTTTGATTGCCCATCTTTGTCATAGTCGTTTTCGAGAGAAAACGCTCAATCGAATGACCAGAGTTGTTAAATGTTATGCCCATCATCTCAGCGAACGACTTGTTATAGCTTGTCAGTTGGCCATCCTCTTTGAATGTCCAAATAAGTGCCGATGCGTTGTCGAACAATTCTTTATAGCGAGACTCACTTTCCCTGAGCTTTTCAGAAATGATGACACTTTCCGTTATGTCCCTAATAATGCCCTTCTCATGAATGAGCTTACCATGTTCATCGCGTTCGTGTATCACCCATTCTTCAACCCATTTGACCTCACCATTTTTACAGATGACGCGATATTGATTTTTATAATTATTTCTCCCGTGTTCCCGCGCCCAATAAAGCTCGGTTTTAACCCGATCTCTATCTTCATTAAAAACGAATTCCCAATAGTCCTTGAGCGCTCCTACATAAAAATCTTCTGGTTTATACCCAAACAATTTGATGTTATCCGACACATAGTCAGTGGGAACATCTTCAGATAATGTCCATTTGAAAATCACTAAATTTGTTTTATTGATAATATCATATGCTTCTTCAAGCTCTTCTGACAACCTCATGTTCAGATTATTCAGCGCCATAGTCACCCACCTAGAATAAAGAATTATGCTTCTAAAATCATTTTTAAGGCAAGAATTGTTTGTTCAATCTCTTCATCAGTTGTAAATACAGAGGTGCTGAATCTTATCGTACCATGCGGAAAAGTACCATAAGATTGATGCGCCATTGGTGCACACTGCATACCAACGCGCGTTATGATATCGTATTTCTTTGCGAGCTCATGAGCAATAACAGCGTTGTCTTTGCCCATAAAATTCACAGCTAAAATGCCCACGCGTTTACGCGCGTCTAGGCTACCAATGATCTGGATGCTTGGAACGCTTTCAATAAAACTTTGAAGCTTCTCAATCATCTCCGTTTCTTTCTTATGAATCGCCTGAATACCAAAGTCTTGTACAAATGCGATACCCGCCTTTAGACCGAGTATGCCTAAGCTGTTAGGCGTGCCGGATTCGAACTTGTCGGGCATAATGCTCGGTTGCGTCAACTGTTCAGAAAGGCTGCCTGTGCCACCGTATATAAATGGTGTAACACCCCGTGCAATCTTTGGTGACATGAGAATGCCACCAATACCTTGAGGACCATATAATGCCTTATGGCCAGTAAATGTCAGTACATCGACATATTGTTCTTGCATGTTAATTGGTACGACACCCGCTGTTTGAGCGGCATCAACGAGTAGTGGTATCCCAAACTGGTGTGTGAGTCTTCCGATACCAGTCAGATCTTGAATGTCCCCGCTTACATTTGATGCGTGATTGATGATGACAAGCGCAGGCTTTGTTGCTAGTGCTTTCTCAAGTACGTTCAGATCCATCTGTCCATGTGCATCACATGGTATGATCGTCACTTTTATCTTTCTGAGGGCTTTGAGCGCTTCTAATGGTCTTGCCACAGCATTATGCTCCAGCGCACTCATAAGAACGTGCTCGCCTTGCTTTAAAAACCCAAACAAAAATAAATTGAGACTCTCCGTGATGTTCTTGGTAAATACGACATGATCTGGATGCGAAAAATTGAAGAGTTTCGATATATGAAGCCTCGTGTCATATACGAGGCGTTCAAGTGTGTGTATTTCAGTGGCATTACTTCTTCCCATACTGCCTTTATAATCCGTCAGAGCGCTTAATACCGCCTGTTGAACTGTCAAAGGCTTTGGAAAGGATGTTGCACCGTTATCTAAATAAATGCTCATTCTGTCAGCCTCGCTCGATTAAAGTCTTACTATTATTATATCATAGCTCCCCTAAATTATTACAAAAAAAATACAGACCCATTAGGTCTGTAGTCTTAGTTAATGCTTTAGATCTGTTTTTGTTATGCATTTCCGGCAAAATGTGTGCCTTCTACACTGTAGATGACCCATTCAGCAACGTTTGTGGCATGATCTGCCATGCGTTCGAGATACTTGGCAATCATCAGAAAATCCATACATTGCTTGATAGAATCTGGTTTTTCTTTCATAACAACTTGAAGGTCGTTAAATATCGTTTTGAAGTAATCGTCGACTAAATCGTCATTTGCACAGACGACCTTGCTTTTTGCGACATCCTGGTCGATGTAACAATCAATCGTCATCTTGACCATCTCTCTCACTTGCTTTGCCATCTTGGGAATATCTATCAGCGGTTTGACATATGTTTGACCCGCAAGGTCCAGCGTTAATTTAGAGATGTCTTGGCAATGGTCAGCTATTCTTTCAAGGTCCGTTACAATTTTTACGATGGAAAACAATATTCGCAAGTCAGACGCTACCGGTTGTTGCGTCGCAATGACAGAGATACATTTGCTCTCGATATCAAGTTCCATCTTGTCGAAACGATCATCGCCTTCTGCAACGCTCTTTGCCAGTTGAACATCTTGATTTACCAAGGCGCTTATTGTTTCTTCTATAGTTTTTTCTATCAGTGTGCCCATCTTTATAATATCTACGTGTATTGCTTTTAACTCATTATCCAGTGGTGCTCTCATAATTTATCTCCTCAATTCAATCTACATTTCACATTTATACCATTTTACATTTATACCATTTTACATGATTATGAAATGTTTTCGCAAGTTAAATCAACCGAATCTGCCTGTAATATAATCTTCTGTGCGCTTATCTCTTGGGTTGGAAAAAATAGACTCTGTCGATCCAAATTCTATCAGCTCACCCATAAGAAAGAAAGCAGTTTTATCAGAAATACGACCTGCTTGTTGCATGGAATGCGTAACGATATTGATCGTGTAATCAGCCTTTAGACTGTCGATAAGCTCTTCTATTTTAGCTGTTGCAATAGGATCTAGTGCCGATGTCGGTTCGTCCATAAGGATCACGTCAGGTTGTACGGCAAGCGCTCTTGCGATACAGAGTCTTTGTTGTTGACCACCAGACAGACCATATGCGTTATCATGGAGTCTGTCCTTGACTTCATCCCATAACGCTGCACTTTTCAAGCTGGTTTCAAGTACCTCTTGCAAGATATGTTTGTCTTTGATGCCGTGTATTTTTGGACCGTAGAGAACATTTTCATAAATGGATTTTGGAAATGGGTTAGGCTTTTGAAATACCATGCCCACACGCGTGCGCAGTTCTTCAACGCGCATTGTCTTGTCGAAAATATTGGTGCCATGATAGAGGATCTCACCTGTGGTTCTTACGCTAGGGATATTTTCGATCATTCTGTTCAAGGTCTTTATAAAGGTGGACTTGCCACAGCCAGATGGACCAATGATTGCAGTTACTTCATTTTTACCAATTTGAATGTTGATGTTTTTAAGTGCTTGATCTTGACCATACCAAAGGTTGAGATCCTTAACATCATATACTATTTTTTCTATCGAATTTGCCAATTTTGTATGCCTCCTTTTAAAAGCCTTTTTGTGACTTGTTTCTAATGATTATTGCTATTGAATTCATCAAGAACAGAACGACGAGTAAAACGATGATCGTCGCTGCTGCTAAATTGGCATACTCTGGCGTCAATACTGTATCAAGTGTCCAATAGTAAATCTGTATTGGCAACGCCGTAAAGTTATCCATAAGACTCGTAGGGACTTTCATGATAAGTGCTGGAATACCCAAAACGACGAGAGGTGCTGTTTCGCCAATGGCTCTGGATATCGATAATATCGCACCTGTCAAAATGCCAGGTATCGCAACTGGTAGCACCACTTTCCATATCGTCGTCCATTTGCTTGCGCCCATGGCAAACGATGCTTCACGCAAGAAGCCCGGTACCGCTTTTAATGCCTCTTGACTTGACACGACGACGATTGGTAGAACGAGTAGTGAAAGTGTCAGTCCACCAGCAACCATACTTGAGCCCAAATTCAAAATTCGACCGAATAATGATAGTCCCAAAAGACCGAATATAACAGATGGTACACTGGCCAAGTTGGAGATATTGATTTTTATAAAGTTTTGAAGCTTGCCTTTTGTCGCGTATTCTTCGAGATAAATGGCCGTCGATACACCTAAGATTAAAGTGACTGGAATGACGATAACCATGAGTCCCAGCGAGCCGACGATTGCTCCGAATATGCCTGCTTTTTCAGGAAAGATTGAAAGCTTGCCAGTGAGAAATTTGAAATCGAGCCAACCAATACTTTGAGCGACAATTCGATACAAAAGAATACCTAGTACTAACAAAGCAAAGACCGTGGACAATGAAAAGATAAACTTTGCCACGCCATTGATCATAACCCTTTTTTCGATGCGTTTGTGATCTATTTCAATGTTGCTTCTATTATTTTCAACTTTAAGGATTGCATGTTCTGCATTCATATTAATACTCCTCTCTAAACTTCTTAGAGATGTGATGCGCCACCATGTTCATGACAAATGTAAAGGCGAATAACAAGAGGCCAACGGCATATAAACTGTAGTAACCCGTTGTACCGCTACCTGCGTCACCGCTAGTAAATTCGACGATGTAACCTGTCATAGTCTGCATAGATTGTGTGATATCAAACGTTAAATTCTTTGAGCTGCCGCTGGCAATCGCTACAATCATTGTTTCACCTATTGCCCTTGAAATCGCAAGGACAAAAGATGCCATGATGCCAGATATCGCCGCAGGTAGAACGACTTTTATCGTCACTTCAAGCTTCGTAGATCCTAACCCGTAAGCGCCTTCTCTCATGGCATTTGGTACAGAATTCATCGCATCTTCCGATAAAGAGGCCACCATCGGGATAATCATAATGCCCATGACAATACCAGGACTAAGCACATTTTTAGCTTCTAGTGTCGGTATGATGTTCATAAGTAAAGGTGTGACTACTGAGTAGGCAAAAAAACCGTAGACGATTGTCGGGATACCCGCTAAAACTTCCATAATTGGTTTCAGTACTTTTCTAGCACGGGCACTAGCAAATTCACTCATGTACATAGCTGCTGTCAAACCGACTGGAATTGCTACTAACATGGCAATCAAAGAAGATAATATGGTACCTGTAATTAAGGGCAGAATTCCAAAAGATGGTTCTGCTGCAAGGGGCGCGAGTTTTGATCCAAAGAACTCAAAAATCGAGACCTCTTTAAAAAATTTAGCGGCGTCTGTTATGAGGGTCAATACGATGCCTAGTGTCGTTACAACTGAAACGCTCGCCATCAAGAAAAAGAATCTCGGCATGATCTTATCGACGTTGTTCTTTCTCTTGCCTATATTTGTGCGTATTTGTGATCTTACGTTCGTTTCTCTTTCCATAGACTCACTCTTTCTTGATATTTTATCTGATCATATTTTATCTTTTACAAAGCGATAAGATAAGACAATCGTTTATTCACGATCATCTTACCTATATTGCCTTTTCATTACAGTTAAGGCTGATTATTTTAATGAATCAAGCTGCGCTTTATATTCTGCATAAACTGATTCTGGAAGTG
>CAYLNI010000067.1:0-7964 GCA_964384705.1 uncultured Fusibacter sp.
ATCTGAAATTACTTTTCTCATAAATGCTGAATCATCAACTACTAATACTTTTATTTTCATCTACATCAGGCCCTTTTTAATTAAATTTCTTTCAACCTCAAATACATATGCCACTATTTTAGATTGTGTAATTGAATCGAGTTCTAAGAATTTAATACCCACTTCAAATCGATTGTGGTCTTTTTTCTCGCATCTGATGACCTCACCTTTAAAAGTTACCCATGAATCGCTAATTTTGAATTCGCCTTTAATGAATTCTCCGAGTTCAAATTCATTATGCGTTTGAACTCTTAAACCACCACCACTTAAGTCAGCTGTATCAAATGCGATTTTCTCATAGATAATTTCATCGATTATGAGGTCGGATTCATTTTTATATTTTTTTAACATCCTTTCGCGTGTTGTGGCAATTTGGGCGTCACTTAATTTTTTTTCAAATAAAAAGTGACCAACTGAAAGAAAACTGACACGATAGAACTTACGCCTTTGAACGCGTTTAATATCTGATTCTAGTTGAATAATGATACTTGGTAAATTGTCGAATTTAATTCGATCTATCAGTATACCTTTAAATAAGAACATACCGCTATTTTCCACATAAAATCTGAAATAGTAAGTATAGCTTTTTTCAAGAGGAAATAGTGTGCCCTCTTTAATAGGATTGGATAGGATTACTCGATTGTCACTGGTCACATCGTACACAAACGTCGATAAAGTCAACGATTGGCCACTTGTCGTAAAAATCATGATGTCAATTTCATCCGCAATATTAAGATGTTTGTTAAAGCCATCCATAGCCCACCTATAAAAATTGTTGCCAATTTTCCCTAAACTTTATATTTTGTTCATCAATTTATTTAAAAACGATTTGAAACTATGTGTGTTTTTCGTATATCGGTTGTTATTTTCCAGATTAAATGCGATATTCTCTATCCCCTTACTTGCAATAGCTCTCGGATATGCTTCAAGTAAAGGAATTTGCTTTCTTATAGCCCTTTTCAAATTGTTGTCTTCAAAAATATAACCGAGATTTTCCAGTTCGCGGCTTAGAAATTTTGTGACTGCTTGATCGAGCTTATTATAGACTTCATCGCCTTCCTCATTGCTTTCAACGCGATTGATAATGAGCTTAATTTTCTTTTGATCATCCTTAACTATATTCTTGATAAGTGCATAGGCATCTGTTATGGAAGTTGGATCTGGTGTAATGACTAAAATCACGTCAGATGCCGCATCGACAAATGATAAAACGGATTTGCTGAGTCCAGCACCAGTATCGATGAGAATATAATCGGAAATCGTATTGAAATAGCTTAACGTATGAATCAATTTATCAAGTTGGTTGATATCCAAATCGATGAGGTCCATGATGCCAGAGCCTCCTGATATGATATTAATATCGTACGGGCCTTTGACAATGCTCTCCTGAACAGTGATTTCACCCTTTATGACATTTGATAAATTGTATTTCGTTACAATGCCAAACATGACGTCAACATTTGCTAAACCTAAATCAGCATCGATAATCGTCACTTTTTTGCCGAGCTTTGCAAGTGCGATACCTAAATTGACCGTGAAATTCGTCTTTCCGACACCACCCTTACCACTTGATACAGTTATTATTCTAGAATCTGGTTTATCAGCTGTTCCATCGCTGACGATATCCCTTAATCTTTGCGCTTGATCCATTTAAACCCCCGATTATTTATGCTGGTCAAAAATGTATTGGATAATCCGTTCCTTATCAGCGACTTCAATATCATCAGGGACACTTTGCCCGATAGTGAAGTAAGACAGTGGTTTTCCAGTGAGTACTTTTAAATTTAAAATATTGCCGTAAGACGTCGCTTCATCTAGTTTTGTAAAGAGCAGGCGGTATTCCTTTAAAAAGCCATATGAATCTATGATGCTTTTTAAATCCTTAAAGCTCGTTGTCATGCTCATGACAAGATAAATCTTAACATCTTTCAAATAACGAACAAGTTCATCGTAATCCGATTTGAGCTCTTTGCTCTTATGACTACGACCTGCCGTATCGATCAATATATAATCTTTATCTTTAAATCTTTCGATGGCATCTTGAAGTTCACTTGCTTCATAAATGACTTCAAGTGGAATCCCCAAAATTTCACTATACGTTTTAAGTTGTTCTACAGCAGCAATTCTATAGGTATCTGCCGTTATTAAACCTATTTTCTTATTTTCTACCAAGGACAATCTCGCGGCTATCTTTGCAAGTGTCGTCGTCTTTCCAACGCCTGTTGGACCTAAAAACATGTAGATATTCGGTTTGTTCAAGATATCTGTATCAATGGTCTTTATATCTCCAAGATATTCTCTGGCAATAACTTTCATCGCGTTTAGTATGGTTTCATGATTTTTCTCGTCAATATTTATCTGTCTCTGTACGATCTCCAGTATTTTTTTGGATATTGAATCTTGAATATCCAAGGCATTTAAAAAGGCGATATATTTTTCTTCTGGAGTCTGTATAGTTTGAGGCGTCTGGTGTTCAATATTCTCCACTTTTTTTATGAGGTTTGTCACCATTTGTTTGAGTTCTTGGAGTTCAACATTTTGCACATTTTCTTTGACAATTTCTGTTGGTATCACAATCTCTGATTCTTTTCTAACTTCTACCAATTGCTCTACTTTTGTTTCTTTTGCTTTTTCTGGCACAAATTCGCGTCTAATTGGTTCAACATGTGAACTGACGACTGGTTCATCGATGGCTGCAACGACTTCAAGTAAGGGCTTTTTAAAAAATCTGAAAAATCCACCCGTCTTTATTTTTCGTGTATTTAGTATGACAGCA
The DNA here is from genome assembly GCA_964384705.1 of uncultured Fusibacter sp. Classification (GTDB taxonomy): domain Bacteria; phylum Bacillota; class Clostridia; order Peptostreptococcales; family Acidaminobacteraceae; genus Fusibacter_C. The sequence continues at coordinate 2,816 of CAYLNI010000067.1, forward strand.
TCAATGCCGAGTTCACTTTTTATCTTGATCATAGCTTCACTCATGTCTTTGACGATATATCTTTTGACTTTCATTTATACACTCACCATCCCCGCAGATTGGATATCAATATCCGACTCTATCTCATTATACGATAAAACGATTAAATCAGGTATCGCTTGTGCAGACATTCTTTTAAAATATATTCTGACGATAGGGGCTGTGACAACGATTGGCAATTCTCCCATCTGCATGAGTTTTCTCACCTCAGTTGCCAAACTAGCAAGTATACCCTGTGTCTTCATAGGATCAATCGCTAAAAATGTGCCATTTTCATTTTGATCAATCGCTTCCATCAACATATTTTCCAATGGTTGCTCAAGTGTAACCACTTTTGCTTGACCAAATGGGAAATAGGTTTTTGACAGTTGTCTCGATAGTTTTTGTCTCGCGTATTCTGTCAAGATATTGACATCACGCGTCGAACGCGCATGATCTGCAAGTGCTTCGAGGATTGAGACGAGGTTCCTTATTGAAACGCCCTCACCCAATAGATTAGCCAATACTTTTTGAACGTCACCAATGCTCATGAGACCTGGAATAAGCTCGTCGACAAGCGATGGGTTTGTGTCTTTCGCATTGTCAATGAGCTGTTTGACATCTTCACGACTAAGCAGTTCAAAACTATATTTTTTTATCACTTCTGTAAGATGTGTGGAAATGACCGAAGACGGATCGACGACTGTATAACCTAACAGTTCAGCTTTTTCCCTCAAATCTGAGCGAATCCACTTTGCAGGGAGACCAAATGCAGGTTCAATCGTATCAATCCCCTCAATTTCACCTTCAACAGAACCTGGACTCATCGCCAAATAATGGTCGAAAACGATTGTGCCCTTTGCCATGTCATTGCCTTTTATCTTGATCAAGTATTGATTTGAGTCGAGCTGGATGTTATCTCGAAGTCTAATAATCGGAACGATCAAACCTAGTTCCAATGCGATCTGTCTACGAATCATAACGAGTCTATCAAACAAGTCGCCACCTTGATTTGGATCTGCAAGTGGTATGATGCCGTATCCAAATTCTAACTCTATAGGATCCACTTGCAAAAGTGGCATGATATTTTCCGGACGCCGCATATCGTCTTTGGAGGCTTCCGCACCAGTCTCTTCTGAAACAAGCTCTTCCTTCTCTTTTTTACTGCTATTCATGCGTAAATAACCCGCAAATAATATGGCAGCACCAATCGTTAGAAACGGAAAATTTGGAAGTGGTGTTACTGCACCAAGTAAGATTAAAAAGGTACCAACAATAAAGAGAACTTTACTTTGTGCGAACAATTGATTGATGACATCCGTACCTAGGTTTGAATCTGAAGCGGCACGTGTGACGACAATACCTGTACCAACTGAGATCATCAGTGCTGGCAACTGGCTGACAAGACCATCGCCGACAGTTAACAAAGTGAATCTCTCAATAGATTCTGGTAACGTTAAGCCCATTGTCATTGCACCCAAGATAAATCCTGCAATGATATTGATAAATGTAATGAGTATGCCAGCAATGGCATCTCCCTTTACGAATTTACTGGCACCATCCATTGCGCCATAAAAGTCGGCTTCTCTTTGTATTTTTTTTCGTCTTAATTTGGCATCTGATTCTGTGATCAAACCCGAGTTTAAATCAGCGTCAATGGCCATTTGCTTACCAGGCATCGCATCGAGTGTAAAACGCGCAGCAACTTCGGATACCCTCTCGGAGCCCTTTGTAATGACCAAGAATTGTATGATCATAATAATCATAAATATGATGAATCCTACAATGGCATTACCGCCTATAACGAAGGATCCAAAGGACGCGATAACTTCTCCTGCCTCACCAGTCGACAAGATACTCATAGTCGAACGCACATTTAGTGCCAGTCGAAACAAGGTCGTGACGAGCAGTAAGGACGGAAACACACTAAATTCCAGAGGCTCACCAATAAACATGGCAAGAATGAGAATAATGAGTGACATCGATATGTTGAGCGCAAGAAAGAAATCCAGCATTGGAAGCGGTACTGGAACGATGATGAGTAATATGATTATGACTACGAGTATTGCGACTATAACGTCACTAAAACGCATGCTTATGCCTCCTAGGATTTTTTCTTAAGTGAAAATACAAATGCCAATACTTCAGCTACTGCTTCATAAAGATCGGCAGGAATAAAATTTCCAATATCAACTGTCTTGTAGAGTGTTTGTGCCAATGGTTTATTTTCAACGATTGGCACTTCATTTTCCAGCGCTATACGTTTAATGTTTTGTGCAATCAAATCTTGCCCTTTAGCAACGACGACAGGAGCATCCCCTAACCCCGAATCATATCTAAGTGCGACGGCAAAATGCGTCGGATTTGTGATGATGACATCTGCTTTAGGTACTTCCTGCATCATACGACTCATTGCGAAAGCGCGCTGTTTTTCCTTGATTCGTGCTTTCAGCTGTGGATCGCCTTCACTTTGCTTATACTCTTGTTTGACTTCTTGCTTAGACATCATGAGGTCTTTTTTGTTTTTCCATTTTTTAAAAGCAAAATCCAGCAAAGCGATGACAAACAGGAGCAGAGCACATCTTACGACGACTCCAAATATAAGGTCCCACATAACGAGTACAATTGGCCCCATATCGAGTTCTAACGTTATTAAGAGATCTCGCATGTTATCCATAATATATGAAACAGCGACATAGATGATCAATATCGCCTTTGCAATGGATTTTACCATCTCTACCAAAGCACGTGAGGAAAACATATTCTTAAACCCTTTAACAGGATTGATCTTGTCAAACTTAGGTTTCAAGGTTTCTGTTGTAAACATAAAGCCAACTTGAATATATGATACTATCAAACCGCTTGTAAGAGCAATCAATAAAAGCGGCAATGAAAGCTTCAGAATAGTAAAAATCGTTTCATTGAAAAACAATGCGATGCCATTTGAAGTAAATAGTGCAGCCGTATCAACGGTCAAATCCATAGTGAAATAATAATAACCAATTAAGTTGTCCACAAAATAGCTACTTAAAAATGAAAAAGATATGAAAACAGCTAATAGAGAAACAGCACCATTTAGATCCTTCGACTGAGCGATTTGCCCTTTGTCGCGTGCATCTCTAATCTTTTTAGAGGTGGGTTGTTCTGTTTTTTCTTCAGAAAATAATTGGAGATCAAAATACTTTAACAATACGCCACCCACTTTATTGAAGGAAATTGCTTTTGCGATTTCCTCGATTAATATTTTATGGCTCTAAATAAAAATTAAAATACTGTTCGACATAATAAAATACTGAATTCAGGACATTGCTAAATATTTCGTATAGATATGGCATCAATATGATAAATAGAATGAGACCGAAAAATATTTTAAAGGGCATGCCCAAAACGAATATGTTCATACCAGGCATCGCCTTAGATAACAAGCCCAACACAATATCTGCAATCAATATCGTAATCATAAATGGCGCTGCGATTTGGAGGCCGATAATAAAGGATTGTTGAACAATGTCCAATAGTATCGTCAAGGATTCAGCGGCTTTGAAAAAAGAACCCAGCTCAATTTTTGAAAATGAAACGACCAATGCAGATATTAATTGATGATGCATTTCAAATTGTAAAAATATGAGCGTAGAAAAAATATAAAAGATATTTGAAGTGATCGGTATTTGAGATTCATCCATAGGATTGATGACGCTAATTATGGAAAAACCAAGCTGATGATCGATGATATCACCTGCAAAATAAATAAAGTTGAAATACACAGATATTAATAAACCTATGAAGAGGCCAATCATCAGTTCGTTCACCATGAGTATAGCGAATCCCCAAAAGGTTGAAACATCATAGGTCACTGTAGAATCTACAAATGGAAACACCAATATCGTCGTGAAAAATATCAAACCAATCTTCATTGGTATGGGATAGTTTCGACTACCGAAAATAGGTGCTGCAAAAATCATCCCCCCCATTCTTCCAGCAATGAGAAAAATGTCTAATAATGGAATGGAAATATTCATTGGATCACCTAGTATATTATGACATCTATCAAGTTAAGAACATAATTCGTATATTCAATTAAAGATCTAATCATCCATGAGCCCGTTACAAGCATAACGACAAACACGACGATTATTTTTGGTACAAACGCTAAAGTTGATTCCTGAATCTGAGTCGTCGCTTGAAATATCGCTATCATAAGGCCAATAAGCAAACCACTTAACAACATAGGTGCTGAAAGTACTAAGATGACCTTTATGGACTCTGAAAATAGGTCGATAATCATTTCTTCATTCATCTTTACCCCCTAGCGGATGCTAAGAATGAGCTTTTCTATGATCAAATGCCAACCGTCCACCAATATGAACAGCAATATTTTAATAGGCAAAGAGATCATAACAGGAGGCAACATCATCATACCTAAAGCCATCAGTGTGGAGGCGACAATCATGTCGACGACAATAAATGGCATAAAGATTAAGAAGCCTATCTCGAAACTCAATTTTAGTTCACTTAAAACGAATGCTGGTATTAAAACGGTCATGCTGATATCGTCATTTGTGTTAACTTCTTCAACATTGGCAATGTTCAAAAAAAGCGCTAAATCTTTAGATCTTACTTGAGATAGCATGAATTCCTTAAATGGACCCGATGCCAACTCAGAAGCTTCTTCTAAAGTTACAGTGCCTTCTTGTAGCGGTACATATGCATTTTCATAAACGTCTGTAAGAACTGGTTGCATGACAAAAAGTGTCAAGAACAATGCCAAGCCAATAAGCGTTTGATTTGGTGGTGTCGCCTGCAAAGACAATGCACGACGAACAAACCCCAAAACGATGATAAACCGAGTAAATGAGGTCATCATGATCAGAATCGACGGTGCCAATGATAAAACCGTTAATAAGACGAGTATCTGGATACTATTTGCGACTTCGACATCGCCATCTTCACCTGAAACCGAAATATTTATATCTGGAAACTGAATATTGGTCGCAGCAAAATCCGCATTCAACGGTAATAATATAACCAATAGAAGCGTAATCAGTAAAAAACTTTTGAAAATTCCCCCGAATTTATTCATCGCTCTTATCCTTCGAATTTTTTTTTGATTCTCTCTTTAGAATCGAAGTCT
>CAYLNI010000067.1:7976-12496 GCA_964384705.1 uncultured Fusibacter sp.
GTTGCTCAAAAAAAGCATCTGTTTGAGGTTCAATTTGTTTTGAAATCTCAATATTCAGATGCTCACGTTTGTCTATGACAGTCATGCCACTTTTATCACTGCCGATCAAGTAGTGAATCTGATCCAGTTCAACCAAGTAGAGAAATTTATCACTCGATATGGCAACTCTTTCAATAACCTTAATATTCTTTTCACGAAGGCCAACAAAATGCCTTTTCGTCAAATATTTTGATAAACCCCATAATAAGAACAAAAACACTGTGGCCACAATAATGTATTTTATTGTGAACAAAGTGTCACTTGAATTATCATATCCAGCTAAACGTGTTATAGAATAGGTGAAAATGCCCATGACATTCACCTATCCTAATACTTTCTTAACTGCTTCAATAACGCGATCAGCCTGGAATGGCTTAACGATGAAGTCTCTTGCTCCTGCTTGTATAGACTCGATAACCATAGCTTGTTGACCCATTGCTGAACACATGACAACTTTAGCATTTGGGTCAAACGCCTTGATTTCTTTCACAGCCTGAATGCCATCAACTTCTGGCATGGTAATATCCATAATAACGAGTTCAGGTTTGAGTTCCTTGTATTTTTCAATTGCTTTCTGACCGTTTTCAGCCTCTCCAACAACTTCATAGCCGTTTTTAGTCAACACATCTTTGATCATCATCCTCATAAATGCTGCATCATCGACTACTAGTATTGTATTTGCCATATTTTCCTCCTAAGATCTATTCCGTGATTTTTCTAGGTATTATAATGTCTGTAATTCTGATACCATAATTCTCATCTACTACTACGACTTCACCTTTGGCAATACGTTTTCCATTGGCTAAAACATCTAGTGGTTCGCCCACAAGACGGTCTAATTCAATAACTGAACCAACGCCGAAATCGAGAATTTCATTAATCTTTTTACCCGTCTTACCTAACTCTACTGTAATTTCAAGTGGTACGTCTCTGATTAAATCTATATCATTATTATAATACATTTGAGCAGAATTACTATCAAAATTTTCAAATTGTAACGGGACAGCACTGATTTTTTCGCTTGCCACCCTTGGTCTACTTTCTTCTTCTTCATAGTAGTATTGGTTTTTAGGAGGTTCACTTTTTTGCATCGGTTTTTCTTCAGCTCTAGCTGGTGCTGCTGTTTGTGTCGGTTTGACTTCGACAACAGGCTCAGAAGATGGCTTGTTGTTGATAATGGTTGAAACCATCTGTTTAGCCACATGAAGTGGTAATACTTGCATGATTTCACTATCGATCAAATCGCCAACTGTCATTCTAAAAGCAATTTTTACAACTTGATCCGTTTTTGTTATGCCAAACTGCGTGTAATCCAATTCGGAAATTTGATCATGATAAGCTTCTGGAGGTGAAATGTCAATCTTTTTACCGAGCATTTCAGATAGTGATGTCGATGATGAACCAATCATTTGGTTCATTGCTTCACTGATTGCACTTAAATGCAGATCGTTGAGTTCGCTTGAAATATTCGTACCATCGCCACCCATCATGAGATCGGTGATGATCTTGACGTCTTTTTCATGCAAAATCAAGAAGTTGACACCTTCTATACCTACTTTATAGGTAATATTGATCAAGACAGACGGATCTTCAAAATCGACAGCCATTGCTTCCATCGTGGTCTCAGAAACTTTTGGCGTCGTTATAGTAACTTTTTTATTAAGTAGAGTAAATAAAGTTGTCGCAGCAGTGCCCATGCTGATATTGCCTATCTCGCCTATGGCATCCGCTTCTTCTTCAGTCAATCCGGAGAAAGACGGTGCAGTAGAAGATGAGCCCCCACCACCTAGTAAAGCATCTATTTCTTCTTGCGAAAGCATATCACTCATCTCTTTCATCCCCTTTCTCTACTAGTTCTGTAATCATAATGGCTACATTTTTCTTTTTGATGCCCGGTTTAGCTTTAAACTTTACTTGATTTTCCACATAGATCTCTATCGGATCTTCAATTCGCTTATTCAATAATATAATGTCGCCTTTTTGTAAATTCATAAGTTCTGAGACAGTGATATTCGAACCGCCGACAACTGCTGTCATGTTGATCTTGGATTGACTTATGCCAAGTTCCATGGCACCGCGCTCTTCTTCAGTCATCTCTCTTTTATTACTTGTCGCAAACCATAACCTCGAACTCAAACTTGGTAAAATTGGTTCGATGACAAAATGTGGGATACAGATGTTGACCATGCCTTCATTTTCACCGATATGCAAGTTAAATGTGATTAGAGCGACGGATTCTGCAGGAGAGACAATTTGAGCAAATTGAGCATTGGTTTCAATATTTTCAAGCTTAGGTCTCAGTTCAACAATGTTGCCCCAAGGCTCCTTTAGCAGATTGATAAATTTGATAAGAATATTTCGAAGCAGTGTCATCTCTATTTCAGTAAGCGTTCTATTCTCTTTTGAATTCGTTGATGATTTTCCAGTGCCACCTAATACGCGCTCAATCATCGCATTTGCGATATCAGCGGATACATCGATAATCACTTGACCATTAAATGGTGCAAAATCGACAATGCCAAGTATTGCTGGATTTGATATCGAGTTACTAAATTCTGTATAAATTAAACTTTGAACTGAAATCACGTCTACTTCAATGTAAGTCCTTAAATAACCTGACAAGAAGTTGTTTAACAGTCTAGAAAAATTTTCATGGATAATTTCGAGTGTTCTGAGTTGATCTTTGGCAAATTTGTCAGGTCTGCTAAAGTCGTACTTTCTGACTTTCCGTTCCTTTTTTTCCTCTTCTATCTCACTGACGTCCACCTCACCAGTACTCAGGGCGGCAAGTAGTTCGTCAATCTCGTTTTGGGACAATACATCTGGCATGATTTCACCTCCTTTAGTTCTTGGAATATCGATACACTATCAAGATAATTATCGGCTAATTGTTATAAAAACTTAACCTTGAATAACAAATGGTTGCAGATAAATATTTGTGATAATTTCTTCGTCCGATTCAAGTTCTTCAATAATCATCTGTTTGATTCTATCTCTCAAACGCTCTTTACCATTTGATTTCTCAATATCTTCAGAAGTAGTCGCACGCATGATTTCATCAATGTTATTTCTAATTTTCGTCTTATTTTGATCAAACACAGCAATCATTTCTTCGTCAGTATATTCAATGGTCACTTGATACTTAACAATTTTCTTACTTTCTTTATCTGCAAGATTTGAATATTCTTCATCAAAAGTATACTCATGATAGGTCACAACAACTTCTTCAGGTGGACGCGTCATCATGAAAACCGCTACCCCCGCTCCTATGATCACTACAAGCGCTACGGCAGCAATAATGATTATCATTTTTTTGTTCACTTAATTACCTCCACTATCTTCAGTATTTATATCTTCCAATGACTCGACGACGATATCAACCCTCCTGTTAGCAGAACGTCCGGTTGCTGTATCATTCGATTCAATTGGATGGTATTCGCTATAACCAGATGCGGATAACCTTGAGGGTACCATTTGTGCTTGTTCTATAAAAAACTTTACGACATTTGTCGCTCTAGCTGCTGATAGTTCCCAGTTGGATGCATACTGGCTTGAGACATGCGGCACATTGTCGGTATGGCCTTCAACGCGTATGTCTTGATTAATTAATTCAGGTGTTTTAAGCAAATCACTTAAAAAGGCCAATATGCCAATTGAACCAGGTTTTATCGTCGCACTGCCTGAATCGAAAAGCACATTATCTTTAAAACGTATGACTAAACCCTTTGACTCAAGCATCGTTTCAACTAAACCCTGCATATTATTTTGTTCCAAATATTCTTCGACTTCTTGTTGAATGGATTCGAGTTTCTTCATTTCGACAACAGATTGTGAAGAGGTTTGAGTTTCAGGCATGCCATCAAAAACCATAGGTGCTTCCGAAAGTGATTTACCACCTTCTAGAATGCCTGCTGAGCCTTGGAATGATTGCATAACTGCTTGAAATTTCTGCGCATCTATACTCGAAAATGCAAATAAGAGCACAAAGAAACACATTAGAAGCGTAACTAAGTCACCATATGTTGCCATCCAAGCAGGTGCACCTGCCACACATTCAGGACATTTATCTTTAGCCATTGTCTGATTTCGCCTCCTGAGTACCTACCTTTTTCCTAATAGAAGGTGGTAAAAACACTTTGAGTTTTTCTTCAATAATTCTTGGATTTTCACCAGCTTGTATTGAAAGAAGCCCTTCAATCATAACATTTCTAATCAAGAGTTCTTCATTGCTTTTTAAAGCAAGTTTCGCTGCCATCGGAATGAAGATAAGATTGGCAAATATGGATCCATAGAATGTCGTTATGAGGGCTACAGCCATCGCTGGACCAATCGAAGAAGGATCCGATAAGTTCTGCAACATGGCGACCAGTCCAATCAGTGTACCAATCATACCAAATGCAGGTGCTAAAGCACCAAACATTTCCATCATGGACTTTCCTTTATTATGCCGTTCTGAAATGTTTTCAATTTCAGTTTCTAGA
>CAYLNI010000067.1:12518-13132 GCA_964384705.1 uncultured Fusibacter sp.
GTCTGTGCCGTCAACGATTAACATGACACCTTTTTGAAGAAAATCGTCTTTAATTTCAGATACAGCTTCTTCAAGAGCCAATAGCCCTTCTCTTCTAGCGACATTTGCAAGTTCGATTATTTTTGTGATGATCTGATCCACGTCGAATTCGTTGTTTTTCATCGTCTTTGCAAAAATTTTACCTAAATTAAGCACCTCTTTAAGTGGAAAGGCAACCAAAAAACCGCCGAACATACCACCGACTACGACGACAACCGAAGGTGCGTCCCAGTACCAGAGCAATTCGCCGCCAAGTAAAATTGACCACATTATAAAACCGAAACCTAAAACTAGCCCCAAAATTGTAGTAATATCCAAATCAAGCACCTCTTCAAAGTAAATTTATCTATTTCATTATATATTTTAGACTTTATTTATATATTGACTGATTTTGGCATTATATTCAACAATTCTTTCTATAACATAGTCAATATTTTCTTTTATGATAATTTTTTTGCCTGTCGTCAAGGTGATCATCGTATCAGGTGTCGCTTCGATAAATTCGATTAGATTTGAATTCAAGTAGATTGGCTCGCCATTTAATCTCGTTACTTTTATCATATGGGGCATCCTTT
>CAYLNI010000067.1:13152-14933 GCA_964384705.1 uncultured Fusibacter sp.
AAAATCATCAAAACTACCCGTAGCTTAGCTACGGGTAGTTAATCACTATCTCTTAAGGTTGACCAGTTCTTGCAATATTTCATCGCTTGTTGTAATAACACGCGAGTTTGCTTGGAATCCTCTTTGCGTTGTGATCATATCTGTAAATTGTGCCGCTAAATCAACGTTACTCATCTCAAGTGCACCAGGCGTGATTGATCCGAAGCTTCCTGTAGATGGCATACCATATTTTGGCGTACCTGAGTTTGGCGTATTTTGGAACAAGTTGCCACCAATTTTCTCAAGACCTGCCGGGTTGTCAAAATCTACCAAACCAAGCGTTTGAAGCACTTTTCTCTCTCCGTTTGTATAGATGCCAATGATCTCACCTTTAGATGAAATGTTGAACGTATCGATTGAACCAGCTGAATTACCATTGAGTTGAACTCCCTTTGCATCAGATTCTTTTGAAACCTGTGTAAAGATTCTAGTGTCAGTCACGTCGCCATTTGCAAAGAATATGGTTCTGTCGATAGGAATCGTAATATCAGCTGCACCAGGAACTGTCATAAGCAAATTACCTGCGACGATCGTTTCAGCCGAGTTTGCATCGCCAGCTGTAGCCAATGTGACGATATTGACAATTTCACCGTTCTCATTGAATTTTGCATACCAGTGGTTATTTGGTGGTGCCGCTGCTGGATCTGGCACTTGTTGAACGCCAGATGCATTCGTTATATTAATTTCTTTATAAGAATAATTATATGTTGCAGCTGCATTTGCTGGGTCGTATTTAGGATCTAATGGATCCACTGTTTTCTTGGTTGTTGTTACATATGGCTCATCTATAAAATTGATATTGACAGTATGCACATCACCTAGTGAATCATATAAATCGACAGTAGTTGTGTAATCGCCATCAGTAACATTGATGTTGCCATTGATTGTAATTTTGTTGGTAGCCGTAGCATTTTTCGTATCAGACATATTAACCTGAATCGGTTTCATGTTGATATCGAGCACTTTAAGACCTTCTGTTGTAACAAGGAAACCCTGCTCATCCATGTTGAAGTTGCCAGCGCGTGTATAGTATTTATTTTGGGCATTTGCATCATTTGTTACTACGAAAAAGCCTGAACCATCAATCATTAAATCTGTTGCTACGTCAGTTCTTTGAATAGAACCCTTTGTATGATTAACAGAAATTGCTGCGATGTTTGCACCAAGACCGACTTGCGTAGGGTTTGTACCACCTCTAGAATCTGAAGAAGAACTAGCGCCTTTAAGTGTTTGGCTGTACATTTCAGAAAAAGTGACATTTGAAGCTTTGTAACCAACTGTGTTAACATTGGCAATATTATTGCCTATTACGTCCATTCTCAACTGGTGTGCTCTTAGTGAAGATACACCAGAAAACATTGATCTCATCATAAAATAACCTCCTAGTTACAGCGGATTGTGTCATTCGGACACGCTCCTATAGCTCCCTTAAAAGGTCCAGCTATACTATTACTGCGCCATCAATATTGGTAAATACATTGTCTTTTAATTGCTCATCCATTGCTGCTGTGATTATCGTTTTGTTTTGAACACTGGCGACAAACACTTTGTTGTCCATCATTATCAACGCTTCTCTCACGCCTTTGCTTTTAGCTTTATCGACGCCACCGTTGATTCTACTTATTTCGTCATCAGAAAGTTCTATGTTTCTAGAGTTCAATCGGTCGATTGCGTGCTTAGAAAATTTCACTTGATCATTTGACTTAAGTCGGCTTAATACGTCATTGAATGATGGGCCTTTT